>NZ_JBVIYZ010000008.1:0-330238 GCF_055592085.1 Streptomyces sp. NPDC041135
CACCCGTTACGAGAAGACAGCCACCATCTACTTGGCCGGACTCCACATCGCGGGCATCTTCCTCTGGTCCGCCCGATGATCCAAACGAAACTGCCGGACCTCTCGGCCCGCACCTGTCCGGGCCTTCCCGGTTGCCGTTACCGGCGGGGCGGGCGCAGGCCCAGGACGCGGTCCTTGAGCGCGGGGAACTGCTCCCGGGTCGTCGCGGTGCGCGCAGGGTCGAACTCGACGGTGAGGACCTCCTCGCCGGCGCCCGCCTCGGCCAGCACCTCGCCCCACGGGTCGACCACGATCGAGTGACCGGCCTGCGGAACCCCGGCGTGCGTCCCGGCCGTTCCACAGGCGAGGACGAACGCCTGGTTCTCGACCGCCCGGGCCCGGGCCAGCAGCGTCCAGTGCCCGCGCCGCCGCTCGGGCCAGCCCGCCGGGATCACCAGGGTCTCGGCGCCGTCGTCGACCAGGGCGCGGAAGAGTTCGGGGAAACGGAGGTCGTAACAGGTGGCCAGGCCCAGGGTGGTCGCGGGCAGACGGACCGTCACCGGCTCCCGCCCGGCGCCCATCAGCACGGCCTCGCCCTTGTCGAAGCCGAAGCGGTGGATCTTGCGGTAGGCGGCCGCGAGGTCCCCGGAGGGGGAGAAGACGAGGGAGGTGTTGTAGAGGGTGCCGTCGGGGTCCCGTTCCGGGACGGAGCCCGCGTGCAGCCAGACGCCCGCGTCGCTCGCCGCCTTGGCCATCGCCTCGTGCGTGGGACCGTCGAGCGGCTCGGCCTCGCGGCCGAACTCCTCGTAGGCGAAGGCGCCCGTGGTCCACAGCTCGGGCAGGACGACGAGGTCGGCACCGGCCTGCTCGCGCACCAGTGCGGCCGTCCGGCGCCGCCGGGACTCGGCCGATTCGTCCTCGTCCACGGCGATCTGGATCAGCGAGGCGCGCACACTACCACCGTCCTGCACTCTAGTTGTCCACACAGGCCTACGATCGTCACACGAAAGCACTGCCGGGGTACCGCACAGCAGCGTAACTTGGGGGTCCCCCAGATTCGAGCGCAGCCGACAGCCGGGGGGAGTTTCCGAGACACCCGCCGTCAGCAGCCACGCCCGCCGGCAGCGCCGCCGCCACCTGCCCGAGTACCGACCGCCGAGGGGTCCCGTTTCCGTGAGTCTGCATCCCACCCTCCAGCCCTACGCCGACGCCTGGACCCACTCCATCGACGCGATATCCGAGCTGGTGCTGCCCCTTGCGGAGGGCGAGTGGAACCGGCGGACCCCGTGCCCGGGATGGTCGGTCCGCGACATCGTGTCCCACGTCATCGGCATGGACTGCGAGATGCTCGGCGACCCGCGGCCCATCCACACCCTCCCCCGCGACCTCTTCCACGTCACCGACGCGCACCAGCGGTACATGGAGATGCAGGTCGACGTCCGCCGCCACCACACGGCACCGGAGATGACGTCCGAGCTGGAGTACACCGTCATCCGCCGCAACCGGCAGCTGCGCAACGAGTCCCGTGACCCCGGCACCAAGGTGCGCGGCCCGCTCGGCACCGAGATCACCCTCGAAGAGGCCATGCGCAACCGGGCGTTCGACGTGTGGGTGCACGAGCAGGACCTGCGCGCCGCCCTCGGCCGCCCCGGCAACCTCGACTCGCCGGGCGCGTACGTCACCCGGGACGTGCTGCTCGGCGAACTGCCCCGGGTCGTGGCCGAGGCGGCGAACGCGCCGCGCAGCTCGGCGATCGTCTTCGACGTGCACGGGCCCGTGGAGTTCCTGCGCACCATCCGCGTCGACATCCAGGGCCGCGGCACCCTGGAGAGCACCCCCGCGCTCGGCCCGGCCGCCACCCTCGGCCTGGACTGGGAGACCTACGTGCGGCTGGCCTGCGGGCGGGTGACGCCGGAGGCGGTCGCGGACCGGGTGAAGGCCGAGGGCGACCCGGAGCTGACGGCGGCGATCCTGCGCAACTTCCGGGTGACGAAGTAGGGCCTGCCGCCGCGCGCAAATCCGGTGTCGCCGGGGGCGGTGCCGGAACTAGCGTGTGCCGCCATGACGACCGACAGCGCCCCCGCACCCGCGGCCCTCGACGAGCGGCCTCCCCGCCTCACCCGCCTCACCTTCCACAACCCCCTCTCCGAGGGCCGGGCCGAGGCCCTGGTGCGGCGCCTAGCCGCGAACGCTCCGCGCAGCGTGCTCGACATCGGCTGCGGCTGGGGCGAGTTGCTGCTGCGGGTGCTGGACGCCGTACCGCAGGCCCGGGGCACCGGGATCGACGTCAGCGGTGAGGACCTGGCGCGCGGGCGCCGCAACGCCGAGGAGCGGGGCCTGGCGGACCGGGTGAGCTTCCACGAGGAGTCCGCGACCGGGACGACGCGCGGCCCCGCCGACCTGGTGCTGTGCCTGGGCTCCGGGCACGCCCTGAGCGACGCCGAGCCGCCCGAGGGCACCGCCGAGGCGCTGGGCGAGCTGCGCCGGCTGGTGAGCGACGGCGGGCGGGTGGTGTTCGGCGAGGGGTTCTGGCAGCGTGAGCCGACCGGGGCCGAGCTGGCCGGTATGTGGCCGGGTGCCTCCGCCGGCGACCAGCTCCCCCTGGCGGCGCTGCTGGACGCCGCCGTGGCCGCCGGGTTCCGGCCCGAGTGGGTGGAGACGGCGAGCCTTCAGGAGTGGGAGGAGTTCGAGTCGGCGTACCAGGCGGACGCGGAGGTGTGGCTGGCCGCGCATCCGGGGCATCCGCTGGCGGCCGAGACCCGCGAGCGCCTCGACCGGCACCGGGGGCAGTGGATGAGCTACCGGGGCGTCCTCGGACTCGCCTACCTCACCCTCGTACCGGTCGCCGCCTGAGCGGCTGACGGCCCGAGCGGCTGAGGGGCGGGCGGACACCCGGGCGCCCGCCCGTCGGGCGGCGGTGCCCTCACGCGGGCACGTGCACCGTCTCCACGCGGCTCGCCACCCGGCGCTCCCGTTCCCGGCGGGCCGCGCGGGCGCGCAGCCGCAGGATCTGGGAGACCCCCAGGGCCTGGAGGACGAAGACGGAGGAGAAGGCGACGGCGTAGTCGTCGCCGGTGGCGTCCAGCAGGACGCCGACCGCGAACAGCGTCGTCATGGAGGCGACGAAACCGCCCATGTTGGTGATGCCGGAGGCGGTGCCCTGACGCTCGGGCGGGTTGGCCGGGCGGGCGAAGTCGAAGCCGAGCATCGACGCCGGGCCGCAGGCGCCCAGCACGGCGCACAGCACCACCAGCAGCCACCTGGGCGCGTGGTCGCCGGGCCAGGCGAGGGTCGCCGCCCACACGGCGGCGGTGGCCGCGACCGTGGACAGGGCCAGCGGCAGCCGGGCCGCGTGGTGCCGGGCGACGACCTGGCCGTAGACCAGCCCGACGGCCATGTTGGACAGCACGACCAGGGTGAGCAGCTCGCCCGCGGTGCCCCGGGTCAGGCCCTGGTCCTCGACCAGGAACGGCAGGCCCCACAGCAGCAGGAAGACCATCGCCGGGAACTGGGTGGTGAAGTGCACCCACAGACCCAGGCGGGTGCCGGGTTCGCGCCAGGAGGCGGCGATCTGCCGGCGCACGTAGCGGGCGCCCTGGTGCGGGAGGGGGCCCGGCTCGTCTTCCTCGGGGTGGTCCTTGAGGAACAGCAGGACCAGGACGAGGACGACCGCGCCGGCCACCGCGCTGCCCGCGAACGCCGGGGTCCAGCCGACGCCGTGCAGCAGGCGGGCCAGGACGAGCGTGGAGACCAGGTTGCCGGCCATGCCCACCAGCCCCGCGAGCTGCGCGACCAGCGGGCCGCGGCGGGCCGGGAACCAGCGGGTGCCCAGCCGCAGCACGCTGATGAAGGTCATCGCGTCCCCGCAGCCGAGCAGCGCCCGGGAGGCGAGGGCCGTGCCGTAGGAGGGGGAGAAGGCGAAGCCCAGCTGCCCGGCCGTGAACAGCACCGCGCCGATGCTCAGCACCTTCTTGGTGCCCAGCCGGTCGACCAGCAGGCCGACGGGTATCTGCATGCCGGCGTAGACCAGCAGCTGGAGGATGGAGAACGTCGACAGGGCCGAGGCGTTGACGTGGAAGCGGTCGGCCGCGTCGAGGCCGGCCACCCCCAGGGAGGTGCGGAAGATCACCGCCACGAAGTAGACCGCGACGCCGATGCCCCAGACCGCGACGGCGCGCCGGCCGCCGGGCGGCTCGCCGGGCCTGCCGAGCGGCGCGGCGGGGTCACCCGGACGGGTGGAGCGTCCGCTCACCGGACCTCACCCCGCGCCAGGTGGGAGAACCAGCTCACGTGCCGGTGCACGACCTCGACGGCCGCGTCCGCGTCCCCGGCGCGCAGCGCCTCCAGGATCTCCGCGTGCTCGGCGAGCGTCTTGGCGATCCGGTCGGGGTGGGAGTGCATGACGGCGACGCCCATCCGCAGCTGGCGGTCGCGCAGCTGGTCGTAGAGCCGGGAGAGGATCTCGTTGCCGCCGCTGCGCACGATCTCGGCGTGGAAGCAGCGGTCGGTGACGGCGGCGGCGGCCAGGTCACCGGCGGCGGCCTGCGCCCGCTGCCGCGCCAGCAGCTCCGCCAGCCGTTCGAGCAGGGCGGGCGGCGCGGGCACGGCCTTGCGCGCCGCGTGCTCCTCGACCAGCTGCCTGGTCTCCACCACGTCCGCGATCTCCTGCGCGGAGACGGGCAGCACCAGGGCGCCCTTCTTCGGGTAGAGCCTGATCAGCCCCTCGACCTCCAGCCGCAGCAGGGCCTCGCGCACGGGGGTGCGGGAGACGCCGACGGCCTCGGCCAGCTCGCCCTCGGTCAGGAGCGTCCCGCCCTCGTAGCGGCGCTCCAGGACGGCCTCTTTGACGTGGGCGTAGACGCGGTCGGCGGCGGGCGGCCGGCGGAGCGGGGCGGGGGGCGCGGAAGGCATGCCCACAGCATAGATACAACACGTACGCAAGGCGTTCCCCGTCCGCGATGTGGACGGTTCCGCGCAGGACGCACAACCTTCTGTGCTACTTACGTGTCACACACGTGCGGCCCTCCTTTCCCGCCACCAACTCGGCCGCATATCAAGGGCATTCAAGACAATCGGGGTACATCACTTTGATTACCGGTATTGCAGGCACCCGCGTCCGCAGAGCAACCGCCGTCGCCGTCTCCTCCGGCGCGCTGCTCGCCGCGGGCGCCTTCTCCGCGGCTCCCGCGCAGGCCGTCACGACGCCCTCGATCGTGGCCAAGGGCGGCTATGTGATGAACAACGCGACGGCCAAGACGCTGTACACCAAGGCAGCGGACACCAAGCGCTCCACCGGTTCCACCACGAAGATCATGACCGCCAAGGTCGTGCTGGCCCAGTCGAACCTGAACCTCGACTCCAAGGTCACCATCCAGAAGGCCTACAGCGACTACGTCGTCGCCAACAACGCCTCGCAGGCCCACCTGATCGTCGGCGACAAGGTGACCGTCCGCCAGCTGCTGTACGGCCTGATGCTGCCGTCCGGCTGCGACGCCGCCTACGCGCTGGCCGACAAGTACGGCTCCGGCTCCACCCGCGCCGCGCGCGTGAAGTCCTTCATCGGCAAGATGAACACCACCGCCAAGAGCCTCGGCCTGACGAACACGCACTTCGACTCGTTCGACGGCATCGGCAACGGCTCCAACTACTCGACGCCGCGCGACCTGACCAAGCTGGCCAGCAACGCGCTGAAGAGTTCCACGTTCCGCACGATCGTCAAGACCAAGTCCTACACGGCGAAGACGGTCACCAAGACCGGCGGCACCCGCACGATGAACCCGTGGACCAACACCAACGGGCTCCTCAGCAGCTACAGCGGCACCATCGGCGTCAAGACCGGCTCCGGCCCCGAGGCCAAGTACTGCCTCGTCGTCGCCGCCACCCGCAACGGCAAGACGGTCGTCGCCACCGTCCTCGCCTCCACCTCCATCGCCCAGCGCGAGGCGGACGCGAAGAAGCTCCTCACCTACGGCTTCGCCAAGATCGGCTGACACCGGTCACCGCACGGCAGAGGGGCCCGCCGCGGCATGCGGCGGGCCCCTCTGCGTACGGCCCCTCTGCGTACGGCCCCTCTGGGCGCGGGCTCAGGACCAGGTGGTCAGGCCCAGGTGATCAGGCGCTTCGGCTGCTCCAGGACCGCGGCCACGTCGGCCAGCACCTTGGAGCCCAGCTCGCCGTCGACCAGGCGGTGGTCGAAGCTGAGCGCCAGGGTGGTGACCTGGCGGGGCTTGACCTTGCCCTTGTGCACCCACGGCTGGAGCTTGATCGCGCCGACCGCGAGGATCGCCGACTCGCCGGGGTTGAGGATCGGCGTGCCGGTGTCGACGCCGAAGACGCCGACGTTGGTGATCGTCACCGTGCCGCCCTGCATCGCGGCCGGGGACGTCCGGCCCTCCCGGGCCGTGGACACCAGCTCGCCCAGCGCGGCGGCCAGCTGCGGCAGCGTCTTGGCGTCGGCGTCCTTGATGTTCGGCACGATCAGACCGCGCGGCGTGGCCGCGGCGATGCCCAGGTTGACGTAGTGCTTGAGCACGATCTCCTGGGCCGCCTCGTCCCAGGAGGCGTTGACCTCCGGGTTGCGCCGGATGGCGACCAGCAGGGCCTTGGCGATGAGCAGCAGCGGATTGACCCGCAGACCGGCCATCTCCTTGTCCTGCTTCAACTCCTCGACCAGCTTCATCGTGCGCGTGACGTCCACCGTCACGAACTCCGTGACGTGCGGCGCCGTGAACGCCGAGCCGATCATGGCCTGCGCGGTCGCCTTGCGCACGCCCTTGACCGGGACGCGGGTCTCACGGGCGCCGTCGTACACCGCCACCGGCGCGGCGGAGGGCGCGGCCGCCGCAGCGGACTCCCGCGTCTGCGGGGCGGCGGGCGCGGACTGCGGCGGGGCCACCGCCGCGTGCACGTCCTCGCGCGTGATGACGCCGCCGGGGCCGGACGGGGTCACCGCGGCGAGGTCGACGCCCAGGTCCTTGGCCAGCTTGCGCACCGGGGGCTTGGCCAGCGGGCGCGCCGCACCGCCGGACGGGGCCGCGGGTGCGGGCTGGGCCACCGGGGCGGGCGGGGCCACCGCGCCGTGCCCGTTCAGCTCGGCCGGGACCTCCTGGGCCGGTGCCGGGACCGTGCTGTCCTGGCCCTTGCGCGGGCGGCGCCGGGTGGAGGAGGCGGCGACGCCGTAGCCCACCAGGACCGGCTGGCGGGCCGCGGGCGCGGACGGCTCGGCCGGGGCCTGCGCCGCCTTCGGCCGTTCGGCCGCGGGCTGCTCCGGGGCGGCCGGTGCGGCCGCCCCGCCCGACACGTCCACCGCGATGATGGACGTGCCCACGTCCACCGTGGTGCCCTCGGGGAAGTGCAGGGCGCGGACCACGCCGTCGTAGGGGATGGGCAGTTCGACGGCCGCCTTGGCGGTCTCGACCTCGCACACCACCTGGCCGTCGGTGACCGTGTCACCCGGCTGTACGTACCACTTGAGGATCTCGGCCTCGGTGAGTCCCTCGCCCACGTCGGGCATCTTGAACTCGCGCACGGACGCTTCCGTCATCGTCGTCACGACCCTCTCCTCAGTACGCCAGGGCACGGTCGACGGTGTCGAGCACCCGGTCCAGACCCGGCAGGTACTCCTCCTCCAGGCGGGCCGGCGGGTAGGGGGCGTGGTAGCCGCCGACCCTGAGCACCGGGGCCTCCAGGTGGTAGAAGCAGCGCTCCGTGATCCGGGCGGCGATCTCCGCGCCGGAGCCGAGGAACACCGGCGCCTCGTGCACCACGACCAGGCGGCGGGTCTTCTCCACCGAGGCCTGGACGGTGTCGAAGTCCAGCGGCGAGATGGAGCGCAGGTCGACGATCTCCAGCGACTTGCCCTCCTCGGCGGCCGCGTCGGCGACCTCCTGGCAGAGCTTCACCATCGGGCCGTAGGCGACCAGGGTGAGGTCGGTGCCCTCGCGGACCACGCGCGCCTTGTGCAGCGGGCCGGGGATCGCCTCGGTGCTGACCTCGGCCTTGTCCCAGTAGCGGCGCTTGGGCTCGAAGTAGATCACCGGGTCGTCGCTCTGGATGGCCTGCTGCATCATCCAGTACGCGTCGGAGGCGTTGGAGGGGCTGACCACCTTCAGGCCCGCCACGTGCGCGAACAGCGCCTCGGGGGACTCGGAGTGGTGCTCGACCGCGCCGATGCCGCCGCCGTAGGGGATGCGGATGACGACCGGCAGCTTGACCTTGCCCAGGGAGCGGGCGTGCATCTTCGCGAGCTGGGTGACGATCTGGTCGTAGGCCGGGAAGACGAAGCCGTCGAACTGGATCTCCACCACCGGGCGGTAGCCGCGCAGGGCCAGGCCGATGGCCGTGCCGACGATGCCGGACTCGGCGAGCGGGGTGTCGATGACGCGGCTGTCGCCGAAGTCCTTCTGCAGGCCGTCGGTGACGCGGAAGACGCCGCCGAGCTTGCCGACGTCCTCGCCCATGACGACGACCTTGGGGTCCGTCTCCAGGGCGCGGCGCAGCGACTCGTTGATCGCCTTGGCCAGTGCCATCGTCCTGGTGCCGCTCTCGGTGGCCACGGTGTTCGTTGCCATGGTCAGACCCCCTCTGCGTCCGCGAACGACGCCTGGTAGGCGGCGAACTGGGCTCGTTCCTCGTCGACGAGCGCGTGCCCGTCCGCGTACACGTTCTCGAAGATGGCGAGGTGGTCCGGGTCCGGCATGGCGCGGACCGCTTCGCGCACCTGCCTGCCCAACGTCTCGCTCTCCGTCTCGAGTTCCGCGAAGAACGCCTCGTCCGTGTGGTTCGAGGCCTCGAGGTACCGGCGCAGCCGCAGGATCGGGTCCTTGGCCTCCCAGGCGGCCCGCTCGTCGTCGTGGCGGTAGCGGGTGGGGTCGTCGGAGGTGGTGTGGGCGCCCATGCGGTACGTGTACGCCTCCACCAGGGTGGGGCCCTCGCCGTTGCGGGCCCGCTCCAGCGCCCACTTGGTGACCGCGAGGCAGGCCAGCACGTCGTTGCCGTCCACCCGGACGCCGGGGAAGCCGAAGCCCTGGGCGCGCTGGTAGAGCGGCACCCGGCTCTGCTTCTCGGTCGGCTCGGAGATCGCCCACTGGTTGTTCTGGCAGAAGAACACCACGGGCGCGTTGTAGACCGCGGAGAAGGTGAACGCCTCGGCCACGTCGCCCTGGCTGGAGGCGCCGTCGCCGAAGTAGGCGATGACGGCGGAGTCGGCGCCGTCCATGGCCACGCCCATCGCGTAGCCGGTGGCGTGCAGCGCCTGGGAGCCGATGACGATCGTGTAGAGGTGGAAGTTGTTGCCGTTGGGGTCCCAGCCGCCGTTGTTCACACCGCGGAACATGCCGAGCAGGTTGGTCGGGTTCACCCCGCGGCACCAGGCGACGCCGTGCTCCCGGTAGGTCGGGAAGACGTAGTCGTCCTCGCGCGTGGCGCGGCCGGAGCCGATCTGCGCGGCCTCCTGGCCCAGCAGCGAGGCCCACAGGCCCAGCTCGCCCTGGCGCTGGAGGGCGGTGGCCTCGGCGTCGAAGCGGCGGGTGAGCACCATGTCGCGGTACAGGCCGCGCAGCTCCTCGGGGGTGATCCCGGCGACGTACGCGTCGTACGCCGCGTTCTCCGCGTTCTGGACGCGTTCACCCTCGGGCGTCAGCAGCTGGACGAGCTGGGGTTCGCCGCTCTGCTTCGCGCTGGTGCGGGTGGTGCGCTTGGTGCCGGTGGTGCCGGCCTTGCCTGCGGCGCTGCGTCGCGGCTTGCGCGCGGCACTGCTGTCCACGGTCACGTGTGCTCCTCCGTCGGTCCGGCCCCCGGGGTTGCCGGTAGGCCTGGGGTCCCCCGGCTCGTATCAGAGCCTGGGGGAGGCTCACCTGCTTCCGACCACCGGGCACGGGGTGGGTGCCACTCGGCCGGGAACAGGCGTGACAGGTGCCCCGGCGAGCGCCCTGCAACAAGCACGTTACCCAGTGCGCCACATTTCTGTGAAACCCCACCTGACCTGCGTTTTTGCTTGGATTTCCAAGTAAATCGACGCGGTGGGGAAGGTCGCTGGTCACAGCCTTGCAGGAGGCCGGAGCAACGGCACGTTATCCCGCCCACCCAGGTCACGGGAAGAGTTCGCGGGTGAATCCGACCCAGGGCGCGAAAGCGGAGGAATGCGGGTGTTCCGCCCGATGGATCACGAAGTTCCCCGTGCGGAGCCGGCACGGGCGGCCTCGGCGGGGCGGGGCCGGGCGAGCCGCGGACCCGGAACATGGCCGGTCGCGACCGAAAGCGACCGGCGATGACTGTCTGTGACAAGGCCCAGCTCACGGCCGCTTTCCGTGCCCTAGCATCGGGCGCGTGCCGCCCCCATGTGTACCACCCCCCGCGCCTCAAGCGCCCCCTCTGGGTGCCTTGCTGCGCCTGTACGCCGCCGGTTCCGCCCTCGCCTGCGAGCCCGTCGACCAGGGCCTGCTCAACCGCGGCTACCGCCTGAGCACCACCCGCGGCCGCTACTTCCTCAAGCACCACTTCGACCCCGACACCGCCGACCCCGCGGCCATCGAACGCCGCCACCGGGCCACCCAGCGCCTGGCCGACCTCGGCGTCCCCGTCGCCCCGCCGCTCGCCCACCGCGACGGCCGCACCGTCGCCGTCGTCGGCGGCCACGCATACGCCCTGCACCCCTGGATCGACGGCAGGCACCGGCACGGCGGCCAGCTCACCCGGGGGGAGAGCGCACGCCTCGGGGCGCTCCTGGGGGCCGTACACGCCTGTCTGGAGCGTGTGATGCCCCCCAAGGGGCACACCCGGCCCGCCACCGGCCCGCACCCCGTGGAGAGCGCCGACCCGGCCGCCACGTTCGCGCTCATCGACGACCTGCTCGCGCACGTGCGCCGCCACCGCCCCCCGGACGCCTTCGACGAGCTGGCCCGCCACCGGCTGCTGGAGCGGCGGGCGCTGCTGGAGCAGCACGTGGACCGGCGCCCGCCGCGCGGCGGCCCGGTCGGCTGGGTGCACGGGGACTTCCACCCGTTCAACCTGCTCTACCGGGGCGACGCCCCCGCCGCGATCGTGGACTGGGACCGGCTCGGCGTGCAGCCGCGCGCCGAGGAGGCCGTACGGGCCGCCGCCATCTTCTTCGTCCGGCCGGCCGGCGAGCTGGACCTGCCGAAGGTGCGGGCCTACGCGCGCGCGTACCGGCGCGCGGCCCGCGCCACCCCGTCGGAGCTGGCGGCGGCCGTGCACCGGGTCTGGTGGGAGCGGCTGAACGACTTCTGGATGCTGCGCTGGCACTACGAGCGCCGCGACACGCGCGCGGACCCCCAGTTCCCGGCCGCCTCGGCGCTCGCGGTGTGGTGGACGCGCGAGTACGACGCGGTGTGCGACGCGTTCGCGGAGTGAGCCGCGCCGCCCGGGCGGCGCGGCTCAGGGCTCAGGTGCTCAAGGGCTTCAGGACGCGCTCGGCGGGGCCGTGGGTGTCCTTCAAGGGCCGCCCTGCCCGGTGCCGTCCGTGGTGCCCTCGTCGGTGCCGCCCGCGGTCTCCGTCGCCGGGTCGGACGGCGGCGCCTCGGACGTCTCCGGGGCCGTCGGCTCCGCGGAGGTCTCGGGGTCCGTCGGCTCGTCCGTGGGGTAGCTGGAGGCCGTGTGCGACGGGGTGTACGACGGGGTCGGTGTCGGCGAGTAGTGGGTGCCGGTGCCCGTGCCCGTGGAGTCGTCCGTGGACGTGTCGGTGGACCGGTCGGTCGCCGTGTCGCTGGGCTTCTCGCTGGGCGTCTTCTTGTCGTCGGTGGTCTTCGTCTGGGTCGGCGACTGGGTGGTGCCCGTGCCGCCGCTGCCGGAGCCGGTGGTGTTCAGCGCCAGCGCGACGCCCGCGGCGATGGCGACCACCGCGAGGACGGCCAGGATCCACAGCTTGCCGCGGCCGCTGCCCTTGTTGCCGTGGCCCTCGAAGCCGCCGTCGTCATGGCCGCCGTACCCGCCGGGCAGGATCGGCTGGGGGATCTGCGTGGTGCCGGAGGCGTCCATGGGATGCGCCATGACGCTCGTCCCGGCGAACCCGGCCACCGGGGTGTGCCGGCCGTCGTGCGTCTCCACCGGGCCGGTGTTCCAGGTGCCGGTGTGGCTGCCCTGCTCGTACAGCATCTGCAGGGCGTACTGGACCAGGCCGCGCATCTCCTCGGCCGTCTGGAAGCGGTCGTCGGGGTCCTTGGCGAGCGAGCGCATGACCAGCCCGTCCAGCTCCGGCGGGCACGCGTCGGAGGCCTCGGAGGGCGGCGTGGGGATGTCCTGCACGTGCTGGTAGACCACCGACAGCGGCGTCTCACCGGTGAACGGGGGCCGCAGCGACAGCAGTTCGTACAGCAGGCAGCCGGTGGCGTACAGGTCGGAGCGGTGGTCGACGGCCTTGCCGAGCGCCTGCTCGGGGGAGAGGTACTGCGGGGTGCCCATGACCATGCCGGTCTGGGTCATCGTCGTGGACGCGCCGTGCAGCGCGCGGGCGATGCCGAAGTCCATCACCTTGACCGCGCCGTTGTCCGTGATGATGACGTTGGCCGGCTTGATGTCGCGGTGCACGATGCCGTGCTGGTGCGAGTAGGCGAGCGCCTCCAGCACCCCGGACACGATGATCAGGGCCTGCTCCGGGCCCGGCGCCTCGGCGTTGAGCAGCAGATCGCGGATGGTGCGGCCCTCGACCAGCTCCATCACGATGTACGGCACCGACTGGCCGCCCACGAAGTCCTCGCCGGAGTCGTACACGGCGACGATCGCGTGGTGGTTCAGCCCGGCGACCGACTGCGCCTCGCGCGTGAAGCGGGCCTTGGAGACCGGGTCCTCGGCGAGGTCGGCGCGCAGCAGCTTGACCGCGACCGTCCGGCCCAGGCGTACGTCCTCGGCCGCGAACACCTCGGCCATGCCGCCCCGGCCGAGCCGGTGGGTCAGCCGGTACCGGCCGTCGCCGACGAGCCCGCCGTTGCCCCACATCTCCGGCGTCTCTGACATGCCGCCGCCAGCCGCCTCGGGGTCGGACGGGCCCTGGGCGCTGTGCGTCTGTGCCATCGGTCCTCGCCGTCGTTTCTGCCCGCGGTGCGCGCGGTGTTGTCACGGTCTCCGTCGGCCACGCTACAGCCTCCGCGCAAGCCGCCGGTCCGGGATCCGCTCCGTGCCCGGTACGGGGACCGGCCCGGGACGGACCGGTCATCAAACCCGCAGCACGCGCTGTCGTGCAAATCCTGTGCACCGGTCGTACGCCCGCTGTAACGCTTGCGCGACGCTTCCTTCGCGTACGGTCACGGAACGGGCACCGAGCTTGACGTGTCGGTGCCCTCGGGCAGACTTGGCCGGGAATGAGACATTCGATCATCGACGGCGCCTGACGGCCAAGTGGGGGACGCGGAATCATGAGCCAGGACGGCGTACAGGGCCGGTACGCGGGGCGGGGGCTGGCGGGGGGCCGCTACCAGCTGCGCGACCTCCTCGGCGAGGGCGGCATGGCCTCGGTGCACCTGGCCTACGACGCCGTCCTGGACCGGCACGTCGCGATCAAGACGCTGCACACCGAACTCGGCCGGGAGCCGGCCTTCCGCGAGCGGTTCCGCCGCGAGGCGCAGGCAGTGGCCAAGCTCACCCACACCAACATCGTCTCCGTCTTCGACACCGGCGAGGACACCGGCGGTTCGCCCGCGGGCGACTCCATGCCGACGCCGTACATCGTCATGGAGTACATCGAGGGCCGTCCGCTGGGCTCGGTGCTGGAGGAGGACATCCGGCGGTTCGGCGCGATGCCCGCCGACAAGGCGCTGAAGATCACCGCCGACGTGCTGGCCGCCCTGGAGGTCAGCCACGAGATGGGCCTGGTCCACCGGGACATCAAGCCGGGCAACGTGATGATGACCAAGCGCGGTGTCGTGAAGGTCATGGACTTCGGCATCGCCCGCGCCATGCAGTCCGGCGTGACGTCGATGACGCAGACCGGCATGGTCGTCGGCACCCCGCAGTACCTCTCCCCCGAGCAGGCGCTGGGCCGCGCCGTGGACGCCCGCTCCGACCTGTACTCGGTCGGCATCATGCTGTTCCAACTGGTCACCGGACGGCTCCCGTTCGACGCGGACTCGCCGCTCGCCATCGCGTACGCGCATGTGCAGGAGGAGCCGGTGGCGCCCTCCTCGATCAACCGCGCGCTGCCCCCGGCCGTGGACGCGCTGGTCGCCCGCGCGCTGAAGAAGAACCCGAACGAGCGCTTCCCGACGGCCGAGTCCATGCGCGACGAGTGCCTGCGGGTCGCCGCCTCCTTCCAGCCGAGCGCGCCGAGCATCGTGCCGGGCGCCGGCCCCACGCAGTCCGGCTCGGGCGTCGGCTCCGCCGTGTTCCCGCCCGTCGACCAGAGCGGCCCCCAGCCCACCGGCCCGGTGCAGACGCCGTACCAGCCGGCCCCGGCGCCGCACCCGTACGGCACCCCGGCGCCCTCGCCCGCCTACGGCTACCCGCAGCAGGGCGGCTACCCGACCCCGGCCCAGGCCGGCTACGGGCAGCACGCGCCCTCGACGCCGCCGCCGTACAACCTCACGCCGCAGACTCCCGCCCCGTCCCCGGGCGGGGGCGGCGGCCGCGGCAGCCGGCCGGTGGTCATCGGCGCCGTCGCGGTGTCGCTGGTCGCCGTCGTCGGGCTGATCGTCGCGCTGACCCTGAACAACAACGGCGGCGACCCCGAGGGCGGCGGTCCGAGCGCCTCGGGCTCCGCCTCCGCGCACGCGGCGGGCTATCGCGGGCCCGACACCTCGAAGACGATCGACAAGACGGAGTGCACCGAACCGCAGGAGTCCTACGACGACCCGGACAAGATCCGGGTCCCGGACTTCAAGTTCAAGTACATCAAGTCCGTCAAGGAGTGCTTCCAGGCCGCCGGCTGGGAGCTGAAGGAGATCCCCGTCGACGAGAACACCTACGGCGACGGCACGGTCATGGAGCAGTTCCCGGCCGCCGACACGGACGTCTCCCCCGACGACATGCCGAAGATCCAGCTCAAGGTCTCCACCGGCAACCCGCCCAGCTGAGCGGAGGCCGCACGCGGGACGAGAGACGAGAGAAGGGCCCGGCGGGAGACCGCCGGGCCCTTCGTACCGACAGGACCGTGGGAAAAGCCCGGGAGCCTAGAGGTAGGGCCCGCCCGAGCGGCCGCCCGCGCGGGGGTCGTCGCCCTCGACGGCCACGCCCGGGGGCAGCGCGCGGCGCATCTGCTCCAGCTGCGCCCGCGCGGCCATCTGCTGGGCGAACAGCGTCGTCTGGATGCCGTGGAAGAGGCCCTCCAGCCAGCCCACCAACTGCGCCTGCGCGATCCGCAGCTCCGCGTCGCTCGGGGTGGCCTCGTCGGCGAACGGCAGCGAGAGCCGCTCCAGCTCCTCCACCAGCTCCGGCGCCAGGCCGTCCTCCAGCTCCTTGACCGAGCTGGCGTGGATCTCCTTCAGCCGGACCCGGCTGGCCTCGTCCAGGGGAGCGACGCGCACCTCCTCCAGGAGCTGCTTGATCATGCTGCCGATCCTCATGACCTTGGCCGGCTGCTCCACCTGCTCCGTCAGCGGGGTCTCCCGGGAGTCGTCGTCACCTCCGCCACCGAGCGCCATGCCGTCCTGGCCCAGGACCAGGATTTGCGGGTTCTGCGGATTCTCCGGCGACCGTTCGTTCCTCGGCATCTCCATGCCGCCATTGTCTCGCACGTGCGCACCTCACCGGCGTGGTGCCCCCCGGGAGAGCCGGTCCACCCGTTCCACCCGTCGGCGCAACCCGGAGTGCCGGGACCGGCACCGGATGTGAGGGTGGTGTCCGTCGGTCCTGACGACTGGGTTCCGGGAGGTGGCCGACGTGACCTCGTGGTCGCGGTACTCACTGCGCGCCCTGCGGCCCCTGCTGGTCCTGGCGGCGGTCCTGCTGCCGTACGCCACGGCCGCCGCGTACGCCCCCGCTCCCGCCCCCTCGGGCTCCGCCCGTCCCTCGGCCTCCCTCAGCCCCCCGGCGTCCGCGCCGCCGTCCTGGGCCGGGAACCTGGCCGGTGAAGGGCGGGTGCGGCCGGGCCGGCCGGAGGGACCCGCCGCGCAGGTCGAGGGCGAGGACACCGGCACCGGGGAGGAGCCGGGGCAGGAGGAGGCGGGGGAGGGCCGCGAGGAGGAGGACACCGCACCGGACGCCGTCGCCTCGGAGGAGGCCGGCACCGGCGCCTCCGAGGGCGCGGCGGTCCGGGACGACGGCGCGCGGACCCCGGAGGCCTCCGGCGGCCCCCGGGAGGCGGACACTCCCCCCGGGACGCCCGAGCCGCCGCCCGCGCCCCAGGACGCCATCGGCACCGAGGGGGTCCCCAGCGGTCCGGTGCTCCAGATCCTGCCGCTGGGCAGCGGACTGGTCCTCATCGGCCTGGGCCTGGGCCTGGCGTTCGTGGGACTGCGGGTCCGGCGGGGTTAGGGCCTTGCGGCCCCGGCCGGGTCAGCCTGCCGGCGGGGCGAGCAGCAGGACCTTGCCGATGTGTCCGCTGGCCTCCACCACCCGGTGCGCCTCGGCGGCCTGCGCCATCGGCACCTCGCGGTCGACGACCGGGCGGACCTTCCCGGCGGCCAGCAACGGCCACACGTGCTCGCGTACGGCCGCCACGATGGCCGCCTTCTCGGCCGGCGGACGCGCGCGCAGCGAGGTCGCGCTGACCGTGCCCCGCTTGCCGAGCAGCGCGCCGATGTTCAGCTCGCCCTTGGCGCCGCCCTGCATCCCGATGATCGACAGCCGCCCGTTGACGGCCAGCGCCTGGACGTTGCGGTCGAGGTACTTGGCGCCCATGTTGTCGAGGATGACGTCGGCTCCGGAGCCGTCCGTGGCCTGCCGGACCTCGGCGACGAAGTCCTGCTCGCGGTAGTTGACCAGGATGTCGGCGCCCAGCTCGGCGCAGAAGTCCAGCTTCTCCTTGGTGCCGGCGGTCACCGCGACCCTGGCTCCGAAGGCCCTGGCCAGCTGTACGGCCATCGTGCCGATGCCGCTGGAGCCGCCGTGCACGAGCAGGGTCTCGCCTTCCGTGAGGCGGGAGACCATGAACACGTTGGACCAGACCGTGCAGGCCACCTCGGGCAGCGCCGCCGCCCGCGCGAGGTCCACGCCGTCGGGTACCGGCAGCAGCTGCCCGGCCGGGACGGCGACCTTCTCGGCGTAGCCGCCGCCGGAGAGCAGGGCGCACACCTCGTCGCCGACGGCCCAGCCGGAGACGCCGGGGCCGAGCGCGGCGATCCTGCCGGAGCATTCCAGGCCGGGGTAGGGGGAGGCGCCGGGCGGAGGGTCGTAGAAGCCCTGGCGCTGGAGGATGTCGGCGCGGTTGACGGCGCCTGCCACCACCTCGACCAGCACCTCGCCCTCACCCGGCACCGGATCGGGGACCTCGTCCCACACCAGCGCCTCGGGACCACCAGGTTCGGGAATCGTGATCGCATGCATGCCGGCGACGCTACTCCCCACCCGGGCGCCACCGGTGGCAGGCCCGCCCGGTTCAGGCCGGGGGCATCCGCCGGACGTCCGGGGCGACCTGGGCGCCGGGGGTGACCCGCTGGATCGCGATCAGACGGTCGGTCAGCTCCAGCGCACCGACGGTCGGATCGTCGTAACCGAGCACCCGGTGGCCGCGGACTACGCTGACCACCAGGTCGTCCGTCTCGCGCGGGCTCTTGCCCACCTCACCCCGGACCACGGGGCGTTCGACGATGTCCAGCCCGCTGCCCTGGTGGACGAGGTCCTCCATGACCATGCCTGCGGCGGGGCTGAGCACGGACAGGCCGAGCAGCCGGCCCGCCGCGCTGGCACTGGTGATGACGGCGTCGGCGCCGGACTGCCGCAGCAGCGGGGCGTTCTCCTCCTCGCGCACCGCGGCCACGATCTTCGCTCCCCGGTTGAGCTGGCGGGCCGTCAGCGTGACGAGCACGGCGGTGTCGTCGCGCTGCGGGGCGACGATGATCTGCCGGGCCCGGTGCAGTTCGGCGCGCTTGAGCACCTCGCTGCGGGTGGCGTCCCCGATGACGCCCGCGTATCCCTCGGCGGTCGCCGCGTCGATCACCTTCGCGTCCGGGTCGACCACGACGACCTGCTGCGGGCGCAGGCCCGTGGCGCGGACGGTCTCGATCGCCGACCGCCCCTTGGTGCCGAAGCCGACGACGACGGTGTGGTCGCGCAAGGCGGACCTCCAGCGGTTCAGGCGCCACTCGTCCCGGGTGCGCTCGGTGAGGACCTCCAGCGTGGTGCCGACCAGGATGATCAGGAAGAGCACCCGCAGAGGCGTGATGACCAGGATGTTGATCAGCCGCGCGCTGTCGCTGACCGGGGTGATGTCGCCGTATCCGGTGGTGGAGAGGGTGACGGTCGCGTAGTAGAACGCGTCGAGGAGGTCGATGGAGGTGTCGGCGTCGTCGTGGTAGCCGTCGCGGCCGGCGTAGACGACCAGCGCGGTCACGACCAGCACGACCAGGGCCATGACGAGGCGCTTGGCGACCTGGCGGATCGGGCGGTCCACCACTTTCTTCGGGAGTTTCACCCGCTGGGTCGTCACGCGTTCGCCCGACTGGCGGGCGATGGCGTCCTGGCCCGGGAGTTTCACGTGAAACACACCCCGATCCCGGCGGCCGCCCAGGGCAGGTCCAGCAGCGCCGCCTCCTGCCCCGGCCGGGCCCCGCCCGGACCCACGACGGCCAGCGCGTCGGCGACGGCGATGCCCCGCAGCATGGCCGGGCCGTTGTAGTGCAGCGGCACGGCGTGGTCGCCGCGCAGCACGACCGGGACGAGCCGGGTGTCGTACGGGTGCCCGTGCACCTCGTCGCGCAGCGGCAGCGTGTACGCCTCGGCGGCGGGGCGGGCGGCGAGGGTGCGCAGCAGCGGTTCGGCGAGCGTGAGCAGGCCGGAGACGGCCGCGAGCGGGTTGCCGGGCAGGCCGACCAGGTGCTGGTCCTCCTTGGTGCGGGCCAGCAGCATGGGGTGGCCCGGGCGCACCTTGACCCCGTCGACGAGGAGTTCGGCGTCGAGGCGGCGCAGGGTGGGATGGACGTGGTCGACCGGGCCGGAGGCGGTCCCGCCGGTGGTGACGACGAGGTCGGCGCCGGAGTCCCGGATCGCCCGGTGCAGGGCCTTGGCGTCGTCGCCGAGCCGGCGCACGGCGGTCACCTCGGCGCCGAGCGCGCGCAGCCAGGGCGGCAGCATCGGGCCGAGCGCGTCCCGGATCAGCCCGTCGTGCGGGAGCCCGGCGGTGAGCAACTCGTCGCCCAGGACCAGGACCTCGACGCGGGGCCGGGGGACGGCGGTCACGGTGTCGTAGCCGGCGGCCGCGGCGAGGCCCAGGACGGCGGGGGTGACCAGGCTGCCGGCGGGCAGCAGCTGGTCGCCGTTGCGGCACTCCTGGCCCCGCGGGCGGATGTCCTGGCCGTGTCCGGGGTCCCGGGTGGCGTGCAGGCGGTCCTTGGCGTCCAGGCGGCCGTGTTCGCTGCGCAGGACGGCGGTGGTGTCGGCCGGGATGCGGGCGCCGGTCGCGATCCGTACCGCCTCGCCGTCGGTGAGCGGCTCGGGCTGGGCGCGCCCGGCGAGCAGGCCCTCCTCGCGGACCGTCCAGGGGCCGGGCCCGGAGACCGCCCAGCCGTCCATCGCCGAGGTGTCGAACGACGGCAGGTCGGTGAGCGCGTCCAGGGGGGCGGCCAGGACCAGGCCGAGGGCGTCTGCGAGGGGAACGGAGACGGGCTCGCGGCGGGTGGCCGCGCGGGCGGCGCGCCCGGCGATCTCCCGGGCCTCCGGCCAAGGGGTGGCCCGGTGCCGCTCGGCGGGCTGCTCGCCGCGCGGTCCGGGGGCGGGCACCTGGCCGGCCGGGGCGCTGTCGTCCTGGGGTTCCCGCACGAGTGCGAGGGCCTCCTCGACATCGAGGTCGTCGCTGTCACCGGCGGGCGCCTGGGCCCGGGTGCCGTGGGCGGTCATCAGGCGTCCGGACCCGGTGCGGAGCGGGCACCGCCGGTGTCGTCCGCGTGGCGCAGCGCCAGCGCGGCTGCCTTGCGGGCGGCCTCGGCCACGGCTTCGGGACCGCCACCGGCCCGGGCCGCGGCGTACCCGACGAGGAAGGTGGTCAGCGGGGCGGCGGGACGGGCGACGCCGTGCGCGGCGTCGCGGGCGAGATCGAGCAGGACGCCGGTGTCGACGTCCAGGTCGATGCCGAGTTCTTCCTTGACTTCGGAGATCCATTCATCCAACACGTGCCCATGCTCCCTGATGCGTGCCCTGGCGGTGGCGATGTCGTCCCAGGTGTCGCAGTCGAAGGACGCGATCGGGTCCGGGACACGGGTGAGGTCGAGGGCGCCGGTCAGCCGGCGCAGGGGCAGGCCGGCGAGCCCGCCGGGGCCGGCGGACAGCGCGGCGAGCGCGCGGCGCAGCGCAGCCGTGCGGTAGGCGGCCACCAGCGGCTGGTCACGGCCGTCCGCGTCGGTGAGCAGCGCGCCGTCGGCGCCGGTGGTGTCCAGCGCGCCGAGCAGCCGGTCCACGGTGTCCTGCCGGAGGAAGGGCAGGTCGGCGGAGAGGACGACGGCGCGGGCCGCCGTGGTGCGGCGCAGCCCGGCGTCCAGCGCGGCGACCGGCCCGCCGCCGGGCGGCTCCTCGCGCGCCCAGCGCACGGGGCGTGCGGTGGGCCGGGGAGCGGCCACCACGACGGTGGTGCGCGCCGTGGCGCAGGCCGCCAGCACCCGGTCGAGCAGCGCCCGGCCGCCGACCCGCAGGCCGGGCTTGTCGGCGCCGCCGAGCCGCCGGGCGGCACCGCCGGCCAGCACGACGGCGTCGTACGGCGCGGCGGCCGCGGAGCCGGAGGGGGCGGCCGGGGTGTGGTCGGTCACCCACCGAGTATGGGCCGCGAGGGGGATCGGCGCCGTCCCCGGTACGGCATGCGGACACCGGCGCGGTCCGCATGCCGGGGGGGCGGGTGCCCGAAGACACCCGCCGCGGCCGGGGTCAGAGGGTGCGCAGGAGGACCGCCGGCTGTTCCACGCAGTCCGCCACGTACCGCAGGAAGCCGCCCGCCGTGCCGCCGTCGCACACCCGGTGGTCGAAGGTGAGCGAGAGCTGGACGACCTGGCGCACCGCGAGCTCGCCCTCGTGCACCCACGGCTTGGGGACGATCCGGCCGACGCCGAGCATGGCCGCCTCGGGGTGGTTGATGATCGGCGTGGAGCCGTCGACCCCGAAGACGCCGTAGTTGTTCAGCGTGAAGGTCCCGCCGGTGAGGTCCGCGGGGGTGAGCCGCCCGGTGCGGGCGGCCTCGGTGAGCCGGGCGAACTCGGCGGTCAGCGCCTCGGTGTCCCGGGCCTGGGCGTCCCGGACGACCGGTACGACGAGGCCGCGGTCGGTCTGCGCGGCGAAGCCGAGGTGCACCTGCTCCAGCCGGACGACCTCGCGGGCGTCGGTGTCGACGAAGGAGTTCAGCTCGGGGAAGCGGGTGAGCGCGGTGGTGCAGATCCGGGCCAGCAGCGCGAGCACGGAGATCTTCGGTCCCCCGGCGGCGTTCATGGCGGCCCGGGCGCGCATCAGCTCGGTCGCGTCGGCGTCCACCCAGCAGGTGGCGTCGGGGATCTCCCGGCGGCTGCGGGACAGCTTGTCGGCGACGGCACCGCGCACGCCCTTGAGCGGCGTGCGCAGACCCCCGGCGCCCGGGATGCCCGGGGCGGCGCTGTGCGCGGGGGCCGGAGCGGTCACGGCCGGTACCGGGGCCGGGGCCGGGGCCGTGCGGGTGCCGGTCGTCCGGGCGCGCAGCGCGTCCTCGACGTCCGCCCGCAGGATCAGCCCGTCCGGTCCCGAGCCCGCCAGCTCGCGCAGGTCCAGGCCGTTGTCCCGGGCGAGCCGGCGCACCAGTGGTGAGATCACCGGCACGGGCCCGCCTGCCGGTACGAAGTGCGCGGGAGAGGCGGGGGCGGCTGGGGTGGCCTCACGGACGGGGGGCGGCGGGGGCGCCGCGGGGGCCGGCGCGAGGGCGGGCGCGGGGCGCTGCGCCGCGCCGTTGCGGGAGGCGGTGACCGACGACGCCCGTACCCGGCGCCGCCGGGCCGCCGGAGCCGCCGTGCCGTAGCCGACCAGCACGTTCCCGGAACCCTCCGGCTCGGCCGCCGGGTCCGCCGGGCCGCCCACCGCGACCGTCAGCAGCGGAGCGCCGACGGGCAGCTCGGCGCCCTCCTCGCCGAAGCGGGCGGTGACGACACCGCCGTAGGGGCAGGGGACCTCGACCATCGCCTTGGCCGTCTCCACCTCGACGACCGGCTGGTCGACGGCGACGACGTCACCGACCCGCACCAGCCAGCGCACGATCTCCGCCTCGGTGAGCCCCTCCCCGAGGTCGGGGAGCCTGAACTCCAGCACCTGTGCCATCAGCCCTCGGCCTCCCACTGCAGACGCGCCACGGCGTCCAGGACACGGTCCACGCCGGGCAGGTGGTGCCGCTCCAGCATCGGCGGCGGGTAGGGGATGTCGAACCCGGCCACGCGCAGCACCGGGGCCTCCAGGTGGTGGAAGCAGCGCTCCGTGACGCGGGCCGCGATCTCCCCGCCCGGTCCGCCGAACCCGCCCGACTCGTGCACGACGACCGCGCGCCCGGTGCGCCGGACCGACGCGCAGACCGTCTCGTCGTCGAACGGCACCAGCGAGCGCAGGTCGACGACCTCCAGGTCCCAGCCCTCCGCCTGGGCGGCCTCGGCGGCTTCGAGACAGACGGGGACGGACGGCCCGTACGTGATGAGCGTGGCACTGCGGCCGGCCCGGCGCACCGCGGCGCGGCCTATCGGCTCCACGTCCGCCGGGTGCTCGGGGTTCCAGGTGTCCTTCGACCAGTACAGCCGCTTGGGCTCCAGGAAGACCACGGGGTCGTCGGAGGCGATGGCCGCGCGCAGCAGCCCGTAGGCGTCGGCGACGGTGGCCGGGGTGACGACGTGCAGCCCCGGGGTCGCCATGTAGTAGGCCTCGGAGGAGTCGCTGTGGTGCTCGACGCCGCCGATGCCGCCGCCGTAGGGCACCCGGATCGTCAGGGGCAGCGGCATGCGGCCGCGGGTGCGGTTGCGCATGCGGGCGGCGTGGCTGATCAGCTGCTCGAACGCCGGGTAGGCGAAGGCGTCGAACTGCATCTCGACGACCGGCCGCAGGCCGTACATGGCCATGCCGACGGCGGTGCCGAGGATGCCCGCCTCGGCCAGCGGGGTGTCGGTGCAGCGGTCCTCGCCGAACTCCTTGGCGAGCCCGTCGGTGACCCGGAAGACCCCGCCGAGGGTGCCGACGTCCTCGCCCATGACGTGCACGGCGGGGTCGGCGGCCATCGCGTCGCGCATCGCGCGCGTGAGGGCCTGCGCCATCGTGGCGGGCTTCACGGCGACGGTGGTCATCGGTGTCCACCTTCCCGGCCGTCGCCGCGGCCGCCGGTTCCTTCGTGGTCGTCGTGCTCGGCGTCGAGTTCGGCGCGCAGCAGGGCGCGCTGTTCGCGCAGCTGCGCGGTGGTCTCGGCGTAGACGTGGTCGAAGAGGTCCATGGGGTCGAGTTCCGGATCGCGGTTCATGCGCTCCCGCAGGTCGGCGGCCATGGTCTCGGCGTCCTCGCGGGCCGCCCGGATGCCGTCCTCGTCGAGCAGTCCGCGCTCGGTCAGCTCCCGCTCCAGCAGGTCGACGGGGTCGTGCCCGCGCCAGGTCTCGACCTCGGTGACGCCCCGGTAGCGGGTGGCGTCGTCGGCGTTGGTGTGGGCGTCGATGCGGTAGGTGACCGCTTCGACGAGGGTCGGGCCGCCTCCCTCACGCGCGCGGCGCACGGCGTCGCCGAGGACCTCGTGCACCGCGGCCGCGTCGTTGCCGTCGACCAGGCGGCCCGGCATGCCGTACCCGACGGCCTTGTGGGCCAGAGAGGGGGCGGCGGTCTGCTTGGCGAGCGGCACGGAGATGGCGAAGCCGTTGTTCTGGACCAGGAAGACCACCGGTGCCTGCCAGACGGCGGCGAAGTTCAGCGCCTCGTGGAAGTCACCCTCGCTGGTACCGCCGTCGCCGACCATGGCGAGGGCCACCACGTCGTCGCCCTTGAGGCGGGCGGCGTGCGCGAGGCCCACGGCGTGCGGGAGCTGGGTGGCGAGCGGGGTGGACAGCGGGGCGACCCGGTGGGCGTAGGGGTCGTAGCCGGTGTGCCAGTCGCCGCGCAGCAGGGTGAGGGCCTGGACGGGGTCCACTCCGCGCGCGATGACGGCGAGCGTGTCGCGGTAGCTGGGGAAGAGCCAGTCCCGCTCCTGGAGGGCCAGCGCGGCGGCCACCTCGCAGGCCTCCTGGCCGGTGCTGGAGGGGTAGACGGCCAGGCGTCCCTGCTTGGTCAGGGCGGTGGCCTGGATGTTGTAACGACGGCCGCGCACCAGCTGGGTGTACAGCCGGCGCAGCAGCTCCGGGTCGGCCTTCGCGGCGGCCTGGGTGCCGAGGACGCGGTAGGGCTCCGCGTCGGGCAGCAGCGGCGCGGGGTCCGTGCGGGGCTGCCAGGCGGGCGGCGGCGACGGCCGGTACGCGCCTCGCTGCTCCATGACCGTCATGACGGCACCTCCTCGTGGGAGTGGCGGGGAGGCGGGACGGCTGTGGCCCGCCTCACCTACCGATTGTTCGGTCGTCGGCACAATTTGGCTACAGGCACCTTCAGGCTGTGGACAAACGGTTCTGCACAGCCTGGAATGAACGCAGGACGTCCACGGCGGTGAGGCGGGGGGACATGGCACCTGAACAAATGGCCGACGGTCCGCAGGAGGGCGCCGTGCTGCCGCCGGCCCGGCCGCTGGACGCCATCGACCAGGACATCCTGCAGATGCTCCAGGCCGACGGCCGGGCCTCGATACGGTCGGTCGCCGAGCGGGTCCACGTCTCCCGCGCCAACGCCTACGCACGCATCAACCGCCTGGTCGAGGACGGGGTGATCCGGGGCTTCGGCGCCCGCGTGGACCACCAGCGCGCGGGCCAGGGCACCTCGGCCTACATCACGCTGAAGATCGTCCAGAACACCTGGCGCACGGTCCGCGAGCAGTTGCGCAAGCTGCCCGGCGCAGCCCACATCGCCCTGGTGGGCGGCGACTTCGACGTGCTGCTGCTGGTGCACACGCCCGACAACAGGGCGCTGCGCGAGCTGGTGCTGACCCGGCTGCAGGCCATCCCGGAGGTGCTCAGCACCCGGACGCTGCTGGTGTTCGAGGAGGAGGACGTCGAACCGCAGGCCTGACCCGGCCGGGGCGGGAACCCGCGGGCCTGACCGGCCGGGGCGCGAGCCCTCAGGCCTGGCCCGGCCGGGGCGGGAGCCCGGCCGGACCGCCGCGCGGGTCAGCCCCGGCGCAGACCGGAGAAGACCAGCCGCGCCACGGCGTCGGCCACCTCGCGCTCGTCCATGCCTCGCCCGTCCGGCCGGTACCACTCCACGATGGAGTTGATCATCCCGAACACCAGCCGCGTCGCGAGCCGCACCTCGACGTCGTCGCGCACGTCCCCCTCGGCGGCCGCGGCCCTCAGCAGCTCGGCCACCCGGTGGTCGAAGTCCCGGCGCCGCTCCAGCGCCCACCGCTCGGTGCCGGTGTTGCCGCGCACCCGCAGCAGCAGCGTCACGTACGGCAGTTCGGCTATCAGCACCTCGACCATGCGCCGCACCACGTACTCCAGGCGGTCCGCCGGCCGCCCCGTGCCCGCCCGCTCCTCCTCCAGGATGGCGAAGAGGCCGTCCAGCGCCCGGCTCACGGCGCGGCGCAGCAGCTCCTCCTTGCCGGTGACGTGGTGGTATATCGACGACTTGGAGATGCCGGCCGCCCTGGAGAGGTGCTCCATGGACGTGCCGTCGTAGCCGCGCTCGTTGAAGACCCGGACGGCGACCGACAGCAGCGTCTCCGGGGTGTACGTGTCGCGCTTGGCGGTGGTCATGAGGTGCCCTCCCGCTTCTCGGATGCGTACGCGTGACGGTAGAGCGCCAGGGAGGGCGCGTACCGTCCGGAGGGGTCGCGCAGGTGCAGGTCGTCCAGGACGTCGTAGGCCCAGCCGCGGCCCAGCCTGCGGCTCCACTCGAAGGGGCCGAGCGGGTAGTTGACGCCCAGGCGCATGGCGGTGTCGATGTCCTCCTCGGTGGCCACGCCCTTGGCGACGGCGTCGTGCGCCAGGTCGACGATCCGGGCGACCGTGCGGGCGACGATCAGCCCGGGCACGTCCCCGATGACGCTGACGTCCTTGCCGAGCGCCTGGAAGAGGCCGGTGGCCTCGGCGAGGGTCTGCGGCGAGGTGTCCTGGGAGGCGGACAGGGCGATGCGGGTGGCGCGGCGGTAGTCGAGCGCGAGGTCGAAGTAGACGACGTCCCGGAACTCCACCGACGTCTGGCCGTCGGCCAGGACCAGCTGGCCGCCGCTCGGCAGCAGCAGCCGGGTGCCGTGGTCCTCGTCCTCCTCGTCCACCTGGATGCCCGCCTCGCGGATCAGCGCCACCAGGCCGGCCGCCGGGCCCAGGTCGCCCTCCACGACGACGCGGGCGGGCGGCCGCGCCGGCTCCGCGGTGTGCGGTTCGGGGCGGTCGGCGCCGTCGGCGTAGTCGTACCAGCCGTGCCCGGACTTGCGGCCGAGCCGGCCGGACTCGACGAGCCGGCGCTGGGCGAGCGAGGGCGTGAAGCGGACGTCCTGGAAGAAGGCCTGCCACACGGAGTGGGTGACGGACTCGTTGACGTCCTGCCCGATGAGGTCGGTCAGCTCGAAGGCGCCCATCCGGAAGCCGCCGCACTCGCGCAGGACGGCGTCGATGGTAGCCGGGTCGGCGGCCTGCGCCTCCAGCACGGCGAAGGCCTCGGCGTAGAACGGGCGGGCGATGCGGTTCACGATGAAGCCGGGGGTGTCCGCGCAGGCCACCGGCGTCTTGCCCCAGGCGCGGGCGGTCTCGTACGCGCGCGTGGCGGACGTGACGTCGGTGGCGAACCCGGAGACGACCTCGACGAGCGGGAGCAGCGGGGCGGGGTTGAAGAAGTGCAGGCCGACGAAGCGGCCCGGCAGGCGCAGGGCGCCGCCGATCGCGGTGACCGACAGCGAGGAGGTGTTGGTGGCCAGCAGGCAGTCCTCGCCGACGACGTCCTCCAGGTCCCGGAAGAGCTGCTGCTTGACGTCCAGCCGCTCCAGGACGGCCTCGACGACGAGCGCGCAGTCCGCCAGCTCCGCGAGGCCGTCGGCGGGCGTGAGCCGGGCTCGGGCGGCGTCCCGGGCCTCGGCGGTGAGCCGGTCCTTCGCGACCAGCCGGTCGAGGCGGGCGCCGATCGCCGCGGCGGCGTCCCGGGCGCGCCCGGGAACGGCGTCGTAGAGCCGCACGGGGTGGCCGGCGACCAGCGCGACCTGGGCGATGCCCTGGCCCATGGTGCCGGTGCCGACGACGGCCACGGGGCTGCTGAGGTCGAGTGCTGTCATGTGCGCGATCCTCCCGCACGGGGTTTTCCACAGATGCGGCAGGCCCCCTTGTCCCGACCGATCGTTCGGTTACTCTAGCTCTGACCGCCCGCTTCCGCTGCTCTTTCCGCCCAGGTCATGAACTCGACGAAGAGTTCTTCAGACGAGGAGTTGGTCCCCCATGGCCGCCCAACTGACCGCGCACGAGCTGATCGCCAGGCACCGGCCCACCCTGGACCAGGCCCTCGAGGCGATCCGCACGCGCGCGTACTGGTCGCCCCACCCCGAGCACCCCAAGGCCTACGGCGAGCACGGCAGCCTGGACGCGGCCGCGGGCAAGGCCGCCTTCGACGCCCTGCTGGGCACCCGTCTCGACCTCGGCCAGCCCGGCACCGACGACTGGGTCGGCGGCGAGGTCTCGCCGTACGGCATCGAGCTGGGCGTGACCTACCCGCACGCGGACATCGACACACTGCTTCCCGCCATGCGGGCCGGGCAGCGCGCGTGGCGGGACGCGGGCGCGGAGACCCGGGCCGTGGTCTGCCTGGAGATCCTCAAGCGGATCAGCGACCGCACGCACGAGTTCGCGCACGCGGTCATGCACACCTCCGGCCAGGCCTTCATGATGGCGTTCCAGGCCGGCGGCCCGCACGCCCAGGACCGCGGTCTGGAAGCGGTGGCGTACGCCTACGTCGAGCAGGTCCGCACCCCCGACACCGCGGAGTGGACCAAGCCCCAGGGCAAACGCGACCCGCTGGCGCTGACCAAGCAGTTCACCGCGGTCCCGCGCGGCACCGCGCTGCTCATCGGCTGCAACACCTTCCCGACCTGGAACGGCTACCCCGGCCTGTTCGCCTCCCTCGCCACCGGCAACGCGGTCCTGGTCAAGCCCCACCCGCGCGCGGTGCTGCCGCTCGCCCTCACCGTGGCGGTCGCCCGGGACGTGCTCACCGAGGCCGGCTTCGACCCCAACCTGGTGGCGCTGACCGCCGAGCGGCCCGGCGAGGGCGTGGCCAAGGCGCTGGCCACCCGTCCGGAGATCCGGATCATCGACTACACCGGCTCCACCTCCTTCGGCGACTGGCTGGAGGCCAACGCCCGCCAGGCGCAGGTCTACACGGAGAAGGCCGGCGTCAACACGGTCGTCGTGCACTCCGCCGCCGACTACAAGGGGATGCTCGCCAACCTGGCCTTCTCGCTGTCCCTGTACAGCGGCCAGATGTGCACCACCCCGCAGAACCTGCTGATCCCGCGTGAGGGCATCCGCACCGACGAGGGACCCAAGACCTTCGACGAGGTGGTCGCGGACCTCGCCCGAGCGGTCGACGGCCTCCTCGGCGACGACGCCCGGGCGAACGCCCTGCTCGGCGCGATCGTCAACCCGGACGTCAAGGCCCGCCTGGAGGCCGCCGCCGGACTCGGCGAGGTCGCCCTGGCCTCCCGTGAGGTCGCCAACCCGGAGTTCCCGGACGCCGTGGTGCGCACCCCGGTCATCGTGAAGCTGGACGGCGCCAAGCCGGACGACGAGGCCGCCTACATGAGCGAGTGCTTCGGCCCCGTCTCCTTCGCCGTCGCCGTCGACTCGGCCGCCGACGCCGTGGAGCTGCTGCGGCGCACGGTCCGGGAGAAGGGCGCGATGACGGTCGCCGCGTACACCACCGACGACGAGGTCGAGCAGGCCGTGCGGGAGGTCTGCCTGGAGGAGGCGGCCCAGCTCTCGCTGAACCTGACCGGCGGGGTCTACGTCAACCAGACGGCCGCGTTCTCCGACTTCCACGGCTCCGGCGGCAACCCGGCGGCCAACGCGGCCCTGTGCGACGGCGCCTTCGTCGCCAACCGCTTCCGGGTGGTGGAGATCCGCCGGGAGGCGTGAGGCCTCACACCGGCGCGCCCCCGGTGGCACTCCAGTGGTACAGCGTCATCGCCACGCTCGTGGCGAGGTTGTAGCTGGAGACCTGGGGGCGCATCGGCAGCGCCAGCAGCCGGTCGGCACGCGCGCGCAGCGGCGCCGACAGGCCGCTGCGCTCCGACCCGAAGGCCAGGACGGCGTCGTCGGGCAGCTCGGTGCCCCGGATGTCCTCGCCCTCCGGATCGAGGGCGAACAGCGGCCCCGGCGGCAGCTCCCCGGCGTCCAGGCGCTCCACGGCGGTCGCGAAGTGCAGCCCGGCCCCGCCGCGCACCACCGTGGGGTGCCAGGGGTCGAGCGTGCCGGTGGTGACCACCCCGGTCGCCCCGAAACCCGCGGCCAGCCGGATCACCGCACCGGCGTTGCCCAGGTTGCGCGGGTCGTCGAGGACCACGACGGGCGCGGTGCGGGGCATGCGGGCCAGCTCCCGCAGCTGCGCCGCGCGGGAGGGCCGTACGGCCAGGGCGGCCACGCCCGTCGGATGCGGCCGCGGCACCAGGGACGCGTACGCCTCCGGCGCCACCTCGGCCAGCAGCGCGTCCAGCGTCCCGCGCACGTCCGGGGCCAGTTCCTCGGCCAGGGCGAGTGCCGCCGCCCGGTCCGCGGCCACGGCCACCAGCACCTCGGCCCCGAAGCGCAGCGCGTGCTTGACGGCGTGGAAGCCGTCGAGCAGCACGGCGGCACCGGCGTGCGCACGCCAGCGGGACAGCGGGTCGGTCATGCCGGGAAGCCTACGCGGGCGGGCTCCCCCTCCCCGCTGTCCCCTTCGCCGCCCCTGACGGGCTTGTCCGCACCGGCGCCGCCGTCCCCGGCGGTGCGGGGCGCCGGCAGCGCTCCCGAGGGCCGCCCGGACAGCCTCCGGCGCCCGCCCGCCACCCAGCCGCCCAGCCGCCGCAGGAAGGACGTCGGCAGGAAGACCGAGTCCGCCGCGATCATCGCCAGCGAGAAGAACGGCAGTCCGAGGACGACCGCGATCACGGCGTGCTCGATCATCATCAGCCCCAGCAGGACGTTCTTGACCCGCCGGTTGAACAGTGTGAACGGGAAGGCCACCTGCACCATGACGGTCCCGTAGGTCACCAGCATGACCATCGTGCCGCTGGCGGACAGCAGGTCGCCGAGCAGGGGCCAGGGGGAGAAGTAGTCCAGGTGCAGCGGGTAGTAGACGGCCGTGCCGTCCTGCCAGCGCGAGCCCTGGATCTTGTACCAGCCGGCCGTGGCGTAGATCAGGCACGCCTCGCCCATGACGACCACCAGGGCGCCGTTGTGCAGGATGTTGGCGATCACGTCCAGCAGGACCCGCGGCTCGGCGGAGCGCGCCCAGCGTCCGACGGCCCACCACAGACCGAGCCCGGCCCACACCGTCCACACCAGCGCGGGCACCAGCCAGCCGCTGCCGAACCGGCCCAGCACGGCCACGGCCGCCAGCGCCAGCCCCAGCAGCACCCACAGCACCGGCCCGACCCGGTCGGCCTGGGGGTGGCCGGGCACCTCCCGCGTCCCGGCGTCACCGGCGCGGCCCTCCCCCGCGCGCGCCGCCCGCCGTGCGTCCAGGGACCACACCTGACCGCAGCGCGTGAACACCAGGTAGACCGACATCAGGTGCAGGACGTTGTCGCCGCCGTCGCCCACGAAGACGCTGCGGTTCTGCAGCGACAGCACGCCCAGCATGAACAGCACCGAGGCGGTGCGGGTGCGCCAGCCCAGCAGCAGCATCACGCTCGCGGCGATCGCCAGCAGGTAGCAGACCTCGAACCAGGCCTGCCCGTCGAACCACAGCAGCGCGGTGAAGGCGTGATTGTCCGCGGTCAGCTGCTGGGCGAGGTCCCGGCTCCACGGGCCGTCGGGGCCGTACAACTCCTGGCGGTGCGGGAACTCGCGCAGCAGGAACAGCAGCCAGGTCCCGGCGAAGCCGATGCGGATCACGGCGCTCTGGTAGGGGCCGAGCGCGGATTCGGTGACCCGGGCGATGGCCCGGGACAGCGTCAGGGAGAACGAGTTCACCGCACACCTCCGGCGGCCTCGGCCGCGGTGACCTGCCACCAGGGCAGCACCCGGTAGACGGGCTTGTCCGAGATCGACTCCGTGCTCCAGTCGGGCGGCAGGACGTTGGTGGTCCGGGAGCGGACCTGGACGCGCTGGACGGCGCCCTCCCGGGCGAGCGTGTCGTTCTCCCGCTGGAGGCGCATGACCACGATCCGGCGCAGGTACTGCTCGGAGAGCGCACCGCGCATGCCCATGGCCTGGTTGTCGGAGCCGTGCGTACCGGAGAAGAAGTCCCAGGCCCGGCGCAGTTCGTTCTGCTGGGTGTGGCTGGGCACCGGGCTGCCGTCGATCGCCGCGCCGTCCTGGGCCGACAGGTCGCTCCAGCCGGTGGTGCGCACCCCGCCGTCCGCCGTCCGCACCTCGGCGCGCACCTGCACCGCGATGTTCTGCTGCAACGGGTTGGGCGCGAACAGCTTCCAGTTCTGCTCGAACTCGGGGTACACCCACGCCTCGATCGCCTTGCCGTGCTTCTTGGTCACGGTGTTCGACGGCGCCAGGCTCAGGAACACCATGCCCAGGTGCACGCAGACGGCCACCGCGATCACGGCGAGCGCCACCGCGGCACCGACCTGGTAGCGGGGCGACAGGGCGGCGACCCCGGTACGCGGCTCGAAGACCGGTGCCCCGGCCTCGGCGGCCCCCGCCCCGGCTTGCGTGGCCCGCGTCCCGGTCTCGGCCGACGGCTCGGCCGCCGGAGCGTTCACCCGGGCCGGGGGATCGGCCGCATCGCGGTGCCCCTCGGCGCGGTGCCCGTCGTCGTCCTCCCGGTCTCCGGCCGCCGGTCGCGCCTGGTCCGATCCGCTCCGGCCGCGCCGGGCCGGCGGATCCTCGTCGTACGCGTCCATTCCGCCCCGATTCCCCGTCTCCGCCGTGTGGTGCGGACGCCCACCACAGGCGCCGCATGCTTCACGGGCACCACTGCGGGCGCCCGACGGAACGGTACTCAGCCCCACCCGTCCGGCGCAGCCCCCGGGGAACCACCCGCGCACACAGCCGTCCCCGATTTCGCCCGCCCGCCGCCCGTTCCGTCCGCCTGTGCACCGGGGAGCCCCACTTGGGCGGCGGGCCGGACCGCCTCCGTCAGAGGACCGAGCCGGGCTTTCCCTCGTCGGTGACGACCGGGCGGCCCACCGCCTCCCAGACCTGCATGCCGCCGTCCACGTTCACCGCGTCGATGCCCTGCTGGACCAGGTACATCGTGACCTGGGCCGAGCGGCCGCCCGAGCGGCAGATGACGTGCACGCGGCCGTCCTGCGGGGCGGCCTCGGTCAGCTCGCCGTACCGGGCCACGAACTCGCTGATCGGGATGTGCAGCGCGCCCGCGGCGTGGCCGGCCCGCCACTCGTCGTCCTCGCGCACGTCCAGCAGGAAGTCGTCGTCCGTGAGGTCCGTGACCTCGACCGTGGGCACACCAGCTCCGAAGCTCATGCCCGCGACGCTACCCGACGCCGGGCCGCTCACGACCGGCCCGCCCCAGCCGATTACCGCCCCTGCCCCTGACCCTGCTCCTGCTCCGGCTCTTCGTCCAGCAGAGCGGCCAGCGCCGCCTCCCGCTCGGCGATGTCGGCGCGGAGGCGGCCGGCGATCTCCTCCAGCAGGGAGTCCGGGTCGTCCGGGGCGAGCCGGAGCATCCCGGCGATCGCGCCGTCCTCCAGTTCCCGGGCGACCAGGGTGAGCAGTTCCTTGCGCCGGGCGAGCCATTCGAGGCGGACGTACAACTCCTCGCTGCGGCTCGGGCGGCGCTCGGCGGGAACCGGACCGGCCGCCCACTCCGCCGCCAGCTCCCGCAGCAACGCCTCGTCGCCCCGCGCGTAGGCGGCGTTGACGCGGGTGATGAACTCCTCGCGCCGCTCCCGCTCGTCGTCCTCCTGCGCCAGGTCGGGGTGGGCCTTGCGGGCCAGCTCGCGGTAGAGCCGGCGCGCCTCCTCGCTGGGCCGGACCCGCTCGGGGGGCCGGACGGCCTGGTCGGTGAGCATCGCGGCGGCCTCCGGGAACAGCCCGTGGCCGTCCATCCACCCGTGCAGCAGTTCCTCGACGCCGGGGATGGGCAGGACCCGCGCCCGGGCCTCCTCGGCGAGGCGGAGGTCCTCCGGGTCGCCGGTCCGGGCGGCCCTGGCCTCGGCGATCCGGGCGTCCAGCTCCTCGATCCGGAGATAGAGGGGCCCGAGCCGCTGCTCGTGCAGCCGGGAGAAGTTCTCGACCTCGACGCGGAAGGTCTCCACGGCGATCTCGAACTCGATCAACGCCTGCTCCGCGGCCCGCACGGCCCGTTCGAGCCGCTCCTCGGGCCGAGGCGGCTGGGACTGCTCAGCTTCCGGGGTCGTCACCCGACCAGCGTAGGCCACGGCCGGAAGCCACCGGACGCGACCGCTCCGCCACGCCGGACAGTCCCCCGGGACCACGTGGTCCCGCCACCCCGGCCAGCCCGCACACGCCGATCGCACACGCCGGTCCGCACCCGCGACCCCGCACACGCCGATCCGCTCAGACCCCCGTATCCGCCGCGATCCGTCCCGCGCGCACCGCCGCCACCAGCTCCGCGTGATCCGCCTCGGTGCGGTCGGCGTAGGCGACCGCGAAGGCGGCTATCGCCTCGTCCAGCTCCTCGTTCTTGCCGCAGTACCCGGCGATCAGGCGCGGGTCCGCGCTGTGCGCGTGGGCGCGGGCGAGGAGGGCGCCGGTCATCCGGCCGTAGTCGTCGACCTGGTCGGCGGCGAGCGCGGCGGGGTCGACGCTGCCCTTGCGGTTGCGGAACTGCCGCACCTGGAACGGGCGCCCGTCGACCGTCGTCCAGCCCAGCAGGATGTCGCTGACCACCTGCATCCGCTTCTGGCCGAGCACCACCCGGCGTCCCTCGTGTTCGGCCCGCGGGGCGTCGAAGCCGGCCGTGGCCAGATGCGGGAGCAGCGCCGACGGGCGGGCCTCCTTCACCTGGAGGACCAAGGGCTCGCCGCGGTGGTCCAGGAGCAGGACGACGTAGGACCGGGTGCCCACGCTGCCGGTGCCGACCACCCGGAAGGCGACGTCGTGCACGGCGTGCCGGGCCAGCAGCGGGCGGCGGTCCGCGGAGAGCGTCGTCACGTACTCCTCCAGGGAGGACGCCACCACCGCCGCCTCCGCGTCCTCGACCCGCCGCAGCACCGGGGCCGCGTCCACGAACCGGCGGCCGCCGTCCCGCGTGGTCCGCGTGGCTCGGGCCGCGAACCGCCCGCTGGTGTTGGCCCGGGCCTTCTCCGAGACCCGCTCCAGCGTGCCGAGCAGGTCGTGGGCGTCGGCGTGGGAGACCAGTTCCTCGTCCGCGATGGCGTTCCAGGCGTCCAGCACCGGCAGCCGGGCCAGCAGCCGCATGGTGCGCCGGTAGGCGCCCGCCGCGTCGTGCGCCGCCGCCCGGCAGGTGTCCTCGTCGGCGCCCGCCTCCCGGCCCGCCAGGACCAGGGAGGCGGCGAGCCGCTTGAGGTCCCACTCCCAGGGGCCGTACACGGTCTCGTCGAAGTCGTTGAGATCGATGACCAGGCCGCCGCGCGCGTCGCCGTACAGCCCGAAGTTGGCCGCGTGCGCGTCGCCGCAGAGCTGGGCGCCGATCCCGGTCATGGGGGTGCGGGCGAGGTCGTGGGCCATGAGTCCGGCGGAGCCGCGCAGGAAGGCGAAGGGCGTGGCCGTCATCCGGCCCACCCGTATCGGCGTCAGCTCGGGGATGCGGCCGCCGTTGGACTCCTCCACCGCCTCGACCGCGCCGGGGCGGGAGCCGTCCCGGTCCAGCGTGCGATGCGCGTCGCGCGGGACGGCGGAGCGCAGCGCCTTGCCCTCCCGCTTCGGTGAACCCTGCGGCGGCCACTGGGCGAACCCGTCCACCCGGGGCAGCCGCCGGGCCGCCCCGCCCACCACGTCCGCCGTCTCCGGCGTCTGCGCCGTCTCTGGCGCCTGCGCGTCGGCCTCGGTCACCGCGACCGCCTCCCCCGGACCGGGCGCCCGCCTGCGCGAACACCCACACGAACATCAACTCGTGCAGACCGTACAGCCGGCGGCGACAACGCGTCAGAGCCTGTGGACAACACCGCGCCTGTGGACAAAGCGGCGGCACCCGCGCGACGAGGCGACGGCCTGAGAGACTCGTCACACCACCCGCACCCGCCGCGCACGCGGCCGGGCACTCGCCGCGAACACGACTACGGGCCCACCGTTTTCACGATGGGCCCGTAGCCACTGTGTGCGCGAGGGGGGAGTTGAACCCCCACGCCCTTTCGGGCACTGGAACCTGAATCCAGCGCGTCTGCCTATTCCGCCACCCGCGCATTGGGTGTGTCTTCCGGGCCCCGCCTTGCGGGCCGGCCCCTTCCGACATCGAGAACATTAGCACGTGGGACAGGGTGGATTCACATCCCTTGTGCGACGCAGGCTTCCGCGCGGGACCCGCCACGGCCGCCCGCGGCGCCCCGCGGGCACCCGGCGCACCGCCCGCCGTCCCGCCCAGGTTTGAAGGAGTCCCTGTTCACGTATCAACCTCGTACCGGTCCAGGCCATCTCACCAGGAGGCGGGCAGGGTCCACAGCCAGGTGCGGGACACTGGTCTTCGGCCGCCTCTACGATCCATGCCAAGAGGAGTCCGGTGACGAGTTCCAAGAGGAGTTCCACGGGCAGTCGCTGGGGGAACCGGCTGATTGCCGGGCGCGTAGATACGATCAGTGAGCAGTACCGGCACGACCAGCACGACAGACAGAGCGGCAGCGACGGAGGAGGTGCCCCATGGGAGTCCTGAAGAAGTTCGAGCAGCGTCTCGAAGGTCTGGTCAACGGCACCTTCGCCAAGGTCTTCAAGTCCGAGGTCCAGCCCGTGGAGATCGCCGGCGCGCTCCAGCGCGAGTGCGACAACAACGCCACGATCTGGAACCGCGACCGCACTGTCGTGCCCAACGACTTCATCGTGGAGCTGAGCGCGCCGGACTTCGAGCGCCTCAGCCCCTACTCCGGTCAGCTCGGCGACGAACTGGCCGGCATGGTGCGCGACTACGCCAAGCAGCAGCGCTACACCTTCATGGGCCCGATCAAGGTCAACCTGGAGAAGGCCGACGACCTCGACACCGGCCTGTACCGGGTGCGCAGCCGTACGCTCGCCTCCTCCGCGAACCAGCAGGCCCCCGGAGGGGCCGCCGGGCCCTCCGCCCCGGCCGGCCGGCCCGGCCCCGGCGGCGCGCCGGGCGGCTACGGCTACCCGCCTGCCGCCGGCCCCGCGGCCGCGCCGCCCATGCCGGCCGCGCCGCCGCCCGGCGCCCGGCCCGGCGGCTACGGCTACCCGCAGCCCGCGGCCCAGCGGCCCGCCGCCGCGGCCGCCGGCCGCACCCGCTACTGGATCGAGATCAACGGCACGCGCCACCAGATCTCCCGCCCGACCCTGGTGCTGGGCCGCAGCACCGAGGCCGACGTGCGGATCGACGACCCCGGCGTCTCCCGCCGGCACTGTGAGATCCGGACCGGAACGCCCTCGACGATCCAGGATCTCGGGTCCACCAACGGCATCGTGGTGGACGGGCAGCACACCACCCGCGCTACGCTCCGCGACGGCTCGCGGATCGTCGTGGGCAGCACCACCGTTATCTATAGGCAAGCCGAAGGGTGAAGCGGGGGCAATGTCAGAGCTGACCCTGACGGTCATGCGGCTGGGTTTCCTGGCCGTACTGTGGCTGTTCGTGATCGTGGCCGTGCAGGTCATCCGCAGCGACCTGTTCGGTACGCGCGTCACCCAGCGCGGATCGCGCAGGGAGGCGGCGCGCCCGCAGCAGGCGGCCAGGCCGCAGCAGCAGGCCGCGCCCCCGCCCCAGCGCGGCCAGCAGGGCGGCGGCCGGCAGCGGCGCAACGCCCCCTCCAAGCTGGTGGTGACCGAGGGCACCCTGACCGGCACCACCGTCGCGCTCCAGGCGCAGACCGTCACCCTGGGCCGCGCGCACGACTCCACCATCGTGCTGGACGACGACTACGCCTCCAGCCGCCATGCCAGGATCTACCCGGACCGCGACGGCCAGTGGATCGTCGAGGACCTCGGTTCCACCAACGGCACCTACCTGGACCGGTCGCGGCTGACGACCCCCACGCCGATCCCGCTGGGCGCGCCGATCCGCATCGGCAAGACCGTCATCGAGCTGCGGAAGTAGTGCTACGTCATGAATGAGCGCGAGCGGAGCGAGCACGCAGCGGCGGACCGCACCCCGGGCCCCGGCGCGCTCCCGACCGGAGGGTGGGCACCGTGCGGATGTACCCGGAGCCGACGGGCGAGGTGCGCATGAGTCTGTCACTGCGCTTCGCCGCCGGATCGCACAAAGGCATGATCCGGGAGGGCAACGAGGACTCCGGGTACGCCGGTCCGCGCCTGCTCGCCATCGCCGACGGCATGGGCGGCCAGGCGGCCGGCGAGGTGGCCTCCTCGGAGGTCATCTCCACGCTGGTCACGCTGGACGACGACGTGCCCGGCTCCGACATCCTCACCTCCCTCGGCCACGCCGTGCAGCGCGCCAACGACCAGCTGCGCTCCATGGTCGAGGAGGACCCGCAGCTGGAGGGCATGGGCACCACCCTGACCGCGCTGCTGTGGACCGGTCAGCGCCTCGGGCTCGTGCACGTCGGCGACTCCCGCGCGTATCTGCTGCGCGACGGCGTGCTGACCCAGATCACCCAGGACCACACCTGGGTGCAGCGGCTGGTCGACGAGGGCCGGATCACCGAGGAAGAGGCCACCACCCACCCGCAGCGCGCCCTGCTGATGCGCGCGCTGGGCAGCGGGGAGCACGTCGAGCCCGACCTGTCCATCCGCGAGGTCCGGGCCGGCGACCGCTATCTGATCTGCTCCGACGGCCTCTCCGGCGTCGTCTCCCACCAGACGATGGAGGAGACGCTCGCCAGCTACCAGGGCCCGCAGGAGACCGTGCAGGAGCTGATCCAGCTCGCGCTGCGCGGCGGCGGCCCCGACAACATCACCGTCATCGTCGCCGATGTCCTCGACCTGGACACCGGTGACACCCTCGCCGGGCAGCTGTCGGACACCCCGGTGGTGGTCGGCGCCGTCGCGGAGAACCAGAACCACCTCCAGGACAACGGGATCATGCAGACCCCGGCCGGCCGCGCCTCGCACCTCGGCCGGCAGGGCCAGGGGCAGCAGGGGCAGAGCCAGGGCAAGGGAGGCGGCGAGTTCGGCCCGCCCGGCTCCGGCGACACCACCGGTTACGTCCCCGCCGGCGGCTTCGGCGACTACACCGACGACGACTTCGTCAAGCCGCGCAAGGGCCGCAGGTGGCTGAAGAGGTCCTTCTACGGCGTCCTCGCGCTGGCCGTCGTCGGCGGCGGCCTGTACGGCGGTTACCGCTGGACGCAGACGCAGTACTACGTCGGCGCCAAGGGCGAGCACGTCGCCCTGTACCGCGGCATCAGCCAGGACCTGGCCTGGGTGTCGCTGTCGAAGGTGGAGCGGGACCATCCCGAGATCGAACTCAAGTACCTGCCGCCCTACCAGCAGAAGCAGGTCAAGAACACGATCGCCGAGGGTGGGCTGACGGACGCCCGGACGAAGGTCCAGGAGCTGGCCGTGCAGGCCTCCGCCTGCGAGAAGGCCGCCCAGCGGCAGGCGGCCGAGAGCGCCCGGAAATCCGCGTCGGGGAAGGACCAGGCCGGCGGCACCGAGGGAACCGCTCGCAGCTCCCTGGCGTCCAAAGCCTCGCCGACACCCACCCCCTCGGCTTCTTCGGCGTCCCCGAAGTCCCCGTCCACGACCCCGTCCGCGACCCCCAGCCCCGGCCCCACCCTCTCGGAGGATGAGCAGAAGGTCGTCTCGCTGTGCGGTAAGCAGTAGGCAAGCCGTGAGAGGCCCTGTCACACGATGAGCAGTACTACCAACACACCGCAGCACCACACGTCGACCATCGGCTCCATCGGCGCGCCGAGCCGGCGCAACACCGAACTGGCGCTCCTGGTGTTCGCCGTCGCCATCCCGGTGTTCGCCTACGCCAACGTGGGCCTGGCCATCGACGACCAGGTACCCGCCGGCCTGCTGAGCTACGGCCTCGGCCTCGGTCTGCTGGCCGGCGTCGCCCACCTCGTCGTCCGCAAGTTCGCGCCGTACGCCGACCCGCTGCTGCTGCCGCTGGCGACGCTGCTGAACGGGCTCGGCCTGGTGATCATCTGGCGGCTGGACCAGTCGAAGCTGCTGCAGTCCCTGCACGTGTCCGGCGGCAAGGCGACCAACCAGCTGATCTACACGGCCCTGGGCATCGCCCTGTTCGTCGCCGCGCTGATCTTCCTCAAGGACCACCGCACGCTCCAGCGCTACACCTACATCTCCATGGTCGGCGCGCTGCTGCTGCTGCTGCTCCCGCTGGTCCCGGGCCTGGGCGCCAACATCACCTACGGCGCCAAGATCTGGATCCAGGTCGGCAGCTTCACCATCCAGCCCGGTGAGTTCGCCAAGATCGTGCTGGCCGTGTTCTTCGCCGGCTACCTGATGGTCAAGCGGGACGCGCTCGCCCTCGCCAGCCGCCGCTTCATGGGGCTGTACCTGCCGCGTGGCCGCGACCTCGGCCCGATCCTGGTCGTCTGGGTGATCTCGATCCTCATCCTGGTCTTCGAGACCGACCTCGGCACGTCGCTGCTGTTCTTCGGGATGTTCGTCATCATGCTGTACGTCGCCACCGAGCGGACCAGCTGGATCGTCTTCGGTCTGCTGATGTCCGCGGCCGGCGCCGTCGGCGTGGCGAGCTTCGAACCGCACGTGCAGACCCGTGTCCAGGCCTGGCTCGACCCGATGCGCGAGTACACGCTCAGCCGGACCGGGGCGAACGACGGCATCGTGCACTCCGAGCAGGCCATGCAGGCGCTGTGGGCGTTCGGCTCCGGCGGCACCCTCGGCACCGGCCTGGGCCAGGGCCACTCCGAGCTGATCCGCTTCGCCGCCAACTCCGACTTCATCCTCGCCACCTTCGGCGAGGAGCTGGGCCTGGCCGGCATCATGGCGATCCTGCTGGTCTACGGCCTGATCGTGGAGCGCGGTGTGCGCACCGCCCTCGCCGCCCGCGACCCCTTCGGCAAGCTGCTCGCCATCGGCCTGTCCGGCGCCTTCGCCCTCCAGGTGTTCGTCGTCGCCGGCGGTGTCATGGGGCTCATCCCGCTGACCGGTATGACGATGCCGTTCCTGGCGTACGGCGGTTCCTCCGTCATCGCCAACTGGGCGCTGATCGGCGTACTGATGCGGATCAGCGACACCGCCCGCCGCCCGGCGCCCGCCCCCGCCGGCAACCCCGACGCCGAGATGACCCAGGTGGTCCGCCCGTCATGAACAAGCCCCTGCGCCGGATCGCGATCTTCTGCGGTCTGCTCGTCCTCACCCTGCTGCTGCGCGACAACTGGCTGCAGTACGTCAAGGCCGACAGCCTCAAGGACGACCCCAAGAACCGCCGGGTCACCATCGCCCGCTACTCCACCCCGCGCGGCGACATCATCGTCGACGGCGACCCGGTCACCGGGTCCACCGACACGAAGACCAGCGGCCTGAACGACCTCAAGTACAAGCGGACCTACAAGAACGGCCCCATGTGGGCGCCGGTCACCGGCTACGCCTCCCAGGCCTTCGGCGCCAACCAGCTGGAGTCCATCGAGGACGGCATCCTCACCGGCAACGACGACCGGCTGTTCTTCCGCAAGACCCTCGACATGGTCACCGGCAAGGAGCAGCAGGGCGGCAACGTCGTCACCACGCTCAACGGGGCCGCGCAGAAGGCGGCGTACGAGGGCCTGAAGAACGTCGGCGGCAAGGGTGCCGCGGTGGCCATCGAGCCGTCCACCGGCAAGATCCTGGCGCTGGCCTCCTACCCGTCGTACGACCCCGCGTCCTTCGCGGGCACCTCGGACACGGACGCCAAGGCCTGGAAGAACCTCCAGAAGAAGTACAACCCCAGCGACCCGATGCTGAACCGGGCGCTGCGGGAGACGTACCCGCCGGGCTCCACCTTCAAGGTGGTCACCGCGGCGGCCGCGCTGGAGAACGGCAAGTACACCTCGGCCGACGCCAAGACCGACTCGCCGCTGCCGTGGACCATGCCCGGCACCACCACCGAGCTGAAGAACGAGGGCAGCATCCCCTGCAAGAACGCGACGATGCGGGTCGCGCTGCAGTACTCCTGCAACACCGTCTTCGGCAAGATCGGCGCCGACCTCGGCAACGACAAGATGCTGGCCGAGGCCAAGAAGTTCGGCTTCGACTCCGAGCAGTTCACCCCGGTGCGCTCCAGCGCCTCGGTGTTCTCCGACGACATGAACGACTCGCAGACCGCGCTGTCCTCCATCGGCCAGTACAACACCGCCGCCACCCCGCTGCAGATGGCCATGGTCGCCTCGGCGGTCGCCAACGACGGCAGGCTGATGAAGCCGTACATGGTGGACAAGCTCCAGTCGTCCAACCTCGACACGGTCGCGCAGACCGACCCCGAGGAGCTGAGCCGGCCGCTGTCCTCGCAGAACGCGCAGATCCTGCAGTCGATGATGGAGACGGTCGTCACGAAGGGCACCGGCAAGAACGCGCAGATCCCCGGCGTCACCGTGGGCGGCAAGACCGGTACCGCGCAGCACGGTGTGGAGAACAGCGAGAACCCGTACGCGTGGTTCCTCTCCTACGCCAAGCTGAGCGACGGCAGCGCGCCGGTCGCGGTCGCCGTGGTCGTCGAGGACGAGAACGCCAACCGCGACGACATCTCCGGTGGCGGCCTCGCCGCCCCGATCGCGAAGAAGGTGATGGAGGCGGTCATCAACTCCAAGAAGTGACCCCGCTCACGTCCCTTTCCCATCGGTGCACGTTGCGATACCGGTCCTGTATCGGGTTACGGGCTTGGCCAGGTCACACGGAGCGAGCCGGGTACGGTAGGCCCGGACGGCAGCCTCCGGCCGCACACAGACGTGGCGGCCGGGACCGACGGAGAGGGCTGGTAGGTAGCTATGGAAGAGCCGCGTCGCCTCGGCGGCCGGTACGAACTGGGCCATGTGCTCGGCCGCGGTGGCATGGCGGAGGTCTACCTCGCCCATGACACCCGCCTCGGCCGCACCGTGGCGGTGAAGACGCTGCGCGCGGACCTCGCGCGTGACCCGTCCTTCCAGGCCCGGTTCCGCCGGGAGGCCCAGTCGGCCGCCTCGCTCAACCATCCCGCGATCGTCGCGGTCTACGACACGGGCGAGGACTACATCGACGGGGTCTCGATCCCGTACATCGTGATGGAGTACGTGGACGGCTCCACGCTCCGTGAGCTTCTCCACTCCGGCCGCAAGCTGCTGCCCGAGCGGGCCATGGAGATGACCATCGGCATCCTCCAGGGCCTGGAGTACGCCCACCGCAGCGGCATCGTCCACCGCGACATCAAGCCGGCCAACGTCATGCTGACGCGGGGCGGCCAGGTCAAGGTGATGGACTTCGGCATCGCCCGCGCCATGGGCGACTCCGGCATGACGATGACGCAGACCGCGGCGGTCATCGGCACCGCCCAGTACCTCTCGCCGGAGCAGGCGAAGGGCGAGCAGGTCGACGCCCGCTCGGACCTGTACTCGACCGGTTGCCTGCTGTACGAGCTGCTGACGGTGCGGCCGCCCTTCGTGGGCGACTCCCCGGTGGCCGTGGCCTACCAGCACGTCCGTGAGGAGCCGCAGCCGCCGAGCGTGTTCGACCCCGAGATCACGCCCGAGATGGACGCGATCGTGCTGCGGGCGCTGGTGAAGGACCCCGACTACCGCTACCAGTCCGCCGACGAGATGCGCGCCGACATCGAGGCCTGCCTCGACGGCCAGCCGGTCGCGGCCACCGCCGCGATGGGCGCGGTCGGCTACGGCGGCTACCCCGACGACCAGCCGACGACTGCCCTGCGCTCCGACGCGGGCGCCGGCGCGACGACGATGCTGCCGCCCATGAACCCGGACGACGGCGGCTACGGCTACGACGACCGCCCCGACCGGCGCCGCCAGCAGAAGAAGAGCGGCAACAACACCTCGACGATCCTCCTCGTGGTGGCGGGCATCCTGGTGCTGGTGGGCGCGATCCTGATCGGCAGGTGGGCGGTCAGCGGCGACGACTCGGGCAACGAGAAGATCCCCACACCGGCGTTCGTGGGCAACACCAAGTCCGTCGCGCAGAAGATGGCCCAGAACGTCGGCCTGAACCTGACGTTCTCCAGCGCGCCGTGCGACAACCAGCCCAAGGGCAGCATCTGCAAGCAGAACCCGAAGCCGAACACGGACATCACGAAGGACGGGACGGTCGCCCTGGTGGTGTCCACCGGAGCGCCGAAGGTCACCGTGCCGGACGTCCAGGGCCTCACCTTCGACAAGGCGAAGGCGCAGCTGGAGGCCAAGGGCTTCGACGTCGACAAGAAGACCCAGGTCTCCGACCAGACCCCGGGTGTCGTCATCGACCAGAACCCGGCGGGCGACACGGAGCGGCAGAAGGGCACCACGATCACCCTCACCGTGGCCAAGGCCGAGGAGAAGATCCAGGTCCCGGACGTCACCGGCAAGTCCTGCGACGAGGCGAAGGCCGAACTCCAGGGCAAGGGCCTGGTGCCGACCTGCGCCGACGTGAACACCACCGACGCCAACCAGAACGGCAAGGTCGTCTCGACCAACCCGGCGGCGGGCAGCTCGGTCTCCAAGAACACGCCGGTGACGGTCAACGTGGGCAAGGCGCAGCAGCAGAAGCAGGTGCCGAACGTGGTCGGCCAGACCGTGAAGAACGCCCGGCAGATTCTTCAGCAGAACGGCTTCACCAACATCCAGTTCGCGGGCGGCAGCTCCTCGGACGACAACGCCTTCGTGGCCAAGCAGGACCCGAACGCCAACACCGGGGTCGACGACCCGGGCAGCACGACGATCACCCTGACGACCATCGGGGGGAACGGCGGCGACGGCGGCAACGGCAACGGCGGCAATGACAACGGCGGGACCAACTTCTTCGGCGGTCTCGACGGCTGACCCGCCGCGACGGAAGACGGGCCCCTGCCGGACGTACCGGCAGGGGCCCGTTGCCGTCCGCGCCGGGGTCCGGCGCGCTCAGCGCAGTTCGCGCGGCGGCGTCCGCTCGCCGTCCACCGGGTCGACCCGGACCAGCTCGCCCCACACCACGTACCGGTACCGGCTGGTGTACACCGGCGTGCACGTGGTGAGCGTGATGTAGTGGCCCGGCTTCGTGCGGCCCGACTCCTTCGGGACCGCGCCGAGGACCCTGACGTTGTACTTGGAGGTCTCCGGGAGGATCGCGTAGACCTTGTAGACGTACCAGTCGTCCTTGGTCTCGAAGACGACCGGGTCGCCCTTGCGCACCTTGTCGATGTTGTGGAACTTGGCGCCGTGGCCGTCGCGGTGCGCGGCGAGGGCGAAGTTGCCGTCCTTGCCGGTGGTGGGCAGCGTGGCCCTGACAGGGTCGGTGTAGTACCCGGCGACGCCGTTGTCCAGCACGGTCGTCGAGGTGCCCTTCTCCACCAGCACCTCGCCGCCGCCCAGCGCGGGCACGTGCAGGAAGCCGATGCCGTCCTTGGTGTCCAGCGCCCCGGGGCCGGTGTCCCGCGCCCAGTGGTCGCGGACCCTGTCGGCCTGCCGGTGGGCGGTGCGGTCCGCCACGACGTTGGTCCACCACAGCGAGTAGACGACGAACAGGCCCATCACCAGGCCCGCCGTGATGAGCAGTTCCCCGAGGACGCTGACGGCGGTGGCGAGCCGTCCGGGGCGCCGGCGCGGCGGTGCGGGCACCTCGCCGGGGACGTCGTCCGTGTGCTCCTGCGTGCCGTCGGCGGTCGCTGCCACTGTTCCTCTGCCCCTACTCGACGAGCGCATCCGGTTTGCCCTTGCTGCGCGGGCGTTCCTCGACCATCCTGCCCCAGACGATCAACCGGTACTTGCTGGTGAACTCCGGTGTGCAGGTGGTGAGCGTGATGTAGCGGCCCGGCCCGGTGAACCCGGAGCCCCGGGGAACCGGGTTCAGCACGCTGGTGTTCGAGGGCGGCGTCACCGGCAGCATCGACGTCACCTTGTACACGAAGTAGGTGTTCTGCGTCTCGACCACGACCGCGTCCCCGGCCCGCAGCCGGTTGATGTAGCGGAACGGCTCGCCGTGGGTGTTGCGGTGCGCGGCGAGTCCGAAGTTGCCGGTCTTCGCGTCCGGCATCGCCGTCTTCAGCGGGGCCTCGCCGTAGTGGCCGACCATGCCCTTGTCGAGCACCTTCTTGTTGCTGACGCCCTCGGCGATCGGTGCCACCACGTCCAGCTCGGGGATGTGGAGTATGGCGAAGCCCTGGCCGGGCGCGAAGACGCCCGGGGAGCGCTTGCCGTCCGCCCAGTCCTGCTGGAGGCTGCTGGTCTCCTTGCCGGCCTGCGCGTGCGCGCGCACGTTCGTCCACCACAGCTGGTAGGTGACGAACAGCAGCATCAGCACGCCGGTGGTGATGAACACCTCTCCTATCGCCCGGCTGGCGACCACCGCGGGGCCCGGGCGGCGCATCCGGGCCTGCCGGCGGGCCTCGACGCGGGACCGCGGTGCCCCCGGCGCGGTCTCCGGCGCGGGTGCGGCCTCCCGGGGGCCGCCGTGCCGCCCGCCACGCCGCTTGGCGGCCTTCCTGCGGGCCGCGCGGCCGCCGGGTGTGGTTCCTGTGGCCGAGGAGGCGGAAGAGGCTCCAGCGGCCCGCCGGGAGCCGTTCGCGCCCGCCGGGGGCGGCTCGGGCAGCCGCAGCGCCATCGTCTCGTCGTCCAGCGGCGCCGACCGCGCCGGACGCGCCCGCCGCGCCGCCGACGGGGTGCCGTCACTCGCCCGGGACACGGAGGCGTACGACGCGTGCGGCGGCGGTTCGCCGTACGCGTCCTCGCGCTCCGGGCGCAGCGCGGTCACGCCGTGGCCCTGCCCACCACCGGGGCGAGCCCCGCAGACCTCGCCACGGCACCCTGGTCGCCGCACTCAGCCAGCCAGTTGGCCAGCATCCGGTGCCCGTGCTCGGTCAGCACGGACTCGGGGTGGAACTGCACGCCCTCGACGCGCAGTTCCCGGTGGCGCAGGCCCATGATGATCCCGTCCCGGGTGCGGGCGGTCACCTCCAGCTCCGCCGGGACGGTGGCGGGCTCGGCGGCCAGCGAGTGGTACCGGGTGGCGGTGAAGGGCGAGGGCAGGCCCGCGAAGACGCCCTCCCCGTCGTGCTCGACCAGGGACGTCTTGCCGTGCAGCAGCTCCGGCGCGCGGTCCACCACGCCGCCGTAGGCCACCTGCATCGACTGCATCCCCAGGCAGACGCCGAAGACGGGCACCCCGGTGGCGGCGCAGTGCCGGACCATGTCCACGCACACGCCCGCCTCCTCCGGCGTGCCGGGTCCGGGCGACAGCAGCACGCCGTCGAAGCCGTCCCCGGTGCCCGGGGCGCGGCCGCGCGCGTGCGCCGTGGTCACCTCGTCGTTGCGCAGCACCTCGCACTCGGCGCCCAGCTGGTAGAGGTACTGGACCAGGTTGAAGACGAAGCTGTCGTAGTTGTCGACGACGAGAATCCGCGCGCTCACTGGTTGTCCACCGTCACATCGTTGAAGGGCAGCAGCGGTTCGGCCCAGGGGAAGACGTACTGGAACAGGACATAGACCACGGCCACGACCAGGACGAGTGAGACCAGCGCCCTCGTCCACGTGTTCCCCGGCAGATGCCGCCAGATCCAGCCGTACATGCCGTCCCTTCCGTCCGCCACGGCACCTGACCCACGCCGTACACCACCAGACTAACGGCGCGCGGCCCCGGGTTCGCGTGTCTCCACGGGGCTGCGCGCGTGTACCCGGACGTACGTGCCGCGGGGCCGATCGCCTCACCGGCGGCGGGACGCTACCGCGCGGGTTCGGCGTAGTGCAGGTCGACGGTGCCCGTGTAACCGGGAAGGGTGACGGTCCCGTCCTCGGTGACCTTCCAGCCGAGGCCGTAGACGTTGACGTACACCATGTAGTTCTGGATCGCCGGCGCGTCGGCGAGCGCCTGCTGGAGAGCCTGCGGGTCCCCGACCGCGGTGATCTTGTACGGCGGTGAGTAGACGCGGCCCTGGAGGATCAGGGTGTTGCCGACGCAGCGGACCGCGCTGGTCGAGATCAGCCGCTGGTCCATGACCTTGATGCCCTTGGCGCCGCCCCGCCACAGCGCGTTGACCACGGCCTGGAGGTCCTGCTGGTGGATGACCAGGTAGTCGGGCTGCGGCTCGGGGTAGCCGGGGAGCTTGGCGGTGGCGTTCGGCGGGGCGTCGTCGAGGGTGACGGTGAGGGCCCGGCCGGACAGTTTCCGGGTGCCCGCGCTCTTCTCCAGACCCGAGAGTTTCTCGTCCTGGGCCCTGGTGCTGCCGTCGTCGCCCTCGGCGAGCGACTCGACCGTGCCGCGCAGGGCCGCGTTGGACTCGTCGAGCCCCTTGTTCTTGTGGCTGCGCTCCTGGATCAGGTCGGACAGCTTGAGCAGGGAGGCGTCCGTGCGGATGTCGGTGCCCTTGGCGGTGTCGAAGCTGGTGAAGAAGATCAGGCCGGCGAGGGCGAACACGGCCGCCGTGAGCAGACGCACCGGCCGCAGCCGCGGCCCACGCCGGACCGCGCCACCCGTTGATCCCGTCCCGGGGGAGTCGGCAGAATTGCTCAACGTACCCTTATCTCCTTCGGCGCCGCGGAAGCACTACGCTAACGGACGCCCGGGGGAGCATTCAGTGAGCCCTTGCTGTCCCCTTGTACGCTGCCCCGGACCCGACCCAGTTACCTGCGCGGCCACGCAGCGCATCGACAGGAGAGACCCTCGTGCCGAAGTCACGTATCCGCAAGAAGGCCGACTACACGCCGCCGCCGTCGAAGCAGGCGACGGCCATCAAGCTCAACAGCCGGACCTGGGTCGCGCCGGTGATGCTGGCCATGTTCCTGATCGGGCTGGCCTGGATCGTCGTCTTCTACGTGACCGACGGTTCGCTGCCCGTCGACAGCCTCGACAACTGGAACATCGTGGTCGGCTTCGGCTTCATCGCCGCCGGGTTCGGTGTCTCCACGCAGTGGAAGTAGCGGATCGGCGCCGGGGTTCCCAGCTCTGCCCAGGACACTCCGGTTAGTTATCCACAGCGGTTTTCCACATGGGGAAAAAGAAAGACGATCTGTGGATAACCTCTCGGAGGTTGACGCCGGTGTGACTGGCTCACCGGCCTCCGCAAGCTTGTTCGCCCCCTGTCCGACCTGGCACAACACACCTGAGCGACAGGGGGCACAGCTGTTCCCGGAGAGTATGCACAAGATCCGGCACACACTGTGGACAACCCGTAGCCGTCAGGTGAGCTGACCCGTCCTGACCAGGGTGAGGACCGCCAGCACGGCCAGCACCAGGACGCAGGAGCCGTACTGGACCAGCGTGCGGTGGCGGCGCGGGGCGTGCACCATCGCGTACCCGGTGAGCACGCCGCCGACCAGCCCGCCGATGTGCGCCTGCCAGGCGATGCCCGGGACCCCGAAGGTGAAGATCAGGTTGACCACCAGCAGGCCGGCGATCGGCCGCAGGTCGAAGTTCAGCCTGCGCATCAGCACGGCCGTGGCGCCGAAGAGGCCGTAGATCGCCCCGGAAGCGCCGAGGGACGGCTGGTTGGGCGCGGCGATCAGATAGGTGAGGACGCCGCCGGCCAGACCCGAGACGAGGTACAGGGTGAGGTAGCGGGCCCGGCCGAGGGCCGCCTCCAAGGGGCCGCCGAGCCACCACAGGCTGAGCATGTTGAACAGGATGTGGACATAGCCGCCGTGCAGGAACATGGCGGTCAGCAGCCGGTAGTACTGCCCCTCGGCGATGCCCTGGAGCGGGCCGTACAGCGTCATGGTGGCCCTGCCGACCAGTTCGAACCGGTCGGTGAAGCTCTTGCCCACGGCCTCCTGCACCAGGAACAGGGCCAGGTTCAGCCCGATCAGCACCTTGGTGACCAGCCTGGGGTCGGCCGTGACGGTGCCGCCCGCGACCGTACGGGGCCGGGCTGCGGCGGCCGGTGCCCGGCCCGGGCCGGAACCGCCGCGGACGCACTCGGGGCACTGGAAGCCCACCGAGGCGCTGACCATGCACTCGGGGCAGATGGGACGCTCGCAGCGGGTGCAGCGCACGCCGGTCTCCCGGTCCGGATGGCGGTAGCACCCGGGCAGGCTCCCGGCGTCCTGCGGAATGCCTCCGGCCTGCTCCATGCGGTCCCCTTGCTCGTCGTGGCCCTGCCCCGGCACTGCCCGGCCCCGATCATCCTTACGGACGAGCGGGACGAATGGTTCCCCCTGCCGGACGACGGCGCGGCCCAGCCCAGCTCGGCCCTGGCCGCTCAGCTCTGGCCCGCTCGGCCCTGACCCGCTCGGCTCTGGCGGCGCTCAGCCCTGGCGGCGCTCGACGACCACCGACTCGATGACGACGTCCTCGAGCGGCTTCTCGTTGGGACGGCTGGTCGGCACGGCGGCGATCGCGTCCACCACCTTCTGGCCGGCCGGGTCGGTGACCTCGCCGAAGATGGTGTGCTTGCGGTTCAGCCAGGTCGTCGGGGCGACCGTGATGAAGAACTGCGAGCCGTTGGTGCCCGGCCCGGCGTTGGCCATGGCGAGCAGGTAGGGCCGGTTGAAGGACAGGTCCGGGTGGAACTCGTCCTCGAACTCGTAGCCCGGGTCGCCCAGGCCGCTGCCCAGCGGGTCGCCGCCCTGGATCATGAAACCGCTGATGACCCGGTGGAAGATCGTGCCGTCGTAGAGCCGGTCCGTACTCGTCACACCGGTGGCCGGGTGCTTCCACTCCCGCTCGCCCTGGGCCAGTTCCACGAAGTTGCGCACCGTCTTCGGCGCGTGGTTCGGGAACAGCCGGATCTCGATGTCGCCGAGGGTGGTCTTCAGGGTGGCGTAAAGCTGCTCAGCCACGGTCTGCCTTCCGTTGTCTTCCTGTGGCTCCCGATCCTCGCACGGATCGGCCCGGCGAAAGCCGGCCGTGTCCTCGCGGCAGGGGAGCGCCGGGCAGCGATCCGTGGCATTGTCGTCGGCGAACTCCGTTGCCCGTTATTCATGCATTTAGGCACCCGGATGCGCGTCTTTGCATGCCCGGCCGTGCCCGGACAGGCATGATCCGTAAAAGGGCGGAAAGTCGAAATAGCGTACCGCCACCGAGGAGGAGGAACCCGTGACCCGCATCGACAGCGTGCGCGCCGCGACCGGCTCGGCGAAGGACAGCGTGCTGCACGCCGCGGAAGTGGTGGCGCCCTACGCCGACACGGCCAAGGAGCGTGCCGCGTTCTACGCCCAGGAGGCACGCGTACGGCTCGCGCCCGTGGTGTCCCAGGCCGCCGAACAGGCCCGCGTGCAGTACGACGCCCGTCTCGCCCCGCGTCTCGACCAGGCCCGTGCGCATGTGCCACCGAAGGTGGACCAGGCCGCGCACGAGGCCGCCGTCCGTACCCGCAAGGCCGCGCGCCAGGCCGCCGCGTACTCGCGCCCCAGGATCGAGCAGGCCGTCGCCGCGGCCGGCCCGGTGCGTGAGGAGGCCGCCGCGCGCGGCGCCGCCGCGCTGGCCGCGCTGCGCGGCCAGGTGACGCCGAAGGAGATCCAGAAGCTGGCCCGCAAGCACCGGCGGCGGGCCAGGGCCGGGCGCGCCTTCAAGACCCTGGCCGTGGTGAGCGCCGTGGCCGGCGGCGCCTACGCCGTCTGGAAGTGGTGGGACAAGCAGGCCAACCCGGACTGGCTGGTCGAGCCCCCCGCCCCGACCGAGGTGAACGACGCCGGCCGCATCGGCGCCGTGGACGGCAGCCCCGACGCCTCGGTGCTGGACCCGGAGGTCCAGGCCAAGGAGGCGGAGGAGCAGGCGAAGGGCGACGACGCCTGATCCGCTCCGAGAGCGACGACAAGAGCCCCCCACCCGCGTTCGCGCAGGTGAGGGGCTCTTCTCTGTGGAGCCTAGGGGAGTCGAACCCCTGACATCTGCCATGCAAAGACAGCGCTCTACCAACTGAGCTAAGGCCCCGTGCGGGAGCGTCCGGCCGGAACAACCGTGTTCCGGCGGGCGCCGCAGACCAGAGTACCGGGTCTCCCCCCGTGCTCCGCAAAAAGATTGGGGGTCCCCGCGCATGACCACTCTCCGTAAGATGCTCGGCGGGGTTCGCGGCAGCGAACCGTGGTTTTTCTGGGGAAGCGATGGGGAGACGCAATGGACGCCGCACAGCAGGAAGCCACCGCCAGAGCGCGGGAGCTGCAGCGGAACTGGTACGGGGAACCGCTGGGGGCGCTGTTCCGCAAGCTCATCGATGATCTCGGGCTGAACCAGGCCCGTCTCGCCGCCGTCCTCGGGCTGTCCGCCCCGATGCTGTCGCAGCTGATGAGCGGCCAGCGCGCGAAGATCGGCAACCCCGCGGTGGTCCAGCGGGTGCAGCTGCTGCAGGACTTGGCCGCGCAGGTCGCCGACGGCAGCGTCAGCGCGGCCGAGGCGACCGAGCGCATGGACGAGATCAAGAAGTCACAAGGGGGCTCGGTGCTCAGCAACGCCACGCAGACCACGAACAGTTCGGGGGCGCCCACGGTCAAGCGGGTGGTCCGCGAGATCCAGTCGCTGCTGCGCTCGGTGGCCGCCGCCGGCGACATCATCGCCGCCGCCGACACCCTCGCGCCCAGCCACCCCGAACTGGCCGAGTTCCTGCGGGTGTACGGCGCCGGCCGCACCTCGGACGCGGTGGCCCACTACCAGTCCCACCAGAACTGAGGGCACCCGCGCGGGAACAGGACCGGCAGGAGCACGGGCACGGAGGACATCCGAGGGGGAGGAGCGGCGGACTGCCATGGGTGAGGTCTTCGCCGGCCGGTACGAGCTGGCCGACCCGATCGGCCGGGGCGGCGTGGGCGCCGTCTGGCGTGCCTGGGACCACCGCAGGCGCCGGTACGTGGCCGCCAAGGTGCTCCAGCAGCGCGACGCGCACGCCCTGCTGCGCTTCGTACGGGAACAGGCGCTGCGCATCGACCACCCCCATGTGCTCGCCCCGGCCAGCTGGGCGGCCGACGACGACCAGGTCCTGTTCACCATGGACCTGGTGGCCGGCGGTTCGCTGGTCCACCTGGTCGGGGACTACGGCCCGCTGCCGCCCGCGTTCGTCTGCACCCTGCTCGACCAGCTCCTGTCCGGGCTGGCGGCGGTGCACGGCGAGGGCGTGGTGCACCGGGACATCAAGCCCGCCAACCTCCTGCTGGAGGCCACCGGAACGGCCCGTCCCCGGCTGCGGCTGTCCGACTTCGGCATCGCCATGCGGCTGGGCGAACCTCGGCTGACGGAGACCAACCTCGTGGTGGGCACGCCCGGTTACCTCGCACCGGAACAACTCCTGGGCGAGGAGCCCGACTTCCCCGCCGACCTGTTCGCGGTGGGCCTGGTCGCGCTGTATCTGCTCGAGGGCGCCAAACCCGACGCCAAGGCGCTCGTGGAGTACTTCGCGGAACACGGCACCCCGGGAGCGCCCAAGGGCGTTCCCGAGCCGCTCTGGCAGGTCGTCGCCACCCTGCTCCAGCCCGACCCGGCCGCCCGGTTCCGCACCGCCACCGGCGCCCGCAAGGCCCTCGCGGCGGCCGCGGAACTGCTGCCCGAGCCCGGCCCGGACGACGAGCGAATAGAGGTTTTCGACCAACTCGGCCCGCTGCCGCCGGGGTTCGGCCCGGACGGCCCGCTGACGCGCTCCGCGGAGGTCGACACGTCCACCGGCACCGGCACCGAGTCCGGCTCGGAGACCGGCACGGGGCCCACCGCGGACGCGGGTGCGGGCGCAGCCGTACGGCACGAGCGGCAGCACGGCGACTCCACCACGGGCGGCGTCCGGGCCGGCGTACCGGTCGATCCGCGCCTGACCGGCGGCGGACCGGCGGCGCCGCCCTGGGCGCCCGCGCCCCACGGGCCCTACGCCGGGGCCGGGGACGCGGCCGGTCCGCCCCGGCCGGACACCGGCGGCTTCCCGCTTTCCCCGCCCCGGCAGCCGGTGGACACCTTCACAGCCGCGTACACCGCCCAGGACCGGCCGGCCGCGCCCCTTTCCCCTGCCCCTGCCCCGGCGCGTCCACCGAAGGGCGGTGGCGGGCGGCGCCGGCGCCGGGCGGTCCGCCGCCCCGGTCCCCCGGCCGCGGTGGTGATCCCGCTCCTGCTGCTCGCGCTGGCCTGCTACGCCGTGGGGTTCTGGGCGCTGGCCCGCGTCTGAGCCCGCCGGGCCGCCACCGTCCACACCCCGAGCCCCAGCAGCAGCGCGGTCCCGGCGCCGATCCCGCCCACCGCCAGCGCGGTCATCGCCGTACCGCCACCGCCGTCGCCGCCGTCGCCGCCGCCCGTGCTGCCGGCCAGCGCCGCCGCCCGGTCGGCGGCCGTGACCGTGAAGAGGCCGTCCGGCACCGATGCCCCGGCGTAACCGGGACCGGCGTGCGCGCTGCCGGCCACCCGCACCCGCAGGGTCACCCCGAACGGCCCCGGCCCGAACGTGCCGGCCATCTGCCTGCTGAGGTGCACGGCCAGGTAGTACGCACCGGCGAAGCGCATCGCGTTCACCCGGTCCAGGACGGCGTACCGGTTGGCGTACTCGACGGGGGGCAGCGGATCGAGGGCGGCCGTCCGCCGGGTGCCGTTGTAGCTGACGGAGACGTCCTCGACGCGGCCGCGGGCCGGGTTGTGCAGCGACAGGCCGAGGGCGCCGCTGACATAGCCGCCGGGCGCGGGGGAAGCGCCCAGCTCGGCGGTGACGGACAGCTGCTGCCCCCAGTCGACGGGCACCTTGTAGAAGACGGTCCGGCCGGGGGCGATGGCGGTGCGCCACACCCCCTGGCCCAGGGCCCGCGCGTAGGCGAAACCGGCGCCGCCGTCCCGTGTGCCGGGCTCACCGGTGACCGGCTCGGGCGTGGCGGAGTCCCAGGTCCCGGGCGCGTCGGTGGCCGGCGCGTGCACCGGCCGCGGCTCGGTGGCCGGGGCGAGTTCCAGGTCCCACACCGGTGACGCGGAGGCCCCGGACGTGCCGGACGCGCCGCCGGACCCGGTCGCGTCGACCCGCTCGACCACCACGTAGTACGGCCCGGCCCCCTGGCACAGCGTCCTGCCGGTGTCCCGCCGCGCCAGCGCCGTGACGGGGTGCGGGCTCAGCCCCGCTCCCATGCTCGCGGACGCGTAGGAGCAAGGGCTGCCGGCCGCGTCCTGGAGGGAGACCCGGACGCCGTCGGTGGCGGCGACCGTGGCGTCGGCCGGGGGTACGGCGGTGACGGGCACGTAGGCCGATGCCGCGGCGGACAGGTCGAGGCGGTAGTACAGCTTGCCGTTCTCCGGCAGGGCGCTGCGGTAGGTACGGCCCGGCTCCAGCCGTGCGGCGCCGGTGGTGCTCGCGGCCCCGGTCACGCGCCGGGCGCCCGGCGCGAAGGCGTACGCGCCCGGCGCTCCGGCGCTCGCTGCGCCCTGGGTGGCGGCGGCAGCACCGCCCGGTGGTGCGGTCACCCCGGCGGCGACGGCGCACAGGACGGCGCCCACGACGGCTGCGCGCGCCGCGGTGGCCGCCGTCCCGCCGCCGTGGCCCGCCGCCCGCCGCCACGCCGTACCCCACCGCCCCATCACGCGCCACCCCTCGTCGTCCTTGCGGCCACTTCCGCCGTACCGGTCACCCGGAGCCCGCCCCGGCCCGCTCAGGCCCTCGCCGTACGGGCACGCGGGGCGGACTCCGCCCCATCCTGCCCCCACCACGATCCGGCGGTCCGGGCAACACAAAACCCCGACCGCGAGGGCGGTCGGGGTCTGATCAGATACCGGTGTCGGTGCTCAGGAACCCGTGGGCACGGAGTCGGTCGCCTCCGTCCACAGATCCTGCTCGGCGCGATCCGCCTGGATCTGGCGGTACACGAGGAGCCCGCCGATGGCGGCCAGTGCGACCAGGAGAAGCTTCTTCACCGCGCTACCTCGTCTTTCCTTGACGTAGGGGACCTCTGGCGCCCGACTATACACACCGCCCGAGACCGATCGGTGACCTGGCACCGGGCCCCAACTCCCGCCCCTGGCAGCGCTTTGCGCCAGGTCCGCGCCACCCGGCCCGGAGCGTGATCACCCCCGCACGGACGGTGAATTTGCTCCCCCTTCACCCGCCCCCACCCCGCTTCGGGAGTTTTCGCCACCTCTTGCGGCCATTCGAGTGCTGTTCATCTGAACATCCACGCGGCGCGGGCGTCGGTCCACCACTTCGCGGTCCACATACACATCATGAGGAAAGTACGCAAATCGCCCGACCCGAAAGTGAGGGGCCATGGACCGCACCAAGGCCATGAAGCTGTGGACCGCCATCGTCACCGCCATTCTCGCGCTGTGCACGGCGCTCGGACTCGTCACCGCGACCACGGCCACGGCCGCACCGCGGACCGAGACGCCGAAGAACGCCGGCACCCACCCGGCGATCCCGGCGACGATGCCCCACCGGACCTGGAGCACCACCACGGCCCTGCCCCCCACGATGAAACAGCGCATCCACGCCGAGGCCCACGGAAAGTCCCCGAGCTGCCGCCACCGCCCCCTCGCCGACACGGACGCGGAGTCGGACGTACCGTCGGAGCCCGTCGCGCCGCTCGCCTGCTGACCCACCGACACCGCACCGCGGCCGCACCGGCCCCGGTGATGCACCGACCAGAGACGTAACGGCGACCTTGCGTACAGACGCCCTACCGACCCGCCGAAGACCCGCGACCACCCCGGTCGCGGGTCGACGCGTTTTCCGGGCCCTTCACCGGCCATGCACCGCCCTGACGCCGTTGACCAGGTTGACGACCGCCCCCAGGACGAAGAACCAGCCGACGACGACGTACACCCGGCCCCAGACCCGCTTGCCCTTGCTGGCCGGCATGACGGGCAGCAGTACGCGGCCCACCCGTACCGGTCTGCCCGGGTGGACGATGCTGCGCCCCGTCCGGCGCTGGTGGCGGCCGACCGCGACGAGCGCCACTCCCACGGCGAGGCAGCAGGCCACTGCCTGGAGGTAGCTCCCGGGCGACGCCGGCTGCGCCGCCGCGTACCGGTGCATCACGTGCGTTCCCTCCCCGGGCCGGACACCCCGCCGCAGCACAGCCGGGCCGACCCCACCGACCGTGCCCATGGACGCCGAAGACCCCCGGTCCTGCTGGACCGGGGGTGTTCGTGCCGGTGGGGCTAACAGGATTTGAACCTGTGGCCTCATCCTTATCAGGTCGATCATGGCGCCCCTGAACGCCGCGGCCAACTCGTCTCCCGCCTTGACTAGTTGTCCGTCGAGGTTCGGCCGTGTCTGTTGCTGTCCAGCCTTGTTGGTGCCAGGTACTGGTGTCGGCGAAAGGGGGCGCTCTTGACAACCCAACACAGTGGACTGGTCCGAGCGTCGTGCCGGTCTCATAGCCCTGGGTCGGCAGCGCGCAGAATGGCGCCATGACGGAACACAACGCTGACTACACGCGTGCTCTGAACAACGCCGAGGAGATCCTTGGTTTCAGCCTGGCGCCGTATGTCGATCCAAGGCCGACGGAACCCGACAACGCCTACGACTTCACACGGATCGCGACCGAACACGCCTTCAATGACGCATGGACTCGCAGCGAGCATCTCGACCTTCGCACCCGTGCGCTCATCTCGGTCACCATCACGGCGAGCCTGGGCATCCTCGAGCCGCTTCGGGGCCAGCTGCGTATCGCTCTGCACAATGGCGTGACCAAAGAGGAGATCGTCGAAGCCTTCATCCAGATGGCCGTCTACGCGGGTGTGGCTCGCGCGTTTGACAGCTACGCCGTGGCACGCGAGGTCTTTGCCGAGCACGCCGAAGCGGACTCGCCCGAGAACTGAAGCGCCGACGTCAGCCGCGTCCGCTGCACCACAACCCTCCCCGGGATGGGAGCACCCCTCACACGCCACTACGCGCCCGCGGCCGGGAGCGGCGCCCCCTCCATCCCGGTGCCGGCCGATCCCCCCGCCGGAGGCTCGTTCTGACCGGGCTGACGTGGGCCGGGGCGGCGCGGGCTGATCGACCCGGTGGGTTTCTCCCGGACCTTCGACCGGCTCGTCAAGCGCGCCGGTGTTCGCCGTATCACGGTCCGCCTCGCCCGGCACACCTGCGGCACCCTGCTGGCCTTCCTGAAGGGGCACCCCAAGGTGGCCCAGGCGATCCTGCAGCACAGTCAGATCGGCATGACCATGGACGTCTACACACACGTGGTGGGCGAGGGTGAGCGGGAGGCGGTCGGCATGCTGGCCGAGCTTCTGGAAGATCCACTCATCGGCTGATGTCAGCCGTGGATGTCAAAGACCCCCAGCCGTTGCCGACTGGGGGTCTTCGTACTGGTGGGGCTAACAGGATTTGAACCTGTGGCCTCATCCTTATCAGGGATGCGCTCTAACCAACTGAGCTATAGCCCCGCCGCGCTCTGCGGTATGTCCCGCGCGCTGACTCCTGAAGATTAGCGCACGACCACGGCAGTCCCAAAATCGGTTGTCCGGGGACCGTCGGCCGAGGTCAGGGGGAGGGACGGGAGCGGGCCGGGGAGGCCGCTCACTCGTCCTCGGCGAGCGTCAGCTCGATGCCGCCCACGAAGCCCGCGGAGAGGTTGTAGATGAACGCGCCGAGGGTCGCCAGGGCCGTCGCGAGGACGACGTCGATGACCGCGATGATCGACGCGAACGTCAGGACGTGCGGCAGCGACAGGTACGCCTGGAGGTCGAAGCCGTTCGCCTCGTTGGAGCCGGTGGCCTCCGAGATCGTGCCGCCGACGGTCGAGAACACGCCCATCGCGTCCATGACCATCCACAGCACCGCCGACGCGACGATCGTGCAGATGCCCAGCGCGATGGAGAGCAGGAAGCTGACCTTCATCACCGACCACGGGTCGGCCTTGGCCACCCGCAGCCGTGCCTTGCGGGTGCGCGGCGTGGTGCGCGCGCCGGTGCGCGGGCGGCGTACCGAGCCGGTGCCGGTCCCGGCGGCCTGCGCCGGGTAGGCCTGCGGCGGGTGGTAGGGCCCGCCGGTCTGCTGCGGCCGGCGCTCTCCGGGCAGCGGCGAGGCCGTCTGCCCGTCGGCGTCGGCGGCCGGACCGGCTCCGGCCGCGTGCTGCCGGGTCCGGGAGCCTCGGGTGTCCGTCACAGTTCCCCCCTGGGATCCATGCGAGTGGGGCGAGGACGAGTCGGCCGCGGGCGCGCTGACCGCCTTCAGGTTGGTCGTCTGCGGGTCCGTCGGGTCCGCGGCGCCCACCGCGCTCGTCGCGGCGGCCGGCACGGTCGTCGTGCCCTTCGTGGCCTTCGCGCCCTTGGGGCCCGCCGCGGTCGCGGCGCTCGTGGCGCTCGTGGCACTCGCGGCGGAGCCACGGCCGCCGCCGTCCGTCTCCGTACCCCTGGAGGTACCGGCCGATCCGGCGCCCGTGGCTCCGCTCACGATGACTCTCTCCTCGTGCTACTCGGCCGAGGGCGCCTCACCCTCGTCCGTGCCGGTGTCCGCGGCACCCTCGGCGGTCTCGTCCACGGCCACGTCGCCGTCGACTTCCTCCGCCTCGCGTCCCGCCTCGGCGTTACGTGCGATACCGACCACGGCATCGCGCTTGCCCAGGTTGATCAGCTGGACGCCCATGGTGTCACGGCCCGTCTCCCTGACCTCGCTGACTCGCGTACGAATCACACCGCCGGAGAGGGTGATGGCGAGGATCTCGTCGCTCTCCTCGACAATCAGCGCGCCGACCAGCGAACCGCGGTCCTCCACGATCTTGGCGGCCTTGATGCCGAGGCCGCCGCGGCCCTGGACGCGGTACTCGTCGACGCGGGTCCGCTTCGCGTACCCGCCGTCTGTGGCAGTGAACACGAACGTACCGGGTCGAACAACATTCATCGAGAGCAGTTCGTCCCCCGGACGGAAACTCATGCCCTTGACGCCCGAGGTGGCACGGCCCATGGGGCGCAGGGTGTCGTCCGAAGCGGTGAACCTGATCGACTGCGCCTTCCTGCTGATCAGCAGCAGGTCGTCGTCGGCCGACACCAGCTCGGCGCCGATCAGCTCGTCGTCGGAGCCGTCCTCGCGCGCGCGCAGGTTGATCGCGATGACACCGCCGGCGCGGGGCGAGTCGTAGTCCTTCAGGGGCGTCTTCTTGACCAGGCCGCCCTTGGTGGCGAGCACCAGGTAGGGAACGGCCTCGTAGTCGCGGATCGCGAGGATCTCGGCGATCGCCTCGTCCGGCTGGAAGGCGAGCAGGTTGGCGACGTGCTGCCCGCGCGCGTCCCGGCCGGCGTCCGGCAGCTCGTAGGCCTTGGCCCGGTAGACCCGGCCCTTGTTCGTGAAGAACAGCAGCCAGTGGTGGGTGGTGGAGACGAAGAAGTGGTCGACGATGTCGTCTTCCTTCAGCTTCGCGCCCCGCACGCCCTTGCCGCCGCGCTTCTGCGCCCGGTAGTCGTCCGCCTTGGTCCGCTTGACGTAACCGCCGCGGGTGACGGTGACGACGATGTCCTCCTCGGCGATGAGGTCCTCGATGGACATGTCGCCGTCGTAGGGCACCAGCATCGTCTTGCGGTCGTCGCCGTACTTCTCGACGATCGCGGCCAGCTCCGCGCTGACGATCCCGCGCTGGCGGACCGGCGAGGCCAGGATGGCGTTGTACTCGCGGATCTTCGCCTGCAGCTCGTCGTGCTCCTGGACGATCTTCTGGCGCTCCAGGGCGGCCAGCCGGCGCAGCTGCATCTCGAGGATGGCGTTGGCCTGGATCTCGTCGATCTCCAGGAGTTCCATCAGGCCGCCGCGCGCGATGTCCACGGTGTCACTGCGCCGGATCAGCGCGATGACCTCGTCGATGGCGTCCAGCGCCTTCAGCAGGCCGCGCAGGATGTGGGCGCGCTCCTCGGCCTTGCGCAGCCGGAACTTCGTCCGGCGGACGATGACCTCGATCTGGTGCGTCACCCAGTGGCGGATGAACGCGTCCAGGGACAGCGTGCGCGGCACCCCGTCGACCAGGGCCAGCATGTTGGCGCCGAAGTTGGTCTGCAGGTCGGTGTGCTTGTAGAGGTTGTTCAGCACGACCTTGGCGACGGCGTCCCGCTTGAGGACGATCACCAGGCGCTGGCCGGTGCGCGAGGAGGTCTCGTCGCGGACGTCGGCGATGCCGCCGATCTTGCCGTCCTTCACCAGGTCGGCGATCTTCTGCGCGAGGTTGTCCGGGTTCACCTGGTACGGCAGCTCCGTCACCACCAGGCACTGGCGGTTCTGGATCTCCTCGACCTCGACGACCGCGCGCATCGTGATGGAGCCGCGGCCGGTGCGGTACGCCTCCTCGATGCCCTTGCGGCCCACCACCAGGGCGCCGGTCGGGAAGTCCGGGCCCTTGATGCGCTCGATCAGGGCGTCGAGCAGTTCCTCGTGCGTGGCCTCGGGGTTCTCCAGGTACCACTGGGCGCCGGCCGCGACCTCGCGCAGGTTGTGCGGCGGGATGTTGGTCGCCATGCCGACCGCGATGCCGGCGGAGCCGTTGATCAGCAGGTTCGGGAAGCGGGCGGGCAGGACGGTCGGCTCCTGGGAGCGGCCGTCGTAGTTGTCCGTGAAGTCGACGGTCTCCTCGTCGATGTCGCGGACCATCTCCATCGACAGCGGCGCCAGCTTGCACTCGGTGTAGCGCATGGCCGCCGCCGGGTCGTTGCCCGGGGAGCCGAAGTTGCCGTTGGAGTCCACCAGCGGCATCCGCATCGACCACGGCTGGGCGAGGCGCACCAGGGCGTCGTAGATCGAGGAGTCGCCGTGCGGGTGGTAGTTGCCCATGACGTCGCCGACGACACGGGCGCACTTGTAGAAGCCGCGCTCGGGGCGGTAGCCGCCGTCGTACATGGCGTACAGGACGCGGCGGTGGACGGGCTTGAGACCGTCGCGGACGTCGGGCAGCGCGCGGGACACGATGACGGACATCGCGTAGTCCAGGTACGAGCGCTGCATCTCCGTCTCGAGCCCCACGGGCTCGACGCGCATCGCGACCTCGCCGCCCTCTTCAGGGGTGACGGGAGTGTTCTCGTCGGCCATTGCTGGTGAAGATCCTTCCCTGTGCGGTCAGCTGAGACCGACTCAGATGTCGAGGAACCGGACGTCCTTGGCGTTGCGCTGGATGAACGCGCGGCGGGCTTCGACGTCCTCGCCCATGAGGACCGAGAACAGGTCGTCGGCCTGGGCGGCGTCGTCCAGGGTGACCTGGCCGAGGACCCGGTGCTCCTGGTCCATGGTGGTCACGCGCAGCTCCTCGGCGTTCATCTCGCCGAGGCCCTTGAAGCGCTGGATGGAGTCCTCGCGCACGCGCTTGCCGCGCTGCCGGCCCAGCTCGATCAGCGCGTCGCGCTCGCGGTCCGAGTAGGCGTACTCGATGTCGTCCCGGCCCCACTTGATCTTGTACAGCGGGGGACGCGAGAGGTACACGTGCCCGGCCTCGACCAGCGGCCGCATGAAGCGGAACAGGAAGGTCAGCAGCAGGGTGCTGATGTGCTGGCCGTCGACGTCGGCGTCCGCCATCAAAATGATCTTGTGATAGCGGAGCTTGGCGATGTCGAAGTCCTCGTGCACGCCGGTGCCGAAGGCGGAGATCAGCGCCTGGATCTCCTGGTTCTGCAGGATCTTGTCGATCCGGGCCTTCTCGACGTTGAGGATCTTGCCGCGGATCGGGAGGATCGCCTGGTACTGCGGGTTGCGGCCGGACTTGGCCGAGCCGCCGGCGGAGTCGCCCTCGACGATGAAGATCTCGCACTTGGTGGGGTCGTTCGACTGGCAGTCGGACAGCTTGCCCGGCAGCGAGGCCGACTCCAGCAGGCCCTTGCGCCGGGTCAGGTCGCGGGCCTTGCGGGCCGCCACGCGCGCGGTGGCCGCCTGGATGCCCTTGCGGATGATGTCCGCCGCCTCGACCGGGTTGCGGTCCAGCCAGTCGTTGAGGTGCTCGTAGACCGCCTTCTGCACGAAGGTCTTGGCCTCCGTGTTGCCCAGCTTGGTCTTCGTCTGGCCCTCGAACTGCGGCTCGCTCAGCTTCACCGAGATGATCGCGGTCAGACCCTCGCGGATGTCGTCACCGGTGAGGTTGTCGTCCTTCTCGCGCAGCAGCTTCTTGTCGCGGGCGTACTTGTTGATCAGCGAGGTCAGCGCGGCCCGGAAGCCCTCTTCGTGCGTGCCGCCCTCGTGGGTGTGGATGATGTTGGCGAAGGAGTACACGCCCTCGCTGTAGCCGCTGTTCCACTGCATCGCGACCTCGAGGGACAGGCTCTTGTCCTTGTCCTCCGCCTCCAGGTCGATGACGGTGGGGTGCACCGCGTCTCCCTTGCGGGAGTTGAGGTACTTCACGAAGTCGACGATGCCGCCCTCGTAGTGGTACGTGACGGTCTTGACCTCGTCCTTCTCGTCCGCACCCGCCTCGTCCGCCCCGGCCGTGGCCTTCGCCGACTCGCGCTCGTCAGTGAGTTTGATCGTCAAACCCTTGTTGAGGAACGCCATCTCCTGGAAGCGCCGCGACAGCGTCTCGAAGGAGTACTCGGTGGTCTCGAAGATGTCCGCGTCGGCCCAGAAGGTGACCGAGGTGCCCGTCTCCTCGATGGCCTCGTGCTGGGCCAGCGGGGCCGTCGGGACGCCCATCTTGTAGTCCTGCGTCCAGCGGTGGCCGTCGGTCCTGACCTCGACGGAGACCTTGGAGGACAGGGCGTTCACCACGGAGACGCCGACGCCGTGCAGACCACCGGAGACCGCGTAGCCGCCGCCGCCGAACTTGCCGCCCGCGTGCAGCACGGTCAGCACGACCTCGACGGCCGGCTTGCCCTCGGAGGGGACGATGCCCACCGGGATGCCACGGCCGTTGTCGATGACGCGCACGCCGCCGTCGGCGAGGATCGTCACGTCGATCGTGTCGGCATGACCGGCCAGTGCCTCGTCGACGGAGTTGTCCACGACCTCGTACACCAGGTGGTGCAGACCGCGCTCCCCGGTGGAGCCGATGTACATACCGGGTCGCTTGCGGACCGCGTCCAGCCCTTCGAGGACGGTGATGGCGCTGGCGTCGTAGGAGGCGGTGACCTCACCGTTGGCGCCGGCGCCGGTGGACGGGATGTTCTCGTTGGGGTTGCCGGAATCGGCCACGAAGCGCCCTTTCTGGCACAGCACGAGCCGGGCTCGTCGGCGGGTTGCCGGAGCGGCTGCGGCATGTTGCGTTGGTAAGCCTTGATCAGCGTTGCTCAGCTTCTCCCGGGCGGTCCCCACGAGTGGGGCGGGATCGGCTTCCAGTCTACCGGTAGCGCCGACAGTGATGGGGGTTTGCCGGTACCTGAGTCCCCATGTGCCGCCCTCAACCGGTCTCGGCCGGGTCCCGATATGCGGAAGGGGGCTCCAAGAGCCCCACGGAGGCATTCAGCGCTTCGAGCGGTCAACCCCTGGCTACTCGGGGGTCAGGGGACGGTACGAACCCCTGTGCGGGCGTACGGCGGACCCCGTGCCGGTGTCTCGGCACGGGGTCCGCGCGGGCTTCCTACGTGAGGTACGTCACCCGTACGTGTCGCCGGGTCCGGTGCTTCCCGGGGCCCGCAGCGGGCCGTACCGGCGGGGCGGGCCACCGGGGCCGCTCACCTTGATCACCTTCACCGTGCCGTGCCCGAGGTCCTCGTTGAGGCGGGCCACCAGCGCGGGCGCGAGCAGCCGCAGCTGGGTCGCCCAGGCCGTCGAGTCGCACTGCACCGCCAGGACCCGCTCGTCCTCGTCGTAGGTGTGCGGCACGCAGTGCTTGGCCAGGTCCTCCCCGACGATCTGCGGCCAGCGGCCCATCACGCCGCCCACCGCGGCCGGGGCCTCCCAGCCGCGCTCGGTGAGCAGCCGGTTGATCGCGGCGCCGAGCGCCATCGGGTCACGGCCGTCGGCGCGGGCGCCGGAGCGCAGACCGCCGCGGCGCGCCTGCCGCGTCTGCCGGGCCGCGTCCCCACGCGCGCGTGCCTGTTCCTTCGCCGCGCGCAGCGCCACGCGCGCGAGGTCGACACCGGAGGGCTCGTCGGCCGCCCCGGCGCCGTCCGCCGTCCCGGCGGCGGGCGGCTCGGCCGCACCGCCGCTCCCGGACGCGCTCCGCCCGCCGCCCGCGGCGCCCCTGCCGGGCGCGGGCCCGTCCGTGGTCATGCGCGCTCCACCGTCCCGTCGGACACCGCGTACCGGGCGCCGGCCAGCACCTGCGGGACGTCGTCGTCGACCGCCGCCGTCACCAGCACCTGCTCGCCGGGCGCCACCAGCTCCGCCAGCCGCTCGCGCCGGCGCACGTCCAGCTCGGCGAACACGTCGTCGAGCACCAGCACCGGCTCGTTGCCCTCGGCGCGCAGCAGGTCGTACGAGGCCAGCCGCAGCGCCAGCGCGTAGGACCAGGACTCGCCGTGCGAGGCGTAGCCCTTGGCGGGCAGCGGGCCGAGTCTGAGGACCAGGTCGTCGCGGTGCGGGCCCACCAGGGTGACACCGCGCTCGATCTCCTGCTTGCGTGCCTCGGCGAGCGCCGCCATCAGCTGCCCGTACAGGTCCTCGCGCGTGTGCGCCTCACCGGGCGCGGACGGCTTGTACTCCAGGGAGACCGGCCCGCCACCGGGGGCGAGCTGCTCGTAGGCCTTGTCGGCCAGCGGCTGGAGCGCGGCGACCAGGTCGAGGCGGGCGGCGAGCAGGTCGGCGCCCACGCGCGCGAGGTGCTGGTCCCACACGTCCAGGGTGGACAGGTCCGTCCCCGGGCCCGCGTCCGCCCGCCCGGCGGGTCCCGCCTTGCGTCCGCCGTGCCGGCGGGCCAGGGCGGCCGTCTTCAGCAGGGTGTTGCGCTGCTTGAGCACCCGCTCGTAGTCGGAGCGCACCCCGGCCATCCGCGGGGAGCGGGCGGTGACCAGCTCGTCCAGGAACCTCCGACGCTCCCCGGGATCACCCTTGACCAGTGCCAGGTCCTCCGGCGCGAACAGCACCGTCCGTACGATCCCCAGCACGTCCCGGGGTCTGACCTGCGAGGACCGGTTGATCCGGGCGCGGTTGGCGCGGCCCGGGTTCAGCTCCAGCTCGACCAGCTGCTGCCGGTCGCCCTGGCGGACCTGCGCCCGGATCACGGCCCGCTCGGCGCCCAGGCGGATCAGGGGGGCGTCGGTGGCGACGCGGTGGCTGCCCAGGGTGGCGAGGTAGCCGATCGCCTCGACGAGGTTGGTCTTGCCCTGGCCGTTGGGGCCCACGAAGGCGGTGACGCCCGGGTCGAGCGGGACTTCGACCCGGGCGTAGGAGCGGAAGTCGGCCAGCGACAGATGCGTGACGTGCATGGTCGTTCGCCGACCTCCCCAAGGGTGTGGATCGCTGGGCGACCCTGTGGATTACTTCTTCTCTACGGCGTGGCCGCCGAACTGGTTGCGCAGCGCGGCGATCATCTTCATCTGCGGCGAGTCCTCCTGTCGGGAGGCGAACCGCGCGAACAGCGACGCGGTGATCGCGGGCAGCGGCACCGCGTTGTCGATGGCCGCCTCCACCGTCCAGCGTCCCTCACCGGAGTCCTGTGCGTAACCGCGCAGGCCCGTGAGGTGCTCGTCGTCGTCGAGGGCGTTGACCGCGAGGTCCAGCAGCCAGGAGCGGATGACGGTGCCCTCCTGCCAGGAGCGGAAGACCTCGCGGACGTTCTCCACGGAGTCGACCTTCTCCAGCAGCTCCCAGCCCTCGGCGTAGGCCTGCATCATGGCGTACTCGATGCCGTTGTGGACCATCTTCGCGAAGTGGCCCGCGCCGACCTTGCCAGCGTGCACCGCGCCGAAGTCGCCCGCCGGCTTCAGCGCGTCGAAGACCGGCTGCACCTTGGCGACGTTCTCCGCGTCGCCGCCGTACATCAGCGCGTAGCCGTTCTCCAGGCCCCAGACGCCACCGGAGACGCCGCAGTCCACGAAGCCTATGCCCTTGGCCGCCAGCTCCTCTGCGTGCCGCTCGTCGTCCGTCCAGCGGGAGTTGCCGCCGTCGACGACCACGTCACCGGGCTCGAGCAGCTCGCCGAGCTGGTCGATCGTGGACTGGGTGGGCTCGCCGGCCGGGACCATCACCCAGACCACGCGCGGGGCACTGAGTTTGCCCACAAGCTCTTCCAGGCTGTGGACATCCGCGAGGTCCGCGTTGCGGTCGAATCCGACGACGGTGTGGCCGGCGCGGCGGATCCGCTCGCGCATGTTGCCGCCCATCTTGCCGAGGCCGACGAGACCGAGCTCCATCAGTTGGTTTCCTTCGGTTGCTGGAGGACGTGACGGGCACGTTCGTACCCGCGTCCGAGCCTAGACCCGGACGCTCACGCACATCCGTGGGCATACGCGCTCATACGTAGGCCCTCACCTGGGGATTCCGTGACGGGAGCAGGACTCCGTGACGGGAGCGGTCAGCCGCTCAGGCGCACCGGCATGATCAAGTACTTGTAGGCCTCGTCCGCCTCCGCGTCCACCGCCGGCCTGCCGCTCAGCAGCGCGGGCTTGGTGGACGTGGTGAACGACAGCTGGGCCACCGGGGAGTCGATGGCGCTCAGGCCGTCGAGCAGGAAGGTCGGGTTGAAGGCGATCGAGATGTCGTCGCCCTCCAGCTGGGCGTCGACTCTTTCCACAGCCTGTGCGTCGTCGCTGGACCCGGCCTCCAGGATGAGCACGCCCTGCTCGAAGCTGAGCCGCACCGGGGTGTTCCGCTCGGCGACCAGGGCCACGCGCTTGACGGCCTCCACGAAGGGGGCGGTCTCGATGACGGCGATCGAGTTGAACTCCGTCGGGAACAGCGTGCGGTACTTCGGCAGGTCGCCCTCGAGCAGGCGGGTGGTCGTCCGGCGCCCGGCGCCCTCGAAACCGATCAGGCCCTCGCCCTTGCCCGAGCCGGACAGCGCCAGGATGACGCTGTCACCGCTGGTCAGCGCCTTGGCGGTGTCCAGGAGCGTCTTGGCGGGCACCAGGGCGACCGCGGAGGCGTCCGGGTTCTCCGGCTTCCACATGAACTCGCGGACCGCGAAGCGGTAGCGGTCGGTGGAGGCCAGCGTGACGGTGTCGCCCTCGATCTCGATGCGCACACCGGTCAGCACGGGCAGCGTGTCGTCACGGCCGGCGGCGATGGCGACCTGCTGCACGGCGGAGGCGAAGACCTCGCCGGGGACGGTGCCCGTCGCGTTCGGCATCTGCGGCAGCGCCGGGTACTCCTCCACAGGCAGGGTGTGGAGGGTGAAGCGGGAGGAGCCGCAGACCACGGTCGCCCGTACACCGTCTGTGGAAATCTCCACCGGGCGGTTGGGCAGGGCCCGGGAGATGTCGGCGAGCAGCCGGCCGGAGACGAGGACGGTGCCCTCCTCCTCCACCTCGGCCTCGACGGAGACGCGCGCGGAGACCTCGTAGTCGAAGCTCGACAGGCTCAGCTGGCCGTCCTCGGCCTTCAGCAGCAGGCCGGCGAGCACAGGCGCCGGCGGACGGGCCGGGAGGCTGCGGGCCGCCCAGGCCACTGCCTCCGCGAGTACGTCGCGTTCCACCCGGATCTTCACCGTAAGCCGCCTCCTGCTTGTTGCTTCTGAGTCCTTCGACTCGGTGTCACCGCCCACAGCGGAGGGCAGGACACCGGGGACCAGTCTGACGCACCGCACTGACAGTAGGTGCCGGTCGGGGTCAAGTCGCCCGGAGGGGCGGTCGGGCAACCGAGAGCGAGTTGTGCACAGGGCCCGCTTCGAAACGGTTTCCCAGCTCTCTCTAGTTGGCAGTAGTAGTAGGGCCTGTGGATACCGTGGATAACCCCGTTTTCCCAGCTCAGAGTGGGAATTTTATCCACTGCCCCTGTGGGTGGAGCCGGTGGACAACTCGAGGTGTCTGTGGAGAACAGAAAGTTCTGCACACTCCGCCCACAGGCCGGGGCTAGTTCTCCCCAGCTGCGTCCCCAGGTTTACCCAGGTTTCCCACACCCCAATCCGGCACCTTGGTGTGACGGCTTTCACTCGACACGGTGATCAGGCCCTTCCGGTTGCCGAACAGTGGACAAGGGTGTGGAGAAGCCGTTGATCACTGGGGACAACCGGCCCCAGCCTGTGGGCCGTCGGTGGACAACTCCGTGCACAGCCTGTGGACCGCCGCTTCGTCCACAGGCTGTGGAGATCTTTTGTCCACCAATCCACAGCCGTGTGAGCTGGGCCGATGCCGTGCGGGCCGTCCGCCTGTGGACGGCGTTCGGGACAACTTCACAGTCCCCAGGGTGTGGACGCAAGAAAGTCGCCCAATCTGTGGAGGGCGGCCGTAACCCGGCGGCCAATCGAACACCAGGTGTCGGCCCAGCCACGGTCGCGTCCGCCCCGGCCGACGGTCGCGGTCGCCCCGGCCCACGAAAAAGGCGCCTCCGGAGACCTCCGGAGGCGCCCTCGGCGGCGCACGGCCGCGGCTGTCAGCCGTTCTTGATGCGGTTGGTCAGCTCGGTCACCTGGTTGTAGATGGAGCGCCGCTCGGCCATCAGCGCGCGGATCTTGCGGTCGGCGTGCATGACGGTGGTGTGGTCGCGGCCGCCGAACTGCGCGCCGATCTTGGGCAGCGACAGGTCGGTCAGCTCGCGGCACAGATACATGGCGATCTGGCGCGCGGTGACCAGCGCACGGCCGCGCGAGGTGCCGCACAGGTCCTCGACCGTGAGCCCGAAGTAGTCGGCGGTCGCCCCCATGATGGCCGTCGCCGTGATCTCCGGCGCGGCGTCCTCCCCGCCCGGGATCAGGTCCTTCAGGACGATCTCCGTCAGGCCCAGGTCCACCGGCTGCCGGTTGAGCGACGCGAACGCCGTCACCCGGATCAGCGCGCCTTCCAGCTCGCGGATGTTGCGCGAGATCCGCGAGGCGATGAACTCCAGTACCTCCGGCGGGGCGTTGAGCTGCTCCTGCACCGCCTTCTTGCGCAGGATCGCGATGCGGGTCTCCAGCTCCGGCGGCTGGACGTCGGTGATCAGACCCCACTCGAAGCGGTTGCGCAGCCGGTCCTCCAGCGTCACCAGCTGCTTGGGCGGCCGGTCGGAGGAGAGCACGATCTGCTTGTTGGCGTTGTGGAGGGTGTTGAACGTGTGGAAGAACTCCTCCTGCGTCGACTCCTTGTCCGCCAGGAACTGGATGTCGTCGACGAGCAGGATGTCCATCTCGCGGTAGCGCTTGCGGAAGCTGTCGCCCTTGCCGTCGCGGATGGAGTTGATGAACTCGTTGGTGAACTCCTCCGAGCTGACGTACCGCACCCGCGTGCCCGGGTAGAGGCTGCGCGCGTAGTGCCCGATGGCGTGCAGCAGGTGGGTCTTGCCGAGCCCCGACTCCCCGTAGATGAACAGGGGGTTGTACGCCTTGGCCGGCGCCTCGGCCACGGCGACCGCGGCCGCGTGCGCGAACCGGTTGGAGGCGCCGATGACGAAGGTGTCGAAGAGGTACTTCGGGTTCAGCCGCGCCGTCGGCTCACCGGGGCCGGCGGCCGGCCCGGGCTTCGCGGCCGGCAGGCCGGGCGCGCCGGCGGACGGGTTCGCCCCGCCCGGGCCGCCGCGGTGGCCCTGACCGGGTCCGCCCGGCGACTCGGGCCGCTCGCGGCGGACCGGGTCGCGCTGGTCGTAGTCGACGCGCTCGTAGTCCGGGCGGGACTGCTCGTACTCGCCGCGGGGGCTCTCGTAGTCGCCACGCTGCTGCTCGTAGGGGGGCCGCTCCCTGGGTTCGCGGCGGTAGTCCCGCGACGGCGGGCCGTAGGAGTCCGCGCCGGATCCGTAGGAGTCCTGCGACGACGGCGAGGCGTAGGGGTCCCGCTCGGGGAAGCCGAGCCGGGGCTGCTGCCAGGTGTACTCGTCCTGCGCGGGCCGCGGCCAGGCGCCGGGCTCGGGGCGCTGGTACTCCGACGGGTACGCGGGGCGCGCGGTGGGCAGCTGATCGCCGCGGGAGGCGGGCGGCTGGTCCCCGCGGGGCGCCTGCTCCCCGCCCGGCTGCTGCTCGGCGCGGTGCCGGCCGTAGCCCTCGTACTGCCCCGACTGCGCCCCGCCCTCGTAGGTGTCGTAGCCGTCCTGGTGGCGTTCGTCGTACCGCTCCTCGTAGCGCGACTGCTGCGCGGAGGGCGCCGGTGTGGGCGGGGGCTCACCCGCGGAGTCGTCCACGGTGATCGCGATCCGGATCGGGCGGCCGCACTCGCGGCTCAGGGTCTCGCTGACCACCGGCGCCAGCCGGCCCTCGAGCACGCCCTTCGCGAATTCGTTCGGTACGGCGAGCAGTGCGGTGTCGGCGACCAGCGCGAGGGGCTGGCAACGCCGGATCCAGTGCTCGTCCTTCGCCTCCACACCCTGCCCGCGGCCCTCACCGAGGAGCTGCTCCAGTACTCGTGGCCACACTGCGGCAAGATCGGCAGGTACGTCAGCCACAGGGCACGCTCTCTCACAGGTCCCACGAACGTGTGGTTCGGGGAGGGTCGGGGTTGTTCATGGGTGGCGGGTGACACAGGGGAACGAATCGGGGTTCAGCCAAGGTAGTCAGGGCGGCGGGTAGGGTTCAAGTTGTTGTCCCCAGCCTGTGGACAGTGTCTCCCGGTGACCCCTGGTTTGACCGGATGGCGTAGCCGCGCGTACCGTAACCAGGTCGAGTTGTCGATGGCTGCTGCCGCCTGCCTCCGATGGGCACAGATCACGTCGGGTGATCGGACAGCGGTGCACTCGGGCGTAACGCGAGCTACTCGTGGGCGCACGGTGACAGCCAGGACGGCACCCCGCCACTACCGATTAATCTCTGGAGCCCCCGAGTGAGCAAGCGCACCTTCCAGCCGAACAACCGTCGTCGCGCGAAGACCCACGGCTTCCGGCTGCGTATGCGCACCCGTGCCGGCCGCGCGATTCTCGCGTCCCGCCGTGGCAAGGGTCGCGCCCGCCTGTCCGCCTGATCCCGATCAGGTCATGACGTCGTGCTGCCCACCGAGAACCGGCTGAGGCGGCGCGAGGACTTCGCGACCGCGGTACGACGAGGTCGTCGGGCAGGCCGCCCGCTCCTCGTCGTCCACCTTCGTAGCGGTGCCACGAACCCGCACGCGCCTGGGGAGAGCGCTCCCCCGACGCGTGCGGGTTTCGTCGTCAGCAAGGCCGTCGGTGGCGCTGTCGTGCGCAATCACGTCAAGCGCCGACTTCGCCATCTGATGCGTGACCGAGTCGCCCTCTTCCCCCCCGGTAGCCTGGTAGTCGTACGAGCGCTGCCCGGAGCGGGCGACGCAGACCACGCACAGCTGGCCCGAGACCTGGACGCCGCCCTCCAGCGGCTCCTGGGAGGGGGCGCGCGATGAAGTACCCGCTGCTGGCTCTGATCAAGCTGTACCAGTGGACCATCAGTCCGCTGCTCGGGCCGGTGTGCAGGTACTACCCGTCGTGCTCCCACTACGGCTACACGGCCATCGACCGGCACGGTGCCCTCAAGGGAACGGCACTCACCGCCTGGCGCATCCTGCGGTGCAATCCGTGGTCGCCCGGCGGTGTGGACCACGTTCCGCCGCGCAAGCGTCCGCGGTGGCACGAAATGCTGCGCGGCGCCTGGCGCGCACGCACGGGCGGGCCCTCCGCCGCCGAACCGGCCATCGACGCGAAGCTCGCTTCCGAGTCTCCTTCGAGCCCGGCCGCAGAGACCTCGTCCCATGCCCAAGGAGCATGATTAGTGGACACGATTGCCAGCCTCTTCAGCTTCATCACGACACCCGTCTCCTGGGTCATCGTCCAGTTCCACACGGTGTACGGCAAGATCTTCGGCCCTGACACCGGGTGGGCCTGGGGCCTGTCCATCGTGTCTCTGGTGATCTTGATCCGCATCTGCCTGATCCCGCTCTTCGTGAAGCAGATCAAGGCGACCCGGGCGATGCAGACGCTGCAGCCCGAGATGAAGAAGATCCAGGAACGCTACAAGAACGACAAGCAGCGTCAGTCCGAAGAGATGATGAAGCTGTACAAGGAGTCGGGTACCAACCCGCTCTCCTCGTGCCTTCCCATCCTGGCGCAGTCCCCGTTCTTCTTCTCCCTGTACCACGTGCTCAACGGCATCGCGACGGGCCAGACGATCGGCGTCATCAACGACCCGCTGCTCGCCAGTGCCCGGCACGCGCACATCTTCGGGGCCCCGCTGGCCGCGAAGTTCATGGACAGCTCCGCCAAGGTCGAGGCGCTGGGCGCCACGCTGCTGGACGTCCGTGTCGTGACCGCGGTCATGATCGTCATGATGTCGTTCTCGCAGTTCTACACGCAGCGCCAGCTGATGACGAAGAACGTCGACACGACGATCAAGACGCCGTTCATGCAGCAGCAGAAGATGCTGATGTACGTCTTCCCGGTCATGTTCGCCGTCTTCGGCATCAACTTCCCGGTCGGTGTCCTCGTCTACTGGCTGACCACCAACGTGTGGACCATGGGCCAGCAGATGTACGTCATCCGCAACAACCCGACCCCGGGTTCGAAGGCACAGGCCGCCTACCTGGAGCGTCTGACCGGCCACGTGACGCAGCACGGCAGGATCCGCCGGCGCAGCGAGAAGGCCATCGTCAAGGCGATCGTCGCCAAGGGCCGCGACCGCAACGAGTTCGAGCGCAAGTTCATCAACGCGCTGAACAAGTCGGGTCTCGCCGCCCAGGCCGACGGCACCGTGACCAAGAGCGAGAGCCAGGTCGCCGTCCAGGTCGCCGAGGACGGCAGCACCGTCACTCCCCCCGCTGCCGCGGCCAAGCGCCAGCAGCCCCGGCGCCAGACCAAGGCCCAGCGCCAGTCCGCCCTCAAGCAGGCGGGCGACGACACGCCGGCCACCTCGCTGGAGAAGCCGGACCAGCCGCAGGACACCAGGCCCGCCGCCGCCCAGCAGGCCGCCAAGCCAGGCTCCGGCACCCGCAGCAAGGCCCAGTCCGGCCAGCGCAAGGGTGGCCCGCAGCGGCCCAAGTCCCCGTCCAAGAAGTAAGAAGGAGTCCATCCCGTGACGGAAGGCACCACCTCCGCCGCTGCCGAGGGTGCAGACACCCTCACCCGCCTGGAGCAGGAGGGTGAGATCGCGGCGGACTACCTGGAGGGTCTGCTGGACATCGCCGACCTCGACGGCGACATCGACATGGACGTCGAGGCGGATCGCGCAGCCGTGTCGATCATCAGCGACTCCGGCGGCCGTGATCTGCAGAAGCTCGTCGGTCACGACGGCGAGGTGCTCGAGGCGCTGCAGGAGCTGACGCGGCTCGCCGTCCACCGGGAGACCGGGGATCGCAGTCGGCTCATGCTGGACATCGGGGGCTACCGCGCCCGCAAGCGCACCGAGCTGTCCGAGCTGGGTGCCAAGGCCGCCGCCGATGTCAGGACCAGCGGCGAGCCCGTGAAGCTCAAGCCGATGTCGCCCTTCGAGCGCAAGGTCGTGCACGACGCGGTCAAGGCCGCGGGACTGCGCAGCGAGTCCGAGGGCGAGGAGCCCGAGCGGTTCGTCGTCGTGCTTCCGGCCTGATCGGTCACCACGTTCCACCGGCCCCGTCTGTAGCGCAGGCGGGGCCGAACTTTGTCAGCCTGGTAGTTCTGGTGGTCGGCGCTCGGAGCGCCGGCACGGTACGGAAGGACGGTCCCCGTGACGGAGGCAGCGGAGCAGCTCCCCCCTGCGCCCGAGCAGGCCCGGGAAGTATTTGGCGATCGATTCGCCGATGCGGTCCGCTACGCGGAACTGCTCGCCGAGGCGGGCGTGCAGCGAGGCCTGATCGGTCCACGGGAAGTGCCCCGGCTGTGGGAAAGGCACCTGCTGAACTGCGCGGTGCTCTCCGAGGCCGTACCCGAGGGGGTGACGGTGTGCGACGTCGGTTCCGGGGCGGGCCTGCCGGGCATCCCGCTGGCCCTGGTCCGTGAGGATCTGAACATCACGTTGCTGGAGCCGTTGCTGCGGCGGACGAACTTCCTCTCGGAGGTCGTCGAACTGCTGGGCCTGGACCATGTGACCGTCGTCCGGGGCCGCGCCGAAGAGGTGCTGGGCACGCTTCAGCCGGTGCATGTCGTGACCGCCCGGGCCGTGGCACCGCTGGACCGGCTGGCCGCCTGGGGCATCCCGTTGCTGCGGCCGTACGGCGAGATGCTCGCGCTCAAGGGCGACACCGCCGAGGAGGAACTGAAGGCGGCGGCCAGCGCCCTGAGCAAGCTCGGTGCGGTGGAGACGTCCATCCTCCAGGTGGGTGAGGGCGTGGTGGACCCCCTGTCCACCGTCGTACGGGTCGAGGTCGGGGAGAGTCCGGGCGGTGTGCGGTTCGCCGCCAAGCGGGCCAAGGCGGCCCGGACGGGCCGTACCCGGCGACGCCGCTGATCCAGTGGTCGGGTAGTAAGAATCCCTGATCGTCCGGTGTCCGGGAGCGAGGGTCACTGATCCGGTCCAGCGATGCGGCGCCGCTGGGCCGGTCCGCCGGTGCGGCGGCACTGATCCGTTGTGACGAAGAGACGTACTCCACACAAGCTGCCGAGCCCACGCAGCTCGGAGTGTCGCGGGGGTTCGGCCACGGCCGCTGTGCATCGTGTTTCACGTGAAACGTCGCTCACTGCTGCACGGCATCATCAGTCGCGGCCGCGCTGCGGCCGAACCCCGCGACCGCAAGCCTCTCGGTTCACTCGGCGAGGCGCCGGTTCCCGAGGCCCCTCCGTCCCCCGAGGGGGGTACGGAGTTGTCCACAGAGGTGGATTTCTCCACAGAACGCCAGGCCTCACTGGTTCACGACCCCGAAGACATGGGAGGCTCTGTTCATTGCGAGCCTGAAGTCGAGGAGAGTGAATCCTTGCGGTCCGACGCCAACATCGCGGGACCGATGACCGACCCGGTCCCCGGTCCCCGTACCGAATCGATGGGGGCGGATGTTTCACGTGAAACACCGCCCCCGATGGACGACACTCCCATCGGTCGTGCTGCCCAGCTGGCGGTAGAGGCTCTGGGACGCGCCGGCGAAGGGCTGCCGCGTCCGGAGAAGACCCGCGTCATGGTGGTCGCCAACCAGAAGGGCGGCGTCGGCAAGACGACGACGACCGTCAACCTTGCCGCCTCGCTGGCTCTGCACGGCGCCCGCGTCCTGGTGATCGACCTCGACCCCCAGGGGAACGCGTCCACCGCTCTGGGGATCGACCATCACGCGGACGTGCCCTCCATCTACGACGTGTTGGTGGAGAGCAAGCCGCTGGCCGAGGTCGTTCAGCCGGTCCTGGATGTGGAGGGCCTCTTCTGTGCTCCTGCCACCATCGATCTCGCCGGTGCGGAGATCGAGCTGGTGTCCCTGGTGGCGCGGGAGAGCCGGCTGGAGCGGGCGATCCGGGCCTACGAGCAGCCGCTGGACTACATCCTCATCGACTGCCCGCCATCGCTGGGCCTGCTGACGGTCAACGCGCTCGTCGCGGGCCAGGAGGTCCTCATCCCGATCCAGTGCGAGTACTACGCGCTGGAGGGTCTGGGTCAGCTGCTGCGCAACGTCGACCTGGTGCGGGGACATCTCAACCCCACCCTGCACGTGTCGACCATCCTGCTCACCATGTACGACGGCCGGACGCGACTGGCGTCCCAGGTCGCGGACGAGGTCCGCACCCACTTCGGCGACGAGGTACTGCGGACCAGCATTCCCCGCTCGGTCCGTATCTCCGAGGCACCCAGCTACGGGCAGACGGTACTGACCTACGATCCAGGATCGAGCGGTGCCCTCTCCTACCTGGAGGCGGCCCGAGAAATCGCGCTGAAGGGGGTCGGCGTCGGCTATGACCCGACGCAGGCCCACATCGGCGCACAGAGCAACCCGAGCATGGTGGAGGGGATCCAGTGAGCGAGCGACGGAGGGGTCTGGGACGTGGTCTCGGTGCCCTGATCCCTGCTGCCCCGACGGAGAAGACGCCGACGCCGGCCGCGATCGGCGGGGGCTCCACCTCGCCCGCCGCGGTTCCGCTGCTGACGACCGAGCGCGGTGTGGCCGCGGCCGCGGTGGCCACGTTGCCGCCTGTCACGCAGGACCTCGGCGAGTCCCCGGTTGGCGCCGACCCGGAGGTTCCCGCACCGCCGGTGGGCGCCCACTTCGCCGAGCTTCCCCTGGACTCCATCTCGCCGAACCCACGTCAGCCGCGTGAGGTCTTCGACGAGGACGCCCTCCAGGAACTGGTCACCTCCATCCAGGAAGTCGGCCTTCTCCAGCCCGTCGTCGTACGGCAGCTGGGTCCCGCCCGGTATGAGCTGATCATGGGCGAGCGGCGCTGGCGTGCCTGCCGCGAGGCGGGACTCGAGGCCATCCCGGCGATCGTGCGAGCCACGGACGACGAGAAGCTCCTGCTGGACGCGCTGCTGGAGAACCTGCATCGCGCGCAGCTGAACCCGCTGGAGGAGGCCGCCGCCTACGACCAGCTGCTGAAGGACTTCAACTGCACGCACGACCAGCTGGCGGACCGCATCGGTCGCTCACGCCCGCAGGTCTCCAACACCCTGCGGCTGCTGAGGCTGTCGCCGTCGGTGCAGCGCCGGGTCGCCGCCGGAGTCCTTTCCGCCGGGCACGCCCGCGCACTGCTCTCCGTCGAGGACTCGGAGGAGCAGGACCGGCTCGCCCACCGGATCGTCGCCGAAGGACTGTCGGTGCGGGCCGTCGAGGAGATCGTGACCCTGATGGGTTCGCGGCCCCAGTCCGCCCAGCGCTCCAAGGGGCCGCGGGCCGGCACCCGGCTCTCCCCGGCGCTGACCGACCTCGCGACGCGGCTGTCGGACCGCTTCGAGACCCGGGTGAAGGTCGACCTGGGCCAGAAGAAGGGCAAGATCACCGTTGAGTTCGCCTCCATGGAGGACCTTGAGCGCATCCTCGGCAGCCTCGCCCCCGGCGAGGGTCCCGTGCTCCAGAAGGGGCTGCAGGACGGCGAGAGCGAGGAGTCGGACGCCTGATCACGGCGCTCCGCTCGTTCGGCCGTAAGGGCGGACCGTGTCCGGTGGACACCGGAACACGGTCCGCTCTTTGCTGTGTGCCGGTGTCGAGGAAATGGCCTGGTGGATACGATGCGAACGGTAGGACGCATCCACCCGGCAGCACCTTCGAGGGGGAGGCGGTGCCCATGCGATCGATGAGCCGCACCGGGCTGCTGAGCGCGGGCCTGGGGCTCGGCGCCATCGGCGGATTCGTCGGCGGCCTGCTCACCGAACGACATGCTCTGACGGCCGCTCGCGACGCAGCGGGCGCAGGAAGCGAGGAACAGCGTTCATGGGGCGTCGGCTCGTACCGCTCACACTGGACAACCTTCAGGACCTCCCGGAGCGCTGTGCCTCGTGCGTGTTCTGGGAACTCGACCCGGTCAGCGGCGAAGCCGCGATAGGGGCGGGCACCGCCGCGCTGGAGAAGGAGTCCTGGATCTCCGCCGTCCTGCTGGACTGGGGATCGTGCGGCCGGGTGGCCTACGTCGACGACGTTCCGGTGGGCTTCGCGCTCTACGCTCCCCCCGCCTACGTGCCCCGGTCCACGGCGTTTCCCACGAGTCCCGTCTCCCCGGACGCCGTCCAGCTCATCACCGGCTTCATCCTGCCCGGCTATCAGGGACAGGGTCTGGGCCGGGTGCTGGTTCAGACGGTGGCCAAGGACCTCCTGCGGCGCGGCTTCAAAGCGATCGAGGCGTTCGGTGACGCCCGCTGGAAGGAACCGGCATGTCTGCTGCCCGCCGACCATCTGCTGGCCGTGGGCTTCAAGACCGTCCGGCAGCACCCCGTCCATCCCCGGCTGCGGCTGGAGCTGCGCTCGACGCTGTCCTGGAAGGAAGACGTGGAGCTGGCGCTCGACCGGCTGCTGGGTGCAGTGCAGAAGGAGCCGGCGCTTCGGCCCCTGTGATCCTCGCCCACAACGAATGGGCCAACCCAAGTGGGTTGGCCCATTCGTGTTTCACGTGAAACATCCGCCACCGGAAGACGGCAGTGGCGTGCGGACGGCGGCGACTACTTGGCCGGCTGCTCGGCGATGAAGTCCTCGAGGTCGCGGACGAGCGCGGCCTTCGGCTTGGCGCCGACGATGGTCTTGGCGACCTCGCCGCCCTGGTAGACGTTCAGGGTGGGGATGGACATGACCCCGTACTTGGCGGCCGTACCAGGGTTCTCGTCGATGTTGAGCTTGACGATCTCGATCTGGTCGCCGTACTCGGCGGCGATCGCCTCGAGGGACGGGGCGATCTGGCGGCACGGGCCGCACCACTCGGCCCAGAAGTCCACCAGAACAGGCTTGTCGTTCTTGAGGACGTCCTGCTCGAAGGTGTCGTCGGTCACGTTCTTCAGAGTGCCGGCCACGGCGGGCTCCTTAACTCGGTCTTGCTGCGGTGGGGCGGAAAGGGGGCTCAGACGGAGGTCTTCTCGGGCTCGGCCTGCTCCTCGTCCGCCAGGGCGGCGAGGAAGCGCTCGGCGTCGAGAGCGGCGGAACAGCCGGTACCGGCTGCGGTGATCGCCTGGCGGTAGGTGTGGTCCACCACGTCGCCGGCGCCGAACACACCGGTCAGGTTGGTCCGGGTGGAGGGCGCGGCGACCTTCAGGTAGCCCTCCTCGTCCAGGTCCAGCTGACCCTTGAACAGCTCGGTGCGCGGGTCGTGGCCGATCGCGATGAACAGGCCCGTCACCGGGAGGTCCGACAGCTCGCCGGTCTTGAGGTTGCGCAGCTTCAGACCGGACAGCTTCTGCTCGCCCTGGATCTCGGCGACCTCACTGTCCCAGACGAACTTGATCTTCGGGTCGGCGAAGGCGCGCTCCTGCATCGCCTTGGAGGCGCGCAGGGTGTCCCGGCGGTGGACGATGGTCACAGACTTGGCGAACCGCGAGAGGAAGGTGGCCTCCTCCATCGCGGTGTCACCGCCGCCGATCACGGCGATGTCCTGCTCCCGGAAGAAGAACCCGTCACAGGTGGCACACCAGGAGACACCACGCCCGGAGAGGGCGTCCTCGTTCGGCAGACCCAGCTTGCGGTGCTGGGAGCCGGTGGTCACGATGACGGCCTTCGCCTGGTGGACCGTGCCCGAGGTGTCCGTGACCGTCTTGATCTCACCGGTCAGGTCGACGGAGACGATGTCGTCCGGAATGAGTTCGGCACCGAAGCGCTCGGCCTGCGCGCGCATGTTGTCCATGAGGTCGGGACCCATGATGCCGTCGCGGAAGCCGGGGAAGTTCTCCACCTCGGTGGTGTTCATCAGGGCGCCACCGGCGGTGACGGCGCCCTCGAACACCAGGGGCTTCAGCGACGCGCGCGCGGTGTAGAGCGCCGCCGTGTAACCGGCGGGCCCGGAGCCGATGATGATCACGTTACGGACGTCGCTCACGGCTTGGTTCCTCGTCTCTGGTCTGTCTGGTCGACCGGTGGAGCCCTTCTCAGGACTCTCACCCCACCCAACGGATCCTACGGGGCCCGCATTCCCGGTGTGTCCGGCCACACGGCGAGCGCACACCGTACGGATTACCGCGCAGGGCGAGACGAAGCGTCCCGCGGCGCGGGGGACGTGGCGATCCGGCCCAGCCGATCCGCAGGAGGGGCTCCGGGAGGGTTCCTCAGTGCCGGGCGAAGGACTGCTTCACCAGCACCGTGCCCGGGGAGACCGGCTGCTTGCCGATACAGGAGGCGTCGACGACGTAGGCCGACACGCGCTTGCTGTCCTGTGCGTCGGACAGAACCACGAGATAGGCGGGCTTGCCCTCGTACATCCCCGTCTTGGCGCCGAGGACGTCACCGGAGCGGTTGATGCCCTCACGCACGCAGTCCGGGACCGCGACCTCGGTCTGGATCAACGTGTTCGCGCTCTCGCCCGAGCCGGGTACGTCCCCGGAGCCGAGGCTGCGGCGCGGCTGCTGACTGTCGGAGCCGTGCGGGGTGCTCTTCTCCGTGGCGAGGAGACCTTCCACCTGACTGGCGAGACTGCCACCGGAGAAGGCGCCCGCGGTCGCGGTGGTCTTCCCCTGGGCCTCGCTCGCAGGCTTGTCGCTCCCGAGCGACTGCACGATCAGTGTGCCCGCGCCCAGCACGGCCGCGGTCAGTACGGCTCCCAGGGCGATCGTCCTGCGGCGCCGTCCCCGTCCGCCGTCCTTGCGGCCCGGTCCGGTCGCGGCCTGCGGGCGGCCTGCGGGACGACTCGGTCCTGCCGGTGTTTCACGTGAAACATCGCCTTCGGTGCCGTCGTCTGCCTGGGCAGGTTCAACGGGGACCGGCGGGGGCGGTGCGGCGGAACCGGGTGCGGCGGCGCTGGGCAGGGCCTCGGCGGCCAGTGCGGCGTCGATGCGTCCGGCGACGTCGGACGGCATACGCGGAGGGCCCGGCAGGCTTCCCAGCAGCCCCCGGATCTCCTGAAGCGAGTCGTGGACGTCCGAGCACAGCGCACACGTCTGCAGATGACGCCGTAGGTCCGCCGTCCGCGCGGGCGGCAGGAGGCCCTCGGTGAGGTCGGAGATCTCCGCGACGTCCGGGTGCCCGGTCGTGTCGTTCGTCGAGGTCACGCTCGCCCACCTCCGCCCTTCACTGCGGCTGGATCATTCGGTCCGGTGCTCCGGGGACCCTTCGGGGAAGGCCCCGCTGCGGGTGGGACGGATGTCCCCTGCGTCCGGTTCCGTGCCGGGCCGAGGTCCTTCCCGTCGCCGGTGTTCTCCGGTCGCAGATGGGTGAGCAGTGGGAGGAGTCTGGCTCTGCCCCGGGCGCAACGGCTTTTCACCGTCCCGGTCGGCACGTCGAGGATCCGGGCGGCCTCGGCGACGGGGTACCCCTGCATGTCCACCAGGACGAGGGCGGCGCTCTGCTCGCGGGGGAGGGTCCCGAGCGCCTCGATGAGCTGGCGGTGCACGTCATTGCGTTCGGCGGGTGCCGCGGCGGATTCGTGCGGGTCCAGCAGCTGTTCCAGTCGCTCGGTGTCGTCCACCGGAGCGGTCTTGCGGGAGGCCGTCTTGCGGGCGCGGTCGAGACAGGCGTTCACCGTGATGCGGTGCAGCCAGGTGGTGACGGCCGACTGGCCCCGGAAGGTGTGGGCGGCCCGGTAGGCGGACACCAGGGCGTCCTGGACGGCGTCAGCGGCCTCCTCGCGGTCCCCCAGCGTCCGCAGGGCGACCGCCCACAGCCGGTCCCGGTGCCGGCGCACGATCTCACCGAAGGCCTCGGGGTCGCCCTCGACGTGGCGGGCGAGCAGCTCCTCGTCCGGTGCGTCGCCGTATCCGGCGCCATCTGCCATGGGCCCCTCCCTCGGGGCATCCTCACGGAATCCGTGGCGGATATCCAGATGCCCTGGTCGAACAGCCCGCGAGGGGCCTCGGCGCCCCTCGGGAGCCGTCAGCTGGTCACCTTGATGTCCGTCACCCGGCCCCGGTACCGGCCCTCGTCCGTCTGCAGCGGCAGTTCGGTCAGCCACACCAGGAGGTAGCGGGCCTTGAGGGCGGAGCCGGGCCTGAGCGCCACGGACTGACCCGAGCCGGTGGCCACCTGGCGGTAGGAGTCGAAGGAGGTGGGCCACGATCCCGGGTCACCGTCGACGGCCCGCAACTGGACCGAGGTGGCCCCGACGAAGCTCACCGTGACCTTGCCGACCTTCTGCACCGTGCCGAGGTCGAGAATGACGCCGAGGCCGGACTTGAGGTTGCCGAACCTGGCGCCCTGATAGAAGTCGGTCTGCCAGTAGGTGGCCGGGTCGTTGTCGAAGATCTTCCCTATGTCGGCAGGCTTCTCCGTCTGGTCCGTGCCGAACGGGTCGAAGTCGCGGGCGCGCTTGACGGCGATCGGCTTGCCGGCCACCACCTGCTTCTGCGGGCTCTTGTCGTTGCTGTCCGTCGTCCGGGTCTTGTTGGTGTCCTCGGACGAGCCGCCCTGGTGCATCAGGGCGTCCGCCAGCTGCCAGCTGCCCAGGCCCAGGGCCGCGATCAGCAGGGCGGAGACCGCCCACTTCAGGGCCTTGCCGGTGCGGCTCTGCAGCGGCGGCGGCGGTGCGGCCAGCGACTGCGCGACACCGGGATGGGACGCCGGACGGCCGTAGGTGCCCTGCTGGTAGGTCGTGCGCTGATACTCCGGCGGTGCGGTGAACGCCGGCTCCGGCGGCCGGATGCGCGGCATCTCGCCGATCGCCTTGACCAGTTCCTCGGGTGTGGTGCACGCCGACTCGTGGCGGGAGGCGGTGGCCCCGTCGTTGACCAGGGCGCGCATCGTGAGTTCGGACAGGCCGCGGTGCACACCGGCGCGTACCTGGTCGGGAGCGATCAGCCCGATGTCCTTGGGCAGCCCGGACAGGCCGTAGGCGTCGTTCTCGTACGGCCAGCGCTGGGTCAGCGCCGCGTACAGCAGGGCACCGATCGACTCGGTGTCGGTGCGCTGCGGGGTCTGCGAGCTGATGCCGCGCAGCGCCGCGTTCACGGCGAGACCGCGGATGCGCCACTGACCGGTGGAGGCGCGCAGCACCGCGTTCGGGTTCAGTCGCAGATGGGCGAGACCCTCGCGGTGGGCCGCCGCCATGGCGGAGGCGACCTGACTGACCATCTGGTAGGCGTCGTGCGGCTCCAGCGGACCGGCCGACAGCAGCGTGGTCAGCTCGGTGGCGTCGGGCAGCCACTCGTGGACGACGTAGACGAGGTCGTTCTCCTCGACGGCGTCCAGCACCTGGACGAAACGGGGGTCACCGAGCAGCGCCGACGAACGGGCGGCGGCCAGTACGGTCCTGGCCCGCGCGTGGTCCGCGGGCAGGATGTGGACGCCGACGGCACGACGGAGCTTCTCGTCGACCGCTCGCCAACTGCTGAAACCGTCCAGACGGGTGACGCACTCCTCGAGACGGTAGCGTCTGGCGAGCTTGTGACCGCTGTGCAGTTCGGGAGTCGAGGCCTTCTCCCCGGGACCGTCCGTCCCGCCGCTCCCCTGTGCCTCGTCGCTGTCCGTGTCCCGCTCCGGGTTCTGGGCCACCCCGTCGGCCGTGGACTGGTCCGCCTTGGCGGTCAGCGGCTCGTCACCGCTGTTGTCTGCCACGTCGACGGCAGCCGTGCTGCGTTCTGCCACCGTCGTTCCTGCCTCCCCATCCGTTGCACGCTGTCCGACGCCGAAACCAATTGTGCCCACAGTCCGCCGCTGTGCACGACACACGGGGGCGGACGATGGTTGTGCGCCTACCCTCGCCTCAGCGCCCCAGACGCCCGCGCACCATACCCACGAGCGAGTTGAGTTCCTCGATGCGCATGCGGCGGGCGGCGACGAAGAAGACGCCGAGCAGTACGGCGCCACCGGCCACGAGTGCGGCGAAGGAGCCGGCGACTCCCTGCCCCAGAGTGTGCCCGATCCCGTAGACGGCCGCGCCACTGAGGAGGGCGGCCGGCACGGAGGCGATGCACAGCCTGGCATACGTCCGCAGCACCCGGGCGCCGTCGAGGTCGCCGCCGAGCCGCTTGCGCAGCCGGTTCCAGGCCACGCCGACACCGGTCGCGTATGCCAGGCCGTAGGCGGCGGACATGCCGATGACCGCCCAGCGGGCCGGCAGCAGCAGGTAGCAGAGCACCGACGCGCCCGCGTTGACCGCGGCCACGATGACGGTGTTGTAGAAGGGGGTGCGGGTGTCCTCGTAGGCGTAGAAGGCCCGCAGCACGACGTACTGCACCGAGTAGGGGACCAGGCCGAGGCCGAAGGCCATCAGCATGTAGCCCATGTTGGTGGCCGCGCCGGTGCCCGAGGAACCGAAGATCAGGGTGCACATCGGAATGCCGAGCGCGAGGAAGCCGAAGGCGATGGGCACGATCGCGACGGCGGTCGTCCGCAGGCCCTGGGAGATGTCGTCGCGGACCGCGCCCGAGTCGCCCTCGGCGGCCGAGCGCGAGATACGCGGCAGCAGCGCGGCCATCAGGGAGACGGTGATGATGGCCTGCGGCAGGCCCCAGATCAGCTGGGCGTTGGCGTAGGCCGCGAAGCCGGTTCCGGCGATCGGGTCGTGGTCGCCGACCACCGTCTTCAGCTGGGCCGACGTGGACAGCTGGGAGACGACCAGCGCGCCCGCCTGGTTGGCGAGGACGAACAGCACGGTCCACTTGGCGAGGGTGGCGGCCTTGCCGAGACCGTGGCCCCGCCAGTCGAAGCGCAGCCGCAGCCGGAAGCCGGTCTCCCGCAGGTACGGGATCATCGCCAGGGCCTGGACGACGAGGCCGAGCAGCACGCCGATGCCGAGCAGCCGCTGGCCCTCCGGCGGAATCGAGGTGACCTGCATCCCGGAGTGCGCGGCGGTGCCGTACACCCAGATGAACAGGCCGAGCGTCACGATGATGACGATGTTGTTCAGCACCGGGGTCCACATCATCGCGCCGAACTTGCCGCGGGCGTTGAGGACCTGACCCATCACCACGTGGATGCCCATGAAGAAGATGGAGGGCAGGAAGTAGCGGACGAAGGTGATACCGACCTCGTTCGCCGCCGCGTTGCTGGCGACCGAGTCGGACAGCAGCCGGATCAGGAACGGGGCGGCCAGGACGGTGACCACGGTGAGGGTGCCGAGCGCCACCATCACCAGCGTCAGCAGGCGGTTGGCGAACGCCTCGCCGCCGTCCTCGTCCTCCTTCATGGCCCGAACGAGCTGCGGCACGAAGACCGAGTTGAGGCCGCCGCCGACGGTCAGGATGTAGATCATCGTCGGGAGCTGGTAGGCGACCTGGAAGGTGTCGCCGAGCAGACCCACGCCCAGCGCGGAGACGATCAGCGCCGAGCGGACGAAGCCGGTCAGCCGGGAGACCATCGTGCCCGCCGCCATCACGGCACTGGACTTCAGCAGCCCGGAGGCCCGGCCGCCCGACTTCGGGGCGGGCGCGGCGGGCGCGGTGTCCGGGCCGGGAGCGGCGGCCGAGGGCGGCACCGCGGCGGCGCCGGGAGCAGGGGCCCCGGCCGCGGGGGCCGCCGGCGGGTAGGCGGCCCGGTACGCGGGCCGGGTCTGCTGGTACGCGGCCTGCGGGTTGGCGGGCTGGGGGTGTCCGGTGTACGGCTGCGTGGTCTGCGGGTGCCCGGGGTGTGCCGTCGGGTACTGCCCGGCGGGGGACGGCGCGGTGGCCGGGCCGGGGACGGACGGCGGGTCCACGGCGGGGTTGCTGCCGCCCTGCTGCTGGTCCCGGAAGAGATGCGCGAAGGCGTCCGGCTCGTGGCGCTCCTCGGCCGAGTGCGTGACCAGGTCGTCGACGCCCACGAACTGCGTGGTGCGGGGATCGTCGCCGTACGGCAGGTGCTGCGTGGCACCCGCCGGCTCGGGCGGCGGGGTCTGCGCCCACACCTGCGGGTCGGGAGCGTACGGCGACTGCGCCGGTGGACCGTACAGCGGCTGCTGCGGCCGGTAGGAGCCCGGGGGCGGCGGGGGGTGCGCGGCACGGTCGTAGAGGGCCTCGGCGACCGGGTCCTGGGCGGCGAGGTCCTGCGCCCGGTAGGGATCCTGGTCGTAGGCGTCCTGGAGGTACGCGTCCGCCGCGTGCTGCGGCGGTACCTGGCCGGGCTCGGGCGGCGGATCGGGGTAGCCCGAGCCGGCCGCGCCCTGGCCGCGGTCACCCTCGTACGGCGCGTTCATGGTTACCCCACCTCATCGTCCCCGGGCCGACCGGCCACGACATCGCTCAACGGTCCACTCTCTCACCCGTGCCGGACGGGTCGGCGCTTTCCGGAGCGGTGTCCGGTGTCGGGTCACTCGGGTGCTCCGGCTCCCCGGCCTCGCCGTCGGCGCCGGACTCGTCCGTGAGACGGTCCTCGGAGCCGTCCTGGTTGCCCGGTCCGCCGGGCTGCGTCTCCTCACCCGGCTCCGGCGGGCCGTCCTCCCTCGCCTGCCGGGCGGCCGCGCGCTTGCGCTGCGTGTACATCCGGAATCCGGCGAGGACGAGGAGCAGCACGCCACCGCCGATCACCAGCATCACCGTGGGGGTGACCTCGGTGACCTTCACGTCGAAGCTCACGGGCGTGCCGTACTCCTGGCCGTCCTCCGTGTACAGCTGGGCGATGACGGTCACGCGGCCGTTGGCGTTGGCGGAGGTGGTGAACTTCACGGACTGGCTGTGCCCGCCGGAGACGCTGACGGGCTGCTCGTAGTAGGCCTCGCCGCCGATCTTCAGACGTGTCGGCATGGTGGAGGTCAGCCGCAGGACCAGGTGGTCGACGCCCTGCACCAGGTTGTTCTGCACGGTCACCGGGATGGTGGCGCTGCGTCCCGAGAGCTTCGTCTCGGACTTGTCGATCAGCTTGACCTGGTCGGTGAGGCCGTCGAGCCAGGTCTCCACGCCGCCCCGGAAGGCCGCCGCCTCCGTGGCCCTGCCGCGCCAGGACGCGGACATCTCGCGGTTTATGGCCCGCCCGAAGGGCGTCACCACCCGGGACTCGTCGCTCAGGATCACCTGGAAGTTGTCGAGCTTGTCCCGGGTGCGGGCGATCTGCTCGAAGGCCGTCGTCGGCAGCTCCTGCCTGCGCAGCGAGGACGGGTAGGCGGACCTCGACGGGATCCGGGTGGTGGCGTCCGCGTCGGGCTTGTCCTTGGCGGCCGCCGTGAGGTTCTGGGGCTGCGACCAGTTGCCGCCCTGCAGCGCCGTCAGCGCCGCGGCCATGGCCTGGGCCTCGCTCGGCGACGGCATGCGCTGCGGGGCGACGACGATGCTGCGCTGCTTGTCCGTCTGTGCGTTCAGCTCCAGGCTCTGTGCGAGGAACTCCTGCACGGCGAGCGTGGCCGAGTCCGCCTTGGTCAGATCGCCCTCGAACGCCGTGGACAGCCGCGCGTCCGCGACGACCGCGGTGGTGCCGCCGCCGATCGGACGGGCCGCGGAGGGCGTGTAGGGCAGGCCGCCGGTCTCCTGGAGGCTGTCGCTGCGGGCGATGACCTTGTCCGCGCCGGCGGAGGTCGCGACCTTGATGATCGACGGGTCGACCGCGCCCTCCACCGGCCAGGCGAAGTCGGCGGTCGGCGTGACGTGCAGGACGGTCTTCACGGTGGTCGCCGCGGCGTCGGTGGCGTCCTTGAGGTGACTGAGGGAGCCGGTGACGCTCGTGCCGTTGTGCGCGAGGGAGGCCAGGTCGGGGTCGGCGAAGGGCAGCGCGACGACCTCCTTGTCGGTCACCGCCTTCTGCAGCTCCGCGAGGAACTGCTTGGCCAGCGCCTGATGGGTGCCGGCCGTGCTGGTGCCACCGGCGCCCTGGACGCTGTAGCTGCTCGTCATCGCGTCCAGGGAGGCCAGCAGGTCCGGGTCGATCACCCAGGTGACGTCCAGGTCCTTGCCGAGCGCCAGCATCTGGGCCAGGCGGCCGCCCGGCGCGATCTCCTCGGCCAGGTCGTCGTTAAGGAAGTAGGGCGTCTGCTGCTCACCGGCGCCCGTCTTCGCGGTCACGTGGACCGTGGAGATCAGCGGCCACAGGTACGTCGTCCTGGTCCTCGTGTCCGCCTCGGCCGGCTGCCACGGCAGGAACGTCCGCTCGATGCCGAGTACCTGGTCCCAGGGCTGCGCGGCGGTCCGGCCGGAGAGGGAGACGCCGAACTCGTAGACCCCGTCCCCGCCGAGGTCCAGCTTGTCGACCGGCACCGAGATGCTGAAGGGCTCGGCGACTCCGGGAGGCAGCTCGGCGAACTTGGTCACGTACTGGCCGCCGACCTCGGCGCCGATGGAGGTGGGGAGGTCGTCGGCGTGCTGGGCGACGTCGTCGATCGCGGAGCGGGTGTCCAGGAGGGGGCCCGTGCGCAGTCCCACATGGGCGTCGGTGACGGCCTGCTTGCCGTTGTTGGTCACCGTTCCGGAGACGGTCAGCGTGTCCCCGTCCGTGGGAGCGCTCGGGCTGAGCGTGTTCAGGGCGACGGACACCGTGTCGGAGACGGCGGCCTGCGCCGGCGCCGCCGCGGGGAGCTGCAGGAGCCCGGCGAGCAGGGGTACTCCGGTGAGGAGCGCTCCGGTGCGCCGCAGCCACCGGCGGGCAGGTGAGGCACTGGTCGCCTGGAAGTCTGCCGCCTCGGCCACGCGCTCGCCCGTCCTCGTCGTGTCAGTGGTCGTCGGAATGTGCGTCCACGCATGGTAACGATGCGCGCTGAGGGGAAGTGCCGCGGTCTGCTCCGCAAGATCGCGGCGTACCACGCACCTGTCCCCTATGGCCAGTATCGGGGGAAGAAGGTGTGAACGCCGTGAGAGCGGCCACTTGCGGGCGTATGGGTGGAGCCGTGCGCCCCCGGTAATGGAGGCGCCCCCGGCCGCCCGGGCCACGTACCCTCTTCTGTTGTGCCGAACGCCAACGAAGACACTCCCCCTGCCCTGAGCCAGGTGCAGCAGCGCGCGGTGAGCGAGCTGCTGCGGGTGGCTCCTGTCGCCGACGACCTCGCCCGACGCTTCCAGGATGCCGGGTTCTCGCTCGCCTTGGTCGGCGGTTCGGTCCGCGACGCGTTGCTCGGCCGGCTGGGCAACGACCTGGACTTCACCACCGACGCCCGCCCCGAGGACGTACTGAAGATCGTGCGGCCCTGGGCGGATGCCGTCTGGGAGGTCGGGATCGCCTTCGGCACCGTCGGCGCGCAGAAGGACGGTTACCAGATCGAGGTGACCACTTACCGGTCGGAGGCGTACGACCGCACCTCCCGCAAGCCGGAGGTGTCGTACGGCGACTCCATCGAGCAGGACCTCGTCCGGCGGGACTTCACGGTCAACGCCATGGCCGTGGCGCTGCCGGAGAAGGAGTTCATCGATCCGCACGGCGGTCTCGCGGACCTCGCGGCACGGAGGCTGAGGACGCCGGGCACGCCCGAGGAGTCGTTCTCGGACGACCCCCTGCGCATGATGCGTGCCGCGCGTTTCGCTGCCCAGCTGGCTTTCGAGGTGGCTCCCGAGGTCGTCACGGCGATGACCGAGATGGCCGGACGGCTGGAGATCGTCTCGGCCGAGCGGGTCCGGGACGAGCTGAACAAGCTCCTCCTCTCCGCGCACCCGCGCACGGGCCTCACGCTGCTGGTCGACACCGGGCTCGCCGAGTACGTCCTGCCCGAGCTGCCCGCTCTGCGGCTGGAGAGTGACGAGCACCACCGGCACAAGGACGTCTACGAGCACACGCTGATCGTCCTGGAGCAGGCGATGGCGCTGGAGGAGGAAGGGCCCGACCTCACGCTCCGGCTGGCGGCGCTGCTGCACGACATCGGCAAGCCGCGCACGCGCCGCTTCGAGAAGGACGGCCGGGTCTCGTTCCACCACCACGAGGTGGTCGGGGCGAAGATGACCAAGAAGCGCATGACGGCGCTGAAGTACTCGAACGAGATGGTGAAGGACGTCTCGCGGCTGGTCGAGCTGCACTTGCGCTTCCACGGCTACGGCACCGGCGAGTGGACCGACTCGGCCGTGCGCCGGTACGTCCGGGACGCGGGACCGCTCGTCGAGCGCCTGCACAAGCTGACCCGGTCCGACTGCACCACCCGCAACAAGCGCAAGGCGGCCGCTCTCTCCCGTGCCTACGACGGGTTGGAGGAGCGCATCGCCGAGTTGCAGGAGCAGGAGGAGCTCGACGCGATCCGCCCCGATCTCGACGGCAACGAGATCATGGCGATCCTGGCTGTCGGGCCGGGGCCGGTCGTCGGCAAGGCCTACAAGCACATGCTGGAGCTTCGCCTGGAGCACGGGCCGATGGAACCGGACGCGGCGGCGGCGGCCCTCAAGGAGTGGTGGGCCGAGCAGCAGGGGTGAGGGCAGTGGAGGTCGTGTTTCACGTGAAACACGACCTCCCGTCGGATGATCCGGGGGCGATGTTTCACGTGAAACATCGCCCTTCGGCGTACCGTGCCGCTCGCGTACCGAGTCGCCCCGTCCGGTGTCCGCCTACGTCGCCCGAGGCGCGGGGATCTCCGTGGCGTGGTCCTCTCGTGAGGTCCGGCGACGGCCGGCTCGGGCCATCGCCACGGCGACGCCTGCGTAGATCACGGCGACGGCGATCACCAGCGTCACCGAGCGGCCGTCCGGGGGGAGGAGCAGTGCGGCGACTGCGGCGGCACCGACGAAGGCGACGTTGAACAGCACGTCGTACACGGAGAAGATCCGGCCGCGGAAGCCGTCGTCGACGCCGGCCTGGACGATCGTGTCCGTGGCGATCTTCGCGCCCTGGGTGACCAGACCGAGGACGAAGGCAGCGGCGAGCAGGGGGCCGGTGGCGAAGGGCAGACCCAGGACAGGGACGAGGATCGCGGCGGTCCCGGAACACACGACGATCCACTGGGCCCGCCCGAGCCGTTCCGCTGCCCACGGCGTCACCACGGCCGCCACGAAGAAGCCCGCGCCGGACACGCCCAGCGCCAGGCCCAGCAGGCGCAGTCCCCCCTCCGGGCTCGAGGTCAGGGCGTACCGGCACAACATGAGGAGCAGGACCAGCAGGGCGCCGTAGCAGAAGCGCATCAGGGTCATCGCCAGCAGCGACCGGGCGGCTTCGCGGCGCCCGGGTGCCGCGAGGTGCCGGACACCCGCCAGCAGTTCCCGGGCGGTGCCGGCGAGGACCGCTCCCAGGCGGGGCGGCACGGCTCGCCGGTCGGGGCCGAGCAGCCCGGGAGCCATGGTCAGGGACACGAGGGCGGCGCACAGATACAGGGCGGCGCCCACCAGGACCACCGCGGCGTCGGAGCCGGAGGTCATGAGCCGTACGGCCAGGGCCAGACCGCCGCCGGCCGTCGCGGCGAGCGTGCCGGCGGTCGGGGACAGCGAGTTCGCCAGCACCAGGCGCTCGGGGCCGACGACCCGGGGCAGGGCGGCGGACAGGCCCGACAGCACGAACCGGTTGACGGCCGTGACACAGAGCGCGGAGACGTAGAACAGCCGGCCCGGGGCGTGACCGGCCACCAGGACGGCGGTGGCGGCGGCGAGCAGGGCCCGCAGCAGATTGCCGTACACGAAGACCTGCCGACGCCGCCAGCGGTCCAGCAGGACACCCGCGAAGGGGCCGACCAGGGAGTACGGGAGCAGCAGGACCGCCATCGCGGCGGCGACGGCACCGGCCGAGGTCTCCTTCTCCGGGGAGAACACGACGTACGCGGCGAGCGCGACCTGGTAGACGCCGTCCGCGCCCTGGGAGAGCAGGCGTACGCACAGCAGGCGCCGGAAGTCCCGCAGGCGCAGCAGGAGGCGCAGGTCACGGACGACGGGCATGGGGAACAGCCTCACACACGACGGAGGGTCCCCGGGCGGTGAACCCGGGGACCCTCACAGCCCTGGCAGGAGCGTGCTGCGGCGACTAGCGCTCGACCTCGCCGGCGATGAACTTCTCGACGTTCTCGCGCGCCTGGTCGTCGAAGTACTGGACCGGCGGGGACTTCATGAAGTACGAGGACGCCGACAGGATCGGGCCGCCGATGCCGCGGTCCTTCGCGATCTTCGCGGCGCGCAGAGCGTCGATGATGACACCCGCGGAGTTCGGGGAGTCCCACACCTCGAGCTTGTACTCGAGGTTCAGCGGGACGTCACCGAAGGCGCGGCCCTCGAGGCGGACGTAGGCCCACTTGCGGTCGTCGAGCCAGGCGACGTAGTCGGACGGGCCGATGTGGACGTTCTTCTCGCCGAGGTCCCGGTCGGGGATCTGGGAGGTGACGGCCTGCGTCTTGGAGATCTTCTTGGACTCCAGGCGCTCGCGCTCGAGCATGTTCTTGAAGTCCATGTTGCCGCCGACGTTCAGCTGCATCGTGCGGTCCAGGACGACGCCCCGGTCCTCGAACAGCTTCGCCATGACGCGGTGCGTGATGGTGGCGCCGACCTGCGACTTGATGTCGTCACCGACGATCGGGACGCCCGCCTCGGTGAACTTGTCCGCCCACTCCTTGGTGCCGGCGATGAAGACCGGGAGGGCGTTGACGAAGGCGACCTTGGCGTCGATGGCGCACTGGGCGTAGAACTTCGCCGCGTCCTCGGAACCGACGGGCAGGTAGCAGACCAGAACGTCGACCTGCTTGTCCTTCAGGACCTGGACGACGTCGACCGGCTGGGCCTCGGACTCCTCGATGGTCTCGCGGTAGTACTTACCGAGGCCGTCGAGGGTGTGGCCGCGCTGGACGGTGACCCCGGTGTTGGGCACGTCGCAGATCTTGATGGTGTTGTTCTCGGAGGCGCCGATGGCGTCGGCGAGGTCGAGGCCGACCTTCTTGGCGTCCACGTCGAAGGCGGCGACGAACTCGACGTCACGGACGTGGTACTCGCCGAACTGCACGTGCATCAGGCCCGGCACCTTGGACGCCGGGTCGGCGTCCTTGTAGTACTCGACGCCCTGCACCAGCGACGCCGCGCAGTTGCCCACGCCGACGATGGCTACGCGAACCGAACCCATTCCGGTTGCTCCCTGTGTGTACGAGTGAGGCCCTGAGTGGGTCTCACGTGGCGGTGTCGTCGGGCGTATCCGGCCGGGACGTCGTCCCGGACCGGGGCAGGCCGCCCGGCGCTCCATGTGTGGTGTCCTGCTGTTGAGCGGGCTCCCCGGGTGCGGAACCCTTCAGGTCCCGCCCGGCCCGTTCGCTCTCGATGAGCTCGTTCAGCCAGCGCACTTCGCGCTCCACGGACTCCATTCCGTGGCGCTGGAGCTCAAGCGTGTAGTCGTCGAGGCGCTCCCGCGTGCGAGCCAGCGAGGCGCGCATCTTCTCCAGCCGCTCCTCCAGCCGGCTGCGCCGGCCCTCCAGCACGCGCATGCGCACATCGCGCGACGTCTGGCCGAAGAAGGCGAAACGTGCGGCGAAGTGCTCGTCCTCATACGCGTCGGGACCGGTCTGCGAGAGCAGTTCCTCGAAGTGTTCCTTACCTTCGGCCGTCAACCGATAGACGATCTTGGCACGCCGCCCCGCGAGCGGAGCGGCGAGGGCGTCCTCGTGGGTGCTGCCCGGTTCCTCGATCAACCAGCCGTCGGCCAGCAGCGTCTTGAGGCAGGGATACAGCGTCCCGTAGCTGAACGCGCGGAACACGCCCAGTGACGTGTTCAGGCGTTTACGCAGCTCATAGCCGTGCATCGGAGACTCGCGGAGCAGACCGAGTACGGCGAACTCAAGAATGCCGGAACGCCGGCTCATGATCGCCTCCTCTCGGCCCGCGGTGTCTTTATCTCACGCTGATGTATCGACTCGATACATCAGCACGATAGAACGGGCTCCCGGCTGCGACAAGAGGGGGGATGGTGAACGGGATCACATCACTGATTCGTAGGAGCCGACTTGCCTGATTTGGGGTGGACTCCGGGGCTAGGGAGGTTTTGACGGTGCGTAGTCTGTGCGGCATGCACACCACCGGGAACCACGTGATGCCGGGGGGCGTCGTCGTCCTCGGTGCAGTACGGGTGAATGCGGGAGCGACCACATCCGTACTTCGGGGGGACCGGAAACCAGCCGCCGCTTCCAGGCGCGCACGGGTGCGCCTGCCCGAGGAGTAATCGTTCGATGAGCGAGCACCGTCGCAAACCGCCGCAGCCGCAGGGAGGCGGACGTGCCGCGGCCCGACGTGGCCAGCCCGGTCCGTCCTCCGGCCGCCGCGCGGCACCGCGAGGCGCCAATGAGTCTCCTTCCGACTCCTACGAGTCCGGTTCCTACGGGGCGGACTCCGCCGGTCCGGGGGGTGAGGAGCGTCCGTACAGCGGCCGCGCCGAGGCCCGCCGGGCGGCGCAGCGCAACGGAGGCGGCCGCCGCAGGGCGGTCGACAGCACGGGACGGCAGGGGCCGGGCGGTCCGGCCGGTCCCGGGCGGGGCAGGGGCCGGGCCCCGGCCGCGCCCGCCAAGAAGCGCCTGGTCGACTACCCCAGGGCCGGGAGGTTCGGCTGGCGCCGCTGGGTGCCGTCGTGGAGGCTCGTCTCCGGTCTGTGCATCGGTTTCCTCGGCAGCCTGGTCGCCATGGTCGGCGTCGGCTACGCGATGGTCTCCATCCCCAACGAGAACGACGCGGCCAAGTCCCAGAACAACGTCTACTACTGGGCCGACAAGACGCAGATGGTGGCCACCGGCACCGGTGCCAACCGGCAGAACATCGACATCGCCCAGATCCCCGAAGCGATGCAGTGGGCGGTGATCTCCGCCGAGAACAAGAGCTTCTACACGGACTCCGGCGTCGACCCCATGGGCATCGCCCGGGCCCTGGCGAACATGGCACGCGGTGGTCAGACCCAGGGCGGTTCGACCATCACCCAGCAGTACGTGAAGAACACCTACCTCAGCCAGGAACAGACGGTCACCCGCAAGTTCAAGGAGATGTTCATCTCCATCAAGGTGGGGACCAAGCTCAAGAAGCCGCAGATCCTGCAGGGCTACCTGAACACGTCGTACTACGGCCGCGGCGCGTACGGCATCCAGGCCGCGGCGCAGACGTACTACGGCAAGGACGCGGTGAGGCTCACGCCCAGCGAGTGCGCGGTCCTCGCGGCGCTCCTCAAGGGCCCGACGTACTTCGACCCGGCCGGCAACCAGGACCTCGACAAGACGGCGACCCCCACGGCCAACCGCAAACGGTCGGAGGAGCGCTGGGCCTGGATCCTCGGCGAGATGCACAAGGACAAGCGCCTCAGCGACGTCGACTACCAGAAGGCGATCAAGCGGTACCCGATGCCTCAGCCCCGCAAGGCGACCAAGGGCATGACCGGTCAGATCAGCTACCTGGCGGACACGGCCAAGAAGTACGTCCTGAGCCACTCCGACATCACCGAGGCCCAGTTCGACCAGGGCGGCTACCAGATCTACACGACCTTCGACAAGAACAAGGTCAACGCCCTGAGCGCGGCGGTGCACAAGATCCAGAAGGACCGCCTCGACTCGAAGAGGAGCCTGGACAAGTACGTCCAGTTCGGTGCGGCGTCGGTGGTTCCGAACGACGGCAGGATCGTCGCCCTCTACGGCGGCGACGGCTACGAGAACGGTCACTTCACCAACAACGCCGACACCCAGGGTGTCCCGGTCGGTTCGACGTGGAAGCCGTTCGTGCTGGCCGCCGCCATGCAGTACGGCACCTACGACAGCGACGGCGAAGGCATCTCGCCGCTGAGCAAGTACAACGGCAACGATCACCTGAAGGTGAGGAAGCCGGACGGGACGTACTACCTCAACAAGGACAACTCGTACTTCTTCCAGAACAACGAGAGTCCCCACCCCTGGGGATACATCACCCTCCGCAAGGCGATGGAGCAGTCGATCAACACCCCGTTCGTCCAGCTCGGCGTGGACGTGGGGCTGACGAAGGTGCGTGACGTCGCCAAGGCGTCCGGCATCCTCGACGGGAGCTTCGAGACACTCAACCCGTCCTTCGCCATCGGTACCTCCACCCCGAGCGCGATCCGCATGGCGGACGCGTACGCGACGTTCGCCGCCTCCGGCAAGCACACGGACCCGTACTCGGTGGTCCTCGTCAAGCACGGCGGCCAGGCGGAGCCGGGCTTCACCCCGCCGAAGGCGAGCCAGGCGATGCCGGCGAACGTGGCCAACAACGTCACGGACACGCTGGAGAACGTCATCCAGAACGGTACGGGCACCAACGCCAAGGCCCTGGGCCGTACGGCGGCGGGCAAGACCGGTACCACCGACAAGAACAAGTCGGCGTGGTTCGTCGGCTACACCCGGCAGCTGTCGACCTCGGTGGCGATGTTCCGCGAGAACCCCAAGGACCACAAGCTGCTGTCCATGAACGGTACGGCGGGTGTGGACTCCATCCACGGTGGCGACATCCCGACGTCGGTGTGGACCGAGTACATGAAGGTCGCGCTGAAGGGCAAGTCCGACATCGGCTTCCCGGACGCCACGGAAATCGGTGGCGTGCACGACGAGGCGGGGGCCCCGACCCCGAAGCCGTCCGTCACCATCACGCCCAGCGCGACGCCGAGCGACACGCCCACGCCCACGCCCAGCAAGACCTCCACCTCGCCGACGCCGACCCCCAGTGACTCCTGCCTGTTCGGCTCGGGCAACTGCGACGACAACGGAGGCGGCGGCAACGGTACGGGCGGCGACGGCATCGGCGGCACGGGTGAGAGCAGTCCCGCGCCGACCCCGACGGACACGGCCGAGCCCGGCAGTACCAGAGGCAATGGCAACGGGGGCTTCTTCGGAGGAACGACGGGTTAGACCACGGTCTGACCGGTTGGCGGCCCTTTCGCCCGCCTAGTGTGTTTCACGTGAAACATGGGCCGCCGTACCCACCGGGTATGGCGGCCCCCGGCGTATTCCCAGACTGGTACGGCAGGATGTGCCCCATGCCCAGTGCAGAGACGACGCCCGCGGGCGTGCAGGAGCCGGATCCGGTGCGGCCGACCAGGGAGGACGAGGTCGCCGCGGCCGGCAGCGAGCTGATCGGCGGCCCCGTCGGGCGCTTCGCCCTGCTCGGGTCGGACTGGTGGACGCCCGTGCGGATCGTCGCCCTGGTGGCGATCGGCATGTTCGCCCTCGGTCTGGTCCAGAAGGCGCCGTGCTACCACAGCGGCTGGTTCTTCGGCGCCAGCTCCCAGTACACGCACGCCTGCTACTCGGACATCCCGCACCTCTACCAGGGACGCGGTTTCGCCGACGGGCTCGTGCCGTACTTCGACAAGCTCCCCGGCGACATGGACTATCTCGAATACCCGGTCCTGACCGGGTTGTTCATGGAGGTCGCCGCCTGGCTGACCCCGGGCAGCGGCAGCATCCAGCACCAGGAGCAGTGGTACTGGTTCGCCAACGCCGGGATGCTCATGGTGTGCGCGGCCGTCATCGCCGTCTGTACGGCCCGCACCCACCGCCGGCGCCCCTGGGACGCCCTGCTGGTCGCCCTGGCACCCGCCTTCGCGCTGACCGCCACCATCAACTGGGACCTGCTGGCGGTCGCCCTGACGGCCGCCGCGATGCTGATGTGGTCCCGGGGCCGCGCTGTCGCCTTCGGGGTGCTCCTGGGGCTGGCCACGGCCGCCAAGCTCTACCCCGTCTTCCTGCTGGGGCCGCTGTTCGTGCTGTGCTGGCGCGCCGGGAGGTGGCGGGCGTTCTTCACGGCGACGGCCGGCGCGGTGGTCGCCTGGCTCGTGGTGAACCTGCCGGTGATGTTCTTCGCCTTCGACGGGTGGTGGAAGTTCTACTCGTTCAGCCATGACCGGGGCGTCGACTTCGGGTCCTTCTGGCTGATCTGGGCCCAGAACACGACGCATCCGCCCACCACCGACTTCGTGAACACCGCGGCCGCCGCGCTGGTGGTCCTGTGCTTCCTGGGCATCGCGGCGCTGACCCTGACCGCCCCGCGCCGGCCGAGGTTCGCGCAGCTGGCGTTCCTGATGGTGGCCGCCTTCATCCTCACCAACAAGGTCTATTCCCCGCAGTACGTCCTGTGGCTGGTTCCGCTGGCCGCGCTGGCCCGGCCCAAGTGGCGGGACTTCCTGATCTGGCAGGCGTGCGAGGTGGCGTACTTCCTCGGGATCTGGATGTACCTGGCGTACACGACGAGCGGGGACGCGCACAAGGGACTGCCGACGCACGGATATCAGTGGGCGATCGCCGTGCACCTGCTGGGCACGCTCTACCTGTGCGCCGTCGTCGTGCGGGACATCCTGATGCCCGAGCGGGACGTGGTGCGCCGCTCGGGCGACGACGATCCCTCGGGGGGCGTGCTCGACGGCGCCGAGGACGCCTTCGTGTTCGGGGCGGCTGCCCGTCCGCCGCGCCACGCGGCCCACTTCGGGGCGCCCCAGGTGGAGTGGGGCCGCTCCGAAACGGCATCCCCCGGAGAGCGTTCGCTCTGAGCGAACAGCGCTGGCTGGTCGGCTTCGACGCGGTCATCGAGGCATGCGAAAGGCCGTACCCGGCGGACGCGGGTACGGCCTTCCGGCTGCCGGGGAATGGCTCAGCGGTCGACGATCCGGTCGAACTGGGTGGTGGTGTGCCGCAGATGGGCCACCAGCTCCTCACCGACCCGCGGCTCCGCGGCCTCGGCCGGCACGAACAGGATCGACACCTGCATGTGCGGCGGCTCCGCGAACCAGCGCTGCTTGCCGTCCCAGACGAACGGGGAGAGGTTCCGGTTGACCGTGGCCAGGCCGGCCCGTGCGACACCCTTGGCGCGCGGCATGACACCGTGCAGGGCCTTCGGTGCCTCCAGACCCACCCCGTGCGACGTACCGCCCGCCACGACCACCAGGAAGCCGTCGGAGGCCGCCTTCTGCTGGCGGTAGCCGAAGCGGTCCCCCTTGGTGACGCGCGTGACGTCCAGCACGGCACCGCGGTACTCGGTGGCCTCGTGATCGCCCAGCCACAGCCGGGTGCCGATGCGGGCGCGGAAACGGGTCTGCGGGAACTGCTGCTGGAGCCGGGCCAGGTCGTCCGCCTTGAGGTGGCTGACGAACATCGTGTGCAGCGGCAGGCGGGCCGCGCGCAGCCGGTCCATCCAGCCGATGACCTCCTCGACGGCGTCCGAGCCGTCGGTGCGGTCCAGCGGCAGGTGGATCGCGAAGCCTTCGAGGCGGATGTTCTCTATGGCGGCGTGCAGCTGCGGCAGTTCCTGCTCGCTGATGCCGTGCCGCTTCATCGAGGACATGACCTCGATGACCACGCGGGCGCCGACGAGGCCGTAGACCCCGTCCACCGACGACACCGACCGGATGACCCGGTCGGGCAGCGGGACGGGCTCCTCGCCGCGCCGGTAGGGCGTCAGCACCAGCAGGTCACCGCCGAACCAGTCCTTGATCCGGGCGGCCTCGTAGGTCGTGCCGACGGCGAGGACGTCCGAGCCGAGCCGCGTGGCCTCCTCCGCCAGCCGCTCGTGCCCGAAGCCGTAGCCGTTGCCCTTGCAGACCGGGACGAGTCCGGGGAACTGCTCCTGCACGTGCTTGTGGTGCGCCCGCCAGCGCGCGGTGTCGACGTAGAGCGTGAGCGCCATGGCCGGACCCGGGACCTTTCTCGTGGCTGCGGTGGAGAAGTGTGAGACCTGTGAAGGCTAGGCGATCGGACGCCCGCCGCTCAGCGACGCGACATGTAGATGTCGAGCGCCTTGTGGAGCAGCTTGTTCAGCGGGAAGTCCCACTCGCCGAGGTACTCGGCGGCCTGCCCGCCGGTGCCCACCTTGAACTGGATCAGACCGAACAGGTGGTCGCTCTCGTCGAGCGAGTCGGAGATGCCGCGCAGGTCGTACACGGTGGCGCCCAGCGCGTAGGCGTCGCGCAGCATCCGCCACTGCATGGCGTTGGAGGGCCGGACCTCGCGGCCGATGTTGTCGGAGGCCCCGTAGGAGTACCAGACGTGGCCGCCGACGATCAGCATGGTCGCCGCGGACAGGTTCACGCCCTCGTGCCGCGCGAAGTACAGCCGCATGCGGTTGGGGTCCTCGGTGTTGAGGGCCGTCCACATGCGCTGGAAGTACGACAGCGGGCGGGGCCGGAAGTGGTCGCGCACCGCGGTGATCTCGTACAGCCGCTGCCACTCGGCGAGGTCCTGGTAGCCGCCCTGGACGACCTCCACACCCGCCTTCTCGGCCTTCTTGATGTTGCGGCGCCACAGCTGGTTGAAGTTCCTGTGGACCTCTTCCAGGGAGCGGTTGGCCAGCGGCACCTGGTAGACGTAGCGGGGCTGGACGTCACCGAAGCCGGCGCCGCCGTCCTCGCCCTGCTGCCAGCCCATCCGGCGCAGCTTGTCGGCCACCTCGAAGGCGCGCGGCTCGATGAAGTCGGCCTCGACGTCGCGCAGCCGCTTCACGTCAGGGTTCTGGATGCCCTGCTTGATGGAAGCGGCCTCCCAGCGCCGGATGATCACCGGCGGGCCCATCTTCACCGAGAAGGCGCCCTGCTGCTTGAGGTGCGCGAGCATCGGCTGGATCCAGTCGTCCAGGTTCGGTGCGAACCAGTTGATGACCGGGCCCTCGGGAAGGTAGGCCAGATAACGCTTGATCTTGGGCAGCTGCCGGTAGAGGACCAGACCCGCGCCGACCAGTTCACCGGTGCGGTCGTCGAACCAGCCGAGGTTCTCGGAGCGCCACTCCGCCTTGACATCGGCCCAGGCCGGGACCTGCATGTGGCTAGCCGACGGCAGGCTCTGGATGTAGGCCAGATGCTGCTCTCGGCTGATGGTCCTCAGGGTCAGGCTCATTCAGGGCGCTCCTCGGGCTGGTGTGTCCCCATGGGTACAGGGGCTCCGGCTCTAGGCCCTGTCGTCACATCCCCGTCTGTCCCGCGACGCCATGCACGCACTCTCACCGCGCCGGGCCCAGACCCGAGTACATCCAGTACGAGGGCCTGGGCCCGGCGCGGTGAGAGTGCGTGCATGGCGTCGCGGGACCCGCCCTCCGGGCGGATGACGGGAATCTGACGACAGGCCCTAGCGCCGAAGCCTACTGCTCCCTACGAGCGCCCCGAATGGGCGTACGGCACCTTCGTCCCGGCGGGAGGGCCGGGACGGGGTCCCGCGTGTGCTGCGCGCCTGTCCGGGCCGTGCCCGGGGCGTCAGTGGAAGAGTCCGCCGAAGAGGCCGCCGTTCGCCATGCCGAGGAGGAACCCGACACCGGAGGCACCGAGACCCAGGATGAGGCCGAACCGCTCGCGCGTGGTCTCCGAGATCCACTGTCCGTACGCGCCGGTGCCGATCCCCAGCAGGCCCGCCCAGGAGCTGAGCAGGTGGAGGCCGGGGAAGAACGCGCTGATGAAGGCCGTCACTCCGAGCACCAGCGTGGTCGCCGCCATGGCCCGCTGGCGCGGATGGGGCCGGCCGTCCGTGGCGAAGAGGGATCCGGCGGTGTTGGGTCGCAATGCCTGTGCCATGGGGCACCTCCTGCGGATCGCGGCGCACGGTAGCGCCCTCCGTACCCGATGTGTACAGATTGACCGCCCTCACCGCCGGATTTCAACCGGAAGCCGGTGTGCGGGTAGTCTGTAGCGTCTGTACCGGTGTCTGCCCAGGCATGTCCTGGTCACTGCGCGGGTCCCCGGGGAAATCCTCGGGGAAGCCCGGTTGTCAGTGGTGGCGGATACCGTTGCGTACGCATCACGACCCTCCTGCCACGGAACGACCGTGGCCGCTGAGTCCAAAGGAGGTGGGTTCCACATGCGTCACTACGAAGTGATGGTCATCCTCGACCCCGATCTCGAGGAGCGCGCTGTCTCCCCGCTGATCGAGAACTTCATGTCTGTCGTCCGCGACGGCGGCGGCAAGGTGGAGAAGGTCGACACCTGGGGCCGTCGTCGTCTCGCCTACGAGATCAAGAAGAAGCCCGAGGGCATCTACTCGGTCATCGACCTGCAGGCCGAGCCTGCGGTCGTCAAGGAGCTCGACCGCCAGATGAACCTGAACGAGTCGGTCCTCCGGACCAAGGTCCTCCGTCCCGAGACCCACTGAGCCTCCCGCTCAGCTGATACCGGGATCCGAGTAGCAGCACCCAGCAGCCAGCAGCAAACCCGCCGAGAGGTTCCCCCATGGCAGGCGAGACCGTCATCACGGTCGTCGGCAATCTTGTCGACGACCCCGAGCTGCGCTTCACCCCGTCCGGTGCGGCCGTCGCGAAGTTCCGTGTCGCGTCCACGCCCCGCACCTTCGACCGCCAGACGAACGAGTGGAAGGACGGCGAGAGCCTGTTCCTGACCTGCTCGGTCTGGCGTCAGGCGGCGGAGAACGTCGCCGAGTCGCTCCAGCGAGGCATGCGCGTCATCGTGCAGGGCCGGCTGAAGCAGCGGTCCTACGAGGACCGTGAGGGCGTCAAGCGCACGGTCTACGAGCTGGACGTCGAGGAAGTCGGCGCCAGCCTGCGCAGTGCCACGGCCAAGGTCACCAAGACCGCCGGTGGCGCTCGTGGCGGCCAGGGCGGTTACAGCGGCGGGGGCGGCCAGCAGGGTGGCGGCGGCTGGGGCGGCGGCCCCGGTGGCGGCCAGCAGTCCGGCGGCGCTCCGGCCGACGACCCCTGGGCCTCCGGCGCTCCTGCCGGTGGCGGCAGTGCCAACCAGGGCGGCGGCGGTTGGGGCGGCAGCTCCGGCGGCGGTGGCGGCTACTCGGACGAACCCCCCTTCTGAGCCTCGGCACCGGGTCCTGCGGGACCTGGTCGGGGTCGAGGGCGGGTCGTTACCCACACTTCTTGATCACACAGGAGAAACACCATGGCGAAGCCGCCTGTGCGCAAGCCTAAGAAGAAGGTCTGCGCTTTCTGCAAGGACAAGGTCACGTACGTGGACTACAAGGACACGAACATGCTGCGGAAGTTCATTTCCGACCGCGGCAAGATCCGTGCCCGCCGCGTGACCGGCAACTGCACGCAGCACCAGCGTGACGTCGCCACGGCCGTCAAGAACAGCCGTGAGATGGCGCTGCTGCCCTACACGTCCACCGCGCGATAAGGGAAGGGTGACCGACTCATGAAGATCATCCTCACCCACGAGGTCTCCGGCCTCGGTGCCGCGGGCGACGTCGTCGACGTCAAGGACGGTTACGCTCGCAACTACCTGATCCCGCGGAACTTCGCTATCCGCTGGACCAAGGGTGGCGAGAAGGACGTCGAGCAGATCCGCCGTGCTCGCAAGATCCACGAGATCCAGACCATCGAGCAGGCCAACCAGATCAAGGCCCAGCTCGAGGGCGTGAAGGTCCGTCTGGCCGTCCGCTCCGGCGACGCCGGTCGTCTCTTCGGTTCCGTCACCCCCGCCGACGTCGCTTCCGCGATCAAGGCGTCCGGTGGCCCCGAGGTCGACAAGCGCCGCATCGAGCTGACCGCTCCGATCAAGACCCTGGGCGCCCACGAGACGTCCGTGCGTCTGCACCCCGAGGTTGCCGCCAAGGTCAACGTCGAGGTCGTCGCGGCCTGATCGCCGCGCTCGGTCTGAGCAGCTCCGAAAGGGGTCGCACCCACTCGGGTGCGGCCCCTTTCGCACGGTGTTTCACGTGAAACGCTCAGCGGACGGCGCCGGTCACGATCCAGCGGCCCGAGCGGGAGCGCAGCCACAAGGTGAGCATGCGGACCGTCATCATCAGTGTCATGGCCGCCCACAGCGCGGTCAGGCCGCCGCCGAGGACCGGGACGAGCAGTGCCACCGGGCAGAACACCGCAAGGGTGAGGACCATGGCCCAGGCCAGGTACGGTCCGTCACCCGCGCCCATGAGGACGCCGTCCAGGACGAAGACCACTCCGCAGATCGGCTGGGAGAGCGCCACCATCAGCAGCGCGGGGAGCGCGGTGTGCGTGACCAGGGAGTCGCCGGTGAACAGGGGCAGGAACAGCGGCCGGGCGGCCACGACGAGGACGCCCAGGACGACACCGGTCGCGACACCCCACTCCACCATGCGGCGGCATGCCTGACGGGCCCCTTCGGCGTCGCCCGCACCGAGGTAGCGCCCGATGATGGCCTGTCCCGCGATGGCGATCGCGTCGAGGGCGAAGGCCAGCAGGCTCCACAGCGACAGGACGATCTGGTGGGCGGCCATGTCGGCGTCCCCGAGCCGGGCCGCCACGGCCGTCGCGATCATGAGGATCGCCCGGAGCGACAGCGTGCGGACGAGAAGGGGGACACCGGCCTGGGCGGAAGCCCGGATGCCGGCGGCGTCGGGGCGCAGGGAGGCCCGGTGCGCGCGGGCCCCTCGGACGACCACGGTCAGGTAGACCGCCGCCATGCCGCACTGGGCGATGACGGTGCCCCAGGCGGAGCCGGCGATGCCGAGACCGGCTCCGTAGACGAGCCCGACGTTGAGGACGGCGTTGGTGACGAAGCCCGCCACGGCGACGTAGAGGGGGGTCCTGGTGTTCTGCAGTCCGCGCAGTACGCCGGTGGAGGCGAGCACGATCAGCATGGCCGGGATGCCGAGGGCGGAGATGCGCAGATAGGTGGTCGCATTCGTGGCCGCCGCGGCCGAGGCGCCGAAGAGGTGGACGATGGTACCCGCCAGGGGCAGGACGACGGCGATGACGGCGACGCCGAGGAGCAGGGCCAGCCAGATGCCGTCCATGCCCTGCCGGATGGCTGCCGGGAGATCGCCGGCGCCGACCCGGCGGGCCACGGCGGCGGTGGTGGCGTAGGCGAGGAAGACGAAGACGCTGACCGCGGTGGTCAGCAGGGCCGAGGCCACGCCGAGGCCGGCGAGCTGGGCCGTGCCCAGGTGACCGACGATGGCACTGTCGGCCAGGACGAACAGAGGCTCGGCGACGAGCGCACCGAAGGCCGGGACGGCCAGCGCGACGATCTCTCGGTCGTGCCGTCGGCGGGTGGTCCCGGGGGGCGCGGAAGCCTGTGTCATGAGCACCAATCTAATCGTCCACAGGTAAGAGATGCAAACGGCTTGCAACCCTTACTTGGTCCGGTGTGGCGTGTGTTCTCGCGCACTGTTCGAGGCGATCTTGGTCCGACTGGGAAACTTTTTCTTCTGCACAGCCAGTGGACGGTGAAATAGCAGGTCAGAGGCTTCCGCTTGTGATGATGGAGGGCTTGTTCACAGGGCTGTCCACCGGGTCGTGCACAGGTTTCGGCGAGTTCTCCACAGCATCGGGCCCGTCGTCCACATGGCCTGTGGATAACCAGATTGGCTGACGGTGCCGACAGGCCTACGGTGGTCCGGCGCTCGCTCCGTCCGCCGGCCTCGGAAACCCCGTGAAAAGGCCGTGCGACAACCGGAGTCGAGCCTCTCAATTTGTCAGAGCCGTGCCGTACAACAGAGGGCACGGCGAAGTCCGCCGCGCGGACGGGAGGAGGTGGCTCGGTGAGTATTTCCGAGCCCTTGGACGATCCGTGGGCCGACAGCGGACCCAGTGATCGTCTGCCCGCTTCCCGCAGGCGAAGTGACGGCGGCCGGGGGCGTGACGAACAGCACGACCGGGGCCGGGAGGGCGGTGCGTGGGACACCGCCGGCTCGTCGTTCGAGCGGGTGCCACCGCAGGATCTGGACGCCGAGCAGTCCGTCCTCGGCGGCATGCTGCTGTCCAAGGACGCCATCGCCGACGTCGTGGAGGTCCTCAAGGGCCACGACTTCTACAAGCCCGCGCACGAGACGATCTACCAGGCGATCCTCGACATCTACGCCAAGGGGGAGCCGGCCGACCCCATCACCATCGCCGCCGAGCTGACCAAGCGCGGCGAGATCAACAAGGTCGGTGGCGCCGCCTACCTGCACACCCTCGTCCAGACGGTGCCCACGGCGGCGAACGCCGAGTACTACGCGGAGATCGTCCACGAGCGGGCCGTGCTGCGGCGCCTGGTCGAGGCCGGCACCCGGATCACCCAGATGGGATACGCGGCCGACGACGACGTCGACGAGATCGTCAACCGCGCGCAGGCGGAGATCTACGCCGTCACCGAGCAGCGCACCAGCGAGGACTACCTGCCGCTCGGCGACATCATGGAGGGCGCCCTCGACGAGATCGAGGCGATCGGCTCCCGCAGCGGCGAGATGACCGGTGTGCCCACGGGGTTCACCGACTTCGACTCCCTCACCAACGGTCTGCACCCGGGGCAGATGATCGTCATCGCCGCACGTCCCGCCATGGGAAAGTCCACGCTCGCGCTGGACTTCGCCCGGGCGGCGTCGATCAAGCACAACCTGCCCAGCGTGATCTTCTCGCTGGAGATGGGCCGCAACGAGATCGCGATGCGCCTGCTGTCCGCCGAGGCACGGGTCGCCCTGCACCACATGCGCTCCGGCACGATGACCGACGAGGACTGGACCCGGCTGGCCCGCCGTATGCCGGACGTCTCGGCCGCCCCCCTCTACATCGACGACTCCCCGAACCTGTCGATGATGGAGATCCGGGCCAAGTGCCGCCGTCTGAAACAGCGCAACGACCTCAAGCTGGTCGTCATCGACTATCTCCAGCTGATGCAGAACGGCGGCTCCAAGCGCGCCGAGAGCCGTCAGCAGGAGGTCTCGGACATGTCCCGTAACCTCAAGCTGCTCGCCAAGGAGCTGGAGCTCCCGGTCATCGCGCTCTCGCAGCTCAACCGTGGTCCCGAACAGCGCACCGACAAGAAGCCGATGGTGTCCGACCTGCGGGAGTCCGGGTCCATCGAGCAGGACGCCGACATGGTCATCCTGCTGCACCGCGAGGACGCGTACGAGAAGGAGTCCCCGCGCGCGGGCGAGGCCGACCTCATCGTGGCCAAGCACCGCAACGGCCCCACGGCGACGATCACCGTGGCCTTCCAGGGCCACTACTCCCGCTTCGTGGACATGGCCCAGACCTGACCGGGCGGCTGTGGGGTCTCAGATGTCGTGTCGGAATCTCACGGTCGACTTCGGACAGAAGCCGGATCCGACATCGACCGAGCCGAAGGGGTGGAGGAGCATGCGGGTCGCCATTGACGGGGCACACATCGGAAGCCAGGCGGACCTGCACCGGGTTCTTGCCGGGCCTCTGGACTTCGGTCCGTACTACGGGCACAACCTGAGCGCCCTGTGGGACCGTCTGAGCAGGGATGTCGAACGCCCGGTCGAGATCGTCTGGGAGAACGCTGCAGTCAGCCGTGGTCGCATGGGCGATGAAGCGTTCGAGGCGATCGCGTCCGTCCTGGTCCGAGCTGCCGCGGAGGACGAGGTGAACGCGCCGGACAAGAGGCTGACCGTGCGTTTCACCTGATGTTGAGTCCGGCGGCGAGCGGTCGAACGTCGTCAAGACGCGTCATACGTCGCTGAAACGGGTCAAGCGGGTCGGGCCGCCGCAAGCGGTCTCGGCGCGGCGGCGACCACCGCCGTCTGCACCGCCTGCGGCCGGACGGGCTCCAGCCTCCTCGGCGCCGGATCGCGGCCTGCGCGCTGGCGGTCTGGGGGATCTGGGGGACCGACAGGTGGCTACCGCGCGACGACGCGCTCTTCGTCCTCGTCCGTGCAAGCGGGCGCGCGTCAGGCGGAGGCGGACTCGACCGGCCCCGGCCAGGTTCCCCGCCGCACCCCCATCGGCCTCGCAGCGCTAGCTCCCGGGCCCCTCGGCACGCCCTCGGTTCGGCGGAGACTCCCCTGCCGAGTTGCCGAGTTGCCGAGTTGCCGAGCCACGGTCGGGCGGGCTGGGCGGCCGTCCCCGGGGATATGGATTCGACGCCGGCCGCCCTCAGCGGATGGACTGGGGGCATGACGACATCGCAGGAAGAACTGCTCCCCGGGACCCGGCGGGCGCTGGCGCACCGGATCGCCGTGGCGCAGGCCGAAGGGCGGGCACCGTCGCTGGTGGCCGCCGTCGTACGGGGCGGACGTGCCGTGTGGCACGGCGCGCGGACCTCGGTCGACGGACACGGGCCGGACGAAGGCGTCCAGTACCGGATCGGGTCGATCACCAAGACGTTCACCGCCGTCCTGGTGCTGCGACTGCGGGACGAGGGGGTGCTCGATCTGGGCGATCCGCTGGAGAAGCACCTGCCCGGCACCTCAGTGGGGGAGGCGACGATCGCCGAACTCCTCGCGCACACCGCCGGTTTGGCCGCCGAATCACCGGGGCCGTGGTGGGAGCGGACCCCGGGCTCGCTGCGTCCCGAGCTGAGCGATGTGCTCGGCGAACAGCCCCTCCTGCACCCCGTCGGCAGGCGCCACCACTACTCCAACCCGGGTTACACCCTGCTCGGCGCTCTGGTGGAGGAGGTGCGGGGCGCACCCTGGGAGGACGTCCTGCGCGCGGAAGTGCTCCTCCCACTGGGCCTGAACCGCACGAGCAGCCGGCCGCAGGCGCCGCACGCGGGCGGCTGGGCGGTGCACCCCTGGGCCGACGCACTGCTGCCCGAGCCGCTGGAGGACCTCGGCCGCATGGCACCGGCCGGTCAGCTCTGGTCCACCACCGGGGACCTGGCGCGGTTCGCCGCCTTCCTCGCCGGGGGAGACGACCGGGTGCTGAGTGCGGACTCGCTGCGCGAGATGAGGACGCCCGCCGCGCCCGCCGAACCCGCGGACGTCATGGACGGGGCCACCTACGGGCTCGGCATGCAGATCCAGCGTCGTGGCGGCAGGCTCCTCGTCGGGCACTCCGGCTCGCTGCCCGGCTTCCTGGCGAACCTGACCATCAGCGTGGAGGACGACGTGGCCGCCGTGGTCCTCGCCAACTGCACCTCCGGCCCGCTGCTGGGAGTGCTGGGAGGCGACCTCGTCCGTATCGTCGCCGAGGCCGAGCCGCGCATCCCGGAACCGTGGCGGCCGCTGCGGCACGTGGACCCGGAGGACCTGGAGATGACCGGGCAGTGGTACTGGGGGACGCATCCCTTCGCCGTACGGCTGAGCGCCGACGGGCTGCTCTCGCTGGGGCCGCTGGCGGGGGCCGGCCGCCGTGCCCGCTTCCGGGCCAACGGCGACGGGACCTGGACCGGCCTGGAGGGCTACTACGCCGGCGAGCCGCTGCGTCCCGTGCGTCGCGCCGACGGTTCCCTGAGCCATCTCGACCTCGGGTCGTTCGTCTTCACCCGTCGGCCGTACGACACGGAGGCTCCCGTGCCCGGTGGAGTGGACCCGGACGGATGGCGAGGCATCGGATAGGCACCGACGCGGGACGCTGCCGCCCGACGACCGTCCTCCGGCCGTGGAGGTGAAGGGGCACGGGCGGCGTGTTTCACGTGAAACGGGCCGCCCACCGCGAGCGCGCCACACTCACCCGCCGGCTCACAGGGCCAGCTTGAACCCCTCGTGCGAAGCCGTGAAACCCAGTCGCTCGTAGAAGCGGTGAGCGTCGGTGCGCGACTTGTCGGAGGTCAGCTGTACCAGCCCGCAGCCCTGCTGCCGGGCGGTGTCGACAGCCCACTCGATGAGCTGGGTGCCCAGCCCGCTGCCGCGTTCCCCGGAGTGGATGCGTACCCCCTCGATGACCGCGCGGGTCGTCCCCCGGTGGGAGAGGCCCGGGATCAACGTCAACTGGAGCGTGCCGACGACGCGGTCGTCGCGGACCGCCACCATCACGTACTGGTTCGGGTCCGCGATCAGCCGGTCCAGGGCCGCACGGTACGGCGTGAGGTCGTCCGGAGACTCCCGCCGGGCGCCCAGCGGGTCGTCGGCGAGCATGGCGACGATCGCCGGGAGGTCGTCGGCGGTCGCGCGTCGCACAGCGAGATCGGTCATGGCCGCACCTTACGCGGTGACGTGCAGTGACTCCACGGCCCGCACCAGCGGCGCGAGTTCGGGGCTCCGGGCGGCTTCGTCCAGGGCCGCGCGCAGGGCGGCGTCATTGGTGGGCCGCGCTTCCTCGAGCAGGCGCAGACCGGTGTCGGTGACGTCCGTGTAGATGCCGCGGCGGTCGGTCGGGCACAGGTAGCGCTGCAGCAGGCCGCGGTCCTCCAGGCGGGTCACCAGCCGGGTCGTGGCGCTCTGACTGAGGACGACGGCGTCGGCGACCTGCTTCATCTGCAGATGGCCCCCCACACCGTCGTGCTGCCGGCTGAGCACGTCGAGCAGCGAGTACTCGCGCACGCTCAGATCGTGCTCGGCCTGCAGGACGCGCTCGATGTGCGCCTCGATCCTCCCGTGCAGCAGCGAGAGAGCGCACCAGCCCTGTGCGAGAGCGGTGAGCGCGGGGTCCGTCGCTGTCATTGGCGTTTCCTCCGTCCCGGAGCGGCTGACACCAGGGTAGAGCACCCGTGCAATATCCCGCGTTTGCAAGTATCCCGCGTTTGCAACTATTGTGGACGCACGCTAAGCGCTCCTGCAATCATTTGAAAGGTATCTCCTCCATGCCTCTCGCGCTTCTGGCCCTCGCGATCGGGGCCTTCGGAATCGGCACGACGGAATTCGTGATCATGGGCTTGCTGCCCGAGGTCGCGGGTGACTTCGGGGTCTCGATCCCCACCGCCGGCCTGCTGGTCACCGGGTACGCGCTCGGGGTGGTGATCGGAGCCCCGCTGATGACCGTCCTGGGCACCAAGGTGCCCCGCAAGCGGATGCTGATGCTGTTGATGGGCCTGTTCATCGTCGGCAACCTGGTCTCCGCCGTGGCCCCGGCCTTCGCCGTCATGCTGATCGGGCGGGTGATCGCCTCCCTCGCCCATGGCGCTTTCTTCGGTATCGGCTCGGTCGTCGCGGCCGAACTGGTGGCCCCGGACAAGAAGGCCGGCGCCATCGCGATGATGTTCACCGGCCTGACCGTCGCCAACGTCGTGGGCGTCCCGCTGGGCACGCTCCTGGGACAGGCCATGGGCTGGCGGGTCACCTTCGCCGTCGTGGCCGCCCTCGGCGTCATCGGCCTGGCCGGTGTCGCCAAGCTCGTTCCCGAGATGCCCCGGCCGCAGGGCGTGCACCTCCGGCACGAACTGGCCGCCTTCAAGAACGCCCAGGTCCTGCTCGCCATGGCGATGACCGTGCTCGGCTTCGGCGGCGTCTTCGCGGCCATCACCTACATCGCGCCGATGATGACCCACATCGCCGGTTTCGCCGACGGCTCGGTCACCTGGCTGCTGGTCCTCTTCGGACTCGGCATGGTCGGCGGCAACCTCGTCGGCGGCCGGTTCGCCGACCGGGCCCTGATGCCCATGCTCTACGTCTCCCTGGGCGCCCTGGCCGTCGTCCTCGCGCTGTTCACGCTGACCGCGCACAACAAGATCGCGGCGGCGGTCACCATCGCGTTGATCGGCGCGCTGGGCTTCGCCACCGTCCCGCCGCTGCAGAAGCGCGTCCTGGACCAGGCCCACGGAGCCCCGACGCTGGCCTCGGCCGTCAACATCGGCGCCTTCAACCTGGGCAACGCCCTCTCCGCCTGGCTCGGCGGCATCGTGATCGCCGCCGGCTTCGGTTACACCGCCCCCAACTGGGTCGGTGCCGCCCTCGCCGCGGGCGCCCTCGTGCTCGCCGTCTTCTCGGCCGCCCTGGAGCGCCGCGGCAGCGTCCCCACCGGCGCGACGGCCACCGGTGCGCCCGTCGCCGAGCGGACCGCCGTCCCCCACTGAGCCCACCCGGAGCGCCGGTCCGGACACCCGGTCCGGGGCTTCCCCCGGCCGCACGGCACATCACGTGCGCGCCGACAGCACCAGATCCCCTCCAGCACAGGCACAAGGAACACCACTCATGAGCACCACCGCAGTCGCCCCGCTCACCGTCGAGGACGCCGAGCTGCTCGTCACCGCGGCCCGCCGCGCCGCCGAGGACGCCGGAGTCGCCGTCAGCATCACCGTCCTGGACGCCGGTGGCCATCCGCTCGCCTTCCGCCGCGACGACCGGGCCGTGCTGATCTCCGGCGAGACCAGCACCCGCAAGGCCTACACGGCGCTGCAGCTGGACGCCGCCACCGCCGATGTCGTCGACGCCGTCCAGCCCGGCGGGCTGTTCCACACGCTGCCCACCGCGCTCGACCGCCCCCTGCTGTTCATCGCGGGTGGCGTGCCGCTTCACCGGGAGGGCCGGCTGATCGGCGCCGTGGGTGTCGGCGGCGGAGCCCCGGACCAGGACCACGCGTTCGCCACCGCCGCGGTGCGAACCCTCGCCTGACCAGAGCCCGGCAGCGGCGAACGCCGGCCCCGCGCGACCGCGGGGCCGGCGTTCGCGGTGCCACTCAGCCCGCGGCCACCGTCAGCGGTGCGAAACGCCGTGTCCAGTCACCGGGCAGCGCCGTGATGCCGTAGGTCATGACCGCGTTGAACGCCACCGACGCCAGCCCCCGTTGCTTCGCCCATGCCACCAGCTCCTCGTGACGCACGTCGATGTCGGTGCGCAGCGGGCGGTCGGTGTGGGCGGCGAGCGAGGCGATCAGAGCCTTGGCGGTCTCGGTGTCACGGGCGATCAGCGGCCCGACCACATGCGTGTCCATGTTCGGCCAGGCAGCCGTGTACCCGGTGATCCGGTCGTTGTCCTCGGCTACGCGCAACTGGTCGGCGAAGGCCGGCAGCCTGGTGATCAGCGGCGTGCGATCGGTACCGAACACCTCCTCGTCCAGCCGGAGGATCGCGGGAAGGTCCTCCGCGGTGGCCGCACGGGTCGCTGCCCGTGGCTCCGGGTCGCCCGGGACGAAGCGGCCCAGCAGCATCTCCGCCCGGCCGGTGACCTTGAAACCCAGCTCCTCGTACAGCGGGCGGCCGTACGGCGTGGCATGGAGGGTCAGGGGTGTGGTGCCCATCGCCGCGATCACGTGACGCATCAGCCGGCGTCCGACTCCCTGGCGGGCGTGCCGTCCGGCCACCAGGACCATGCCGATCGCGGCCAGATCCGGCCGGTCCCACGGGCCGTACTCCGTGACGACGCAGGCGGCGACGAGGCCGCCCTCGGGATCCTCGATGCCGTATCCCTTTCCGGCGGTGAGCAGAAAGCCCCACTTGTGTTCCTCGCGTGGCCACCCCCGGTCTTCGGACAAGTCGGCGCAGGCGGTGAGATCGCGAAGCGTCAGACGGCGAATGGGCAGCGCGGTGAGAGAAGGAGTAGGCACGCAGGTCAGGCTGTCTGACCGCCACCCCGTGCGTCCACCGCTTTCGGGGTGGACGTACGTGCTTTTGGCCATGTCGTGGCCATCCGTACAGCGCAAGGACAGCCAGACGCTGTTTCACGTGAAACAGCGGCCGCCCTCATGTACCTCAGTGACGTCCTCTTCGAACTGGCGCGTGCCGAGCCGGACTTGAGGGCGTCCATGATGCGCTCCGGCATGATCCGCCGATGGCGGGCAGGGTACTTGTGTGTGTCGCGGCGGCCGGTAGGGTCGACTGCGGTTCACGCCCAGGGGCGAGGTCGCGCACCTGTCCCCCGCGTGCCGAGAACGGGGCAATGCACTTCAACGGGGCGGGGAGATCGAAGACCTGTATTTCCGGGTATGCGACCGACGCATTCGAGCAGGACGGGATGCTGCCGTTCCTGTGCGGTCGAACGGATCGCTGGGCCAGAACGGGAGACCCGAGCCGTCTGCGGGAATGAGGCGCTTTCCGGCCGGGAAATGCGCAGACCGACCGAAAGATGTTCGAGGCGAGGCACACCATGGACGCTCCGACCACCGGGTCGGCCGACAACGGGACGTCCGGCGGGACCGGCTGGTTCACGCCGCGCAAGCCGCCGGAGGAGGACGTGGAGAGGCCCGCGGAGCGCCGCCCGGCGGTGGTGCGACGAGTGGGCCGGCCCTCGGCGGAGGAGAACACGCCACCTGCGGTGGACGTGCCCGTTTCGCAGGCTCCCGGCGGCGCCGCCGGGGCGGACCGGGAACGTGTCCCACCACCGGGACAGCTCACGCCCGCCGTCATCGCCCCCGCACCCCCGCAACGTGTGGCGGCCGAGGGCGGCTCGTCGGACGCGGTCCGCATCCGACGCACCATGACCGAGATCGCCGCGGTGGCCGACAAGGTCACGTCCTACTTCTACGCGCTGCTCTTCGTACGCCACCCCGACCTGCGCTCGCTGTTCCCGGCCGCCATGGACACCCAGCGGGACCGACTGCTGCAGGCTCTGCTCACGGCGGCCGAGCACATCGACAACAAGCCTGTCCTGGTCGACTACCTGCGCGCCCTGGGACGCGGGCACCGTAAGTACGGCACTCGCCCCGAGCACTACCCGGCGGTCGGTGAATGCCTCATCGGCGCGCTGGGCAGGTTCGCCTCGGCGGTCTGGGACCCGGAGACGGAGGCGGCCTGGGTCCGGGCCTACACGACCATCTCCCAGGTCATGATCGACGCGGCGGCCGCGGACGAGCTGCGCGCCCCCGCCTGGTGGCACGCGGAGGTGGTCACCCACGAACTGCGGACGCCCGACGTCGCCGTCCTCACCCTCCGCACGGACCAGCCCTACCCCTTCCTCGCCGGGCAGTACACGAGCCTGGAGACGCCGTGGTGGCCACGGGTCTGGCGGCACTACTCGTTCGCCTCCGCGCCCCGGTCGGACGGCCTGCTGACCTTCCATGTGAAGGCCGTTCCCGCCGGCTGGGTCTCCAACGCGCTGGTGCACCGGGCCCGGCCCGGTGACGTCGTCCGCCTCGGGCCGCCCGCCGGCTCGATGACCGTCGATCACACCACCGACAGCGGACTGCTCTGCCTGGGCGGCGGTACCGGCATAGCGCCCATCAAGGCACTGGTCGAGGACGTGGCGGAGCACGGTGACCGCCGTCCGGTGGAGGTGTTCTACGGGGCCCGCACCGACCACGACCTGTACGACATCGACACCATGCTCCGGCTCCAGCAGAGCCATCCGTGGCTCTCGGTCCGCGCGGTCATCGACCAGCAGGCGCACCGCCGGCTGCCCGACGCCGTTCGCGAGTACGGCCCGTGGAGCGAGTGCGACGCCTATCTGTCGGGACCGCCCGGCATGATCCGCAGCGGCGTCGACATGCTCCGCAAGGCCGGCATCCCGACCAGCCGGATACGGCACGACTCGGTAGAGGAACTGGTGGTCGTCGGAAGCTGACCCGGACCGGACCCGACCGGCACCCTGCCGTCACCCGAGGTCGGGCGCGTGCATGGCGCGTACGCCCTCGATGTTGCCGTCCAGATAGTGCCGCAGCGACAGCGGCACGAGGTGCACGGAGGCGATGCCGACCCGGGTGAACGGCACGCGGACGATCTCGTACTCGCCCGCCGGCTCCTCCACCTCGGGTCCGTGACGCAGAGCGGGGTCCATGGACTCCAGCCGGCAGACGAAGAAGTGCTGCACCTTGACGCCGGTGGCACCGCCGTCCTCACCGATGTGTTCCACGGTGTCGACGAAGCAGGGCACCACGTCAGCGATCTTGGCGCCGAGTTCCTCATGGACCTCGCGGTGCAGGGCGTGCACCACGGTCGGGTCCTCCGGTTCGACGCCGCCACCGGGGGTGATCCAGTAGGGATCGAGACCGGGCTTGGTGCGCTTGATCAGGATCAGGTCGTCACCGTCGAGGAGAACGGCGCGGGCGGTGCGCTTGACCACGGGTCGAACGGTCATGGGAGGAATGTGGCCCGGCTGGTTCCACGTGAAACATCGCGCAGCGCCATCTCGTACGACCGCACAGCGCGCGCGGGGCGATTCAGCACCAGGCCGTGGCCGCCCGCTGCAGCCACTCGTGCGCCCGTGCGATGTGCGGCAGGGCGAGCGTGCCGGTGCGCACCGCCAGGAAATACGTCCGCAGCGGGGGCACCGCCGGCTCGTGCAGCGTCAGCACCTCACCGCGTTCGAGAGCGGCGGCACACAGATAGCGGGGCAGTACGGCGAGTCCGGCGCCCGCCCTCGCACACGCCAGCACCGCCCGCAGGTCGGGCACGATGACGGCGCCCGAGGCGGTGGGGCGGGAGTCGAAGACGGACGCCCAGTAGCGGGCGACGAACGGCAGCGATTCATGGACCTCGACGAGGGGCAGGCCCTCCAGGACCGGCGCGCCCTTGTGACGCAGTGCCTCGGAGTCGACCTGCCCGGCCCAGCGCGGCGCGGCGACCAGCACATGCTCCTCGTCGCAGAGCGCGGTCGCGGTGAGCAGGCCTCCGCGCGGCCGTACCGTGCTGATCGCCAGGTCGTGGTGTCCGGCCGCCAGTCCTTCCAGGGTCTCCTCGGCGGTGCCGAAGGAGGCGCGCAGCGCATAACCCTGGCCGTCGTCGCCGGTCAGCTCGGTGAGCGCGGGAAGAGCGCGGGCCGCGGTGAACTCGGGTGGTCCGGCCAGGTGCAGGGTCCGCACCGCGGACTCGTCGTCCAGGCCGGTCTCCGTTATCTCCACCAGGGCGTCGAGATGAGGCGCGGCCTTGTGGGCGAGTTCGTTGCCGATGCTCGTGGGCGTCACCCCGCGGGCCTGCCGCAGGAACAGCGGGCGGCCCACCTGCCGCTCCAGAGTGCGGATCTGGGAGGTGACCGCCGGCTGCGAGAGGCCGAGCAGTGCGGCGGCGCGTGTGAAGGAACCGGCCCGGTGCACGGTGACGAAGGTGCGCAGCAAGGCCAGATCCACGGCACGCCCCTTTCCCTGCCCCGCTCCGGCCCCGGGCAGGGCCCAACTATAAATAAGTCGATAGGCCTCTGTCGCTAGCGTGATTGGACACTGACACAGAGTCAACTAGCCTTGTCGACACGGTTCTTGGCCCGCGGAACCGGGGACGGTCCGAGCCACGAGGGGGGAGGTTCGGACCGTCCGCCGCGCGCGGCCAATCCGGCGGGACGTGCCTTCTGTGGTCAGCCGGCCGACTCGTCGAGCGCGTGCAGCACGTCCGCCACCAGATCCTCCGGGTCCTCGGCACCGACGGACAGCCGGATGAAGCCCTCCGAGACCGCGTCCCCGCCCCAGCGCCGCCGACGCTCGGCCGTGGACCGGACCCCGCCGAAGCTGGTGGCGTCCTCCACGAGCCGCAGCGCCCGGAGGAACTGCTCGGCACGCGCGCGCGTGGACAGCTCGAAGGAGATCACGCACCCGAAGCGGCGCATCTGCTGCGCGGCGACCTTGTGCGAGGGGTCGCCGGGCAGCCCCGGGTAGCGCAGCCCGGTTACCTCGGGCCGCTCCCGCAGCGCTTCCGCGAGCACGCGCGCGGTGGCGTTCTGCCGGTCCACGCGCAGCTGGAGCGTGGCGATGGAGCGGTGGGCCAGCCAGGCCTCCATGGGGCCGGCGATCGCGCCGACGATCTTGCGCCAGCGGCGTACGGCGGCCATGTTCCGCGCGTCGCGGCCGACGACGTAGCCCAGCAGGAGGTCCCCGTGCCCGGTGAGCTGCTTGGTGCCACTGGCCACGGAGAAGTCGGCGCCCAGTTCCAGCGGCCGCTGGCCGAGCGGTGTGGCGAGGGTGTTGTCGACCGCGACCAGGGCGCCGCGCGCGTGTGCCGCCTCGACGAGCCGCCGGATGTCGCAGACGTCGAGCCCCGGGTTGGACGGTGACTCGATCCACAGCAGCTTCGCGCCCTCCAGCACCTCGAGCTGGGCGTCGCCGCCGGTCGGCGCGGTACGCACCTCCACGCCGTACGCCTCCAGCTGGGCGCCGACCATGGGCAGCACCTGGTAACCGTCGGAGGGCAGCACCACCGCGTCGCCGGCGCGCAGCTGCGAGAAGAGCACCGAGGAGATGGCGGCCATGCCGGAGGCGAACACCAGCGTCTCCGCGTCGTCCCGGCCGGGGGCCTCCAGCTCACCGATGGCACTCTCCAGCAGCGACCAGGTGGGGTTGTCGTCCCGGCCGTAGGTGAAGGGCCCCGTCACGTCGCCCGGCAGGTGGAAGTGGGCGGCGAACACCGGACCGGGCAGGGTCGGCTCGTGCTTGACCGGCTCGGGCAGACCGGCCCGTACCGCGCGCGTCCCGTCGCCGGTACGGCCGTCGTCCTCGGTGTGGTGGCTCATGCGGCCCGTCCCTCCAGTTGTTCCCGTACGGCGGCGAGCAGACCGGTGCTCGCCGCCTCCACCTTCTCAAGGCACTCCTGGAAGCCGTCCGCGCCCCCGTAGTAAGGGTCCGGGACGTCGAGATCGTCGCCCGCGGCCGGGTCGTAGGAGCGCAGCAGCCGCACCTTGCGCGCGTCCTCCTCGGTGGGCGCGAGGCGGCGCAGGGCGGTGAGGTGGCCGCTGTCGAGGGCGATGACGAGGTCGAGGCGGGCGAACCACGACGCCTGGAACTGCCGGGCCGTGTGGTCGCTGTCGTAGCCGTGCTCCCGCAGGACGGAGACGGTGCGCGGATCGGCGTCCTCGCCCTCGTGCCAGCCCCCGGTGCCGGCGCTGTCGACCTCGACGCGGTCGGCCAGCCCGGCGTCCGCCACCCGGCTGCGGAAGACGGACTCGGCCATCGGGGAGCGGCAGATGTTGCCGGTGCAGACGAAACAGACGCGGTAGGTCATGGGCTGTTCAGTCCTCGTCGGGCAGGACGATGTGCAGTGCCCAGGACACGATCGCGATGATCAGGCCGCCGACGATGGCCGTCCAGAAGCCCTCCACGTGGAAGCTCAGGTCGAGCTTGCCGCACACCCAGGAGGTCAGCAGCAGCATCAGGGCGTTGACGACCACGGCGATCAGGCCGAGGGTCAGGATGAACAGCGGAAAGGTGAGCACCTTCACCAGCGGCTTGATCAGGAAGTTCACCAGGCCGAAGATGAGGGCGACGACGATGAGGGTGCCGGTCTTCTTGGCCGTGCTGTCACCCGTGAGGGTGATCTTGTCGAGCAGCCACACGGCGACCGCCAGCGCGCCCGCGTTGGCGATCGTCTTGACTAGGAAATTCTTCATGTGTCTGATCGTGGCAGAACGGATCCACGGCGAGCAGTGTGGCGAGGGCGGCAACGGCGATGAAGGCATTCCGGCTGGACGATCTGGAGGCGGAGCGCGCCGCCAACGACGGGGCCTACCTGCAGTTCCTGCGGGAGCGGAACATGTCGGTCGGCCTGTACGCCCTCGGCAAGGGGGAGCACGACCCCCAGCAGCCGCACAACCAGGACGAGGTCTACTTCGTCGTGAGCGGCCGGGCGTCGGTCAGCGTGGGCCTGGAGACCACCGAGGTGGCGCGGGGCAGCGTGGTGTACGTGCCGGCCGGGGTCGCGCACAAGTTCCACCACATCAGCGAGGACCTGAGGGTGCTGGTGGTCTTCTCTCCACCTGAGGCGTGATCCGCGCCGGTGATTCCCTAGGGGACGGTTCAGGGGTGGACAGGGGGTGCGAGGTGCCCTCGGGGACCCTTCACGGCCCTAGCATCGAGTGCAGGACAACGGGACGCTCGAGACGCAAAGGACGAGGCAATGCGAGAGATCTTCGCGGGACTGCCGTGGTGGGTGAAGTGGGTCGCGGTGCCGGTCATCGCCCTGGTCGTGTTCGGTGGCCTGATCGCCACGGTGGTGGGTTTCGTGATCGGCCTGCTCTTCAAGGCGCTGATCTTCGTGGCCCTGGTCGGGGGGCTGGTCTACATCGTGCGCAAGTTCACGGCATCCTCGTCGCGCGGCGACTGGTGAGAACGGCGGGAGCCGGCGAGGGGTAACAGAAATCGCCGGTTCCCTCGGGGGAGGGAAGTTTCCCCCGCGGTCCCTCGGCGAGCGGTGGCAGACGGTTAGAGTCCGGAACCCCACGCGGGATCCAGCCCGCGGGCGGCGTAGCCCCCACCCGTGTAGCTCCGCACGGGCTGCCCCTCGCCCTTCGGGAGTGACCCTTGGCCACGGTTGACACCGCACCGGCAGAACCCCACGCACCCCCCGCCCAGCCGCGCTCCTGCGCGCCGCCCCTGCAGCGGCCGCCCGGCCCGGCCGCAGCCGAGCAGACGCACTCCGCGACCCTCATCGGGTCCGTGCAGCGTGCGATGCGCCTGCTGGAATGCGTCGCCGGACACGAGCACGGCGCACCGGCGAAACAGCTGGCCCGCGAGACCGGCATCGCGCTGCCCACCGCCTACCACCTGCTGCGCACCCTGGTGCACGAGGGATATCTGCGCCGCGACAAGGGCCTGTTCTTCCTCGGTGAGGCGGCCGAACGGCTGAGCGGCAGCGGAGCGCGGCAGAAACGTCGCACCCAGGTCGTCGACACCCTCGCGCACTGGCGGGACGCCATCGGCGTCCCGGTGTACTACGCGATGTACCAGGACGGCGAGATCGAGGTCATGTGCGTCTCGGAATCCCCGGGCGCCCCGGCGGTCGAGGAGTGGGCCGACTTCCGCGAGACGGGGCACGCGCACGCGATCGGCCAGTGCCTGCTGTCCCAGCTGGACGAGGACGGCCGCCGTGACCACCTCGGCCGCTACCCGGCGCAGTCCATCACCCCGTACACGGTCCGCGACGGCCACGTCCTGCTGCGGCGGCTGGACCGGACACGGCGGATGGCGCCCGTCGTGGAGCGGCAGGAATACGCGCTGGGGACGGTCTGCGCGGCGATCCCCATCACCGTCGGGACGACGGCGGCCACGATGGCGATCTCGCTTCCCCTCCACCAGGCCGACCGGCTGCTGCCCGCCGCCCGGCAACTGCAGACCGAGATCGGACGTCACCTGGGTGCGCTCAGCCTCTCTATCAGCATCTGAAAACTTACTCCTTGTGATCTATCGCATACGTTGAGCAAGATTTGACCACAGTCACAGGGATCCCTCCCGGCCGGTCGGCCTCATCTGACGGGGTAAGCGATGCGCGAGTCCGTACAAGCAGAAGTCATGATGAGTTTCCTCGTCTCCGAGGAACTCTCCTTCCGCATCCCCGTGGAGTTGCGCTACGAGACCTGCGATCCCTATGCCGTCCGGCTGACCTTCCATCTGCCCGGAGACGCCCCGGTGACCTGGGCCTTCGGGCGGGAACTGCTGATCGACGGCGTGGGCCGGCCGTGCGGGGAGGGGGATGTGCACATCGCGCCCGCCGATACGGAAGTGCTGGGCGAGGTGCTGATCCGGCTTCAGGTCGGGGGCGACCAGGCCCTGTTCCGGTCCTCGGCGCCGCCGCTGGTGGCCTTCCTCGACCGGACGGACAAACTCGTCCCGCTCGGCCAGGAGGGAGCGCTCGCCGACTTCGACGCCCACCTCGAAGAGGCCCTCGACCGCATCCTGGCCGAGGAGCAGAGCGCCGGCTGAGGCATCGACACGCCGCGGGCCTCCGCCCTGTCCCCTGTCCGCCCTGACGTCCGACACGGAGCAGGAACGCTTCTCCACAGGGGTCCGGCCCTCAGCCGCCGGGCCCGCCGGGTCTCACCGCTTGCGCCGTCGGCCCCCGCGACCGCGTGCCGTGGTGGACCGGGTGCCCGCCGGCGCCCCTCCCGCCGGAAGCTCCGTCAGGGCGGGCCGGTCGGCGGACACCACCAGGGCGGCGAGGGCGGTGGTGACCGGTACCGAGGCGACCAGCCCGATCGAGCCCACCAGCGTGCGCACGATCTCCTCGGCCACCAGTTCACTGTTGGCCACGGTCGCCACGCTGCTCTGCGCGATCGAGAACAGCAGCAGCAACGGCAGCGCGGCCCCGGCGTAGGCCAGGACCAGGGTGTTGACCACCGACGCGATGTGGTCGCGGCCGATGCGGATGCCCGCCCGGTACAGTCCGCGCCAGCCCATCGACGGATTCGCCTCGTGCAGCTCCCAGACCGCGGACGTCTGGGTCACCGTCACGTCGTCCAGCACGCCCAGCGACCCGATGATGACGCCGGCCAGCAGCAGGCCGCTCAGGTCGATCGACGGGTACAGCCCGTGGATGAGGCCGGTGTTGTCGTCCGTGTTGCCGGTCAGCGCCGCCCAGTCGATGAACTCCGAGCCGAGCAGGCCGATCAGCGACAGGGAGACCAGGGTGCCGAGCACCGCCACCGACGTACGCGCTGACAGGCCGTGGCACATGTACAGGGCGATCAGCATGATGGCGCTCGAACCGACCACCGCCACCAGCAGCGGGTTCGCCCCCTCCAGGATCGCCGGCAGGATGAAGAAGGTCAGCACCAGGAAGCTCACGGCCAGGGCCACCAGCGCCATGACCCCGCGCAGCCGGCCCACCACGACGACCGCCAGTGCGAAGACCCCGGCGAGCAGCGCCATCGGGAACGTGCGGACCACGTCGGTGACCGAGTACTGGAGGTCCTTCGGCGCCGAGGGCTCGTAGGCGACCACGACCTTCTCACCCTGCTCCAACTGCCGGGTCTGGTCGGGCTGCACGATCTCGATGAACGTACGGCCCGTGTCGTGGCCGGTGTCGACCCGGACCGTCGCCTTCTTGCAGGTGCCGTTCTCCTTCTGCCGCGCGGGGTCGGTCCCGGAGGCGGTTGCGGTGGGGGAGCCGCCGGAGGCGTTCACCGACCGGCAGCTGACCTCGGCGACCGCGGTGACCGTGGCCTGCTGCGTCTGCCGGTCGAAACCGACCCCGGTGCGCTCGTGCACCGGTGCACCGCCGGGCCACAGCACCACGAGGCCGACCACGACGGCCGCCGTGAACGGGATGAGCACGGCCGCGATGACCTTGCGCAGGTGCTGGGAGACGGGCGCGGCCGGGCCGTGACTGTGCGTGTGACCGTGGCTGTGCCCGCCCCCGGCGATGTGCCGGTGCCCGCCGCCCGTTGCCCGCTCATGCCCAGCCTCCCGCCCATGGCCTCGATCCGCGCCGTGCTCGGATCCGCCCTCTCCGGAGCCGTCTCCGCGCGGGGGCTCGGGGGGCAGACCGGGATACTGCTGCGTCGTGGTCACCGCCCGATCATCGCAAGAACGGCAGGGGCCCTCTGTTCACCGCGCCCGAATTGACGCTAGCGTGGAGGCACCTTTGCACACGCGGGAGCTCGGAGCACCGGGCTGAGAGGGCGCTGACCTCCGTATTCGCGATGTTTCACGTGGAACGAGCGACGTTCCACAACAAACGCCGCCGGACGGAAGCCGCTGCGTCGACCGCCGAACCTGTTACCGGGTAATGCCGGCGTAGGGAGTAGGTCTCATGACCCACAAGGACGCACGCACGCCTGCCTCCGCTCAGGACGAACAGTCCCCGGAGGCCGGAAAGTCCATCGGCTGGCACAAGGCGTACGTCGAGGGTTCGCGCCCCGACCTGCGCGTGCCGGTCCGTCAGGTGCACCTCACCAACGGGCAGTCGGTCACGCTGTACGACACCTCGGGCCCGTACACCGATCCGCTCGCCGAGACGGACGTCCGCCGGGGGCTCGCGCCGCTGCGGGAGAACTGGATCATCGGCCGCGGGGACACCGAGGAGTACACCGGCCGGCCCGTCCGTCCCGAGGACGACGGCATCAAGCACACCTCGCCCCGGGGCGGTCTGCGCAACCTCGACGCGGTGTTCCCCGGCCGTCCGCGTCAGCCGCGCCGCGGCCGCAGCGGTCAGGCGGTCACCCAGCTCGCGTACGCCCGCCGGGGCGAGGTCACCCCGGAGATGGAGTTCGTGGCTCTCCGGGAGAACGTCTCGCCCGAGGTGGTCCGGGAGGAGATCGCCGCGGGGCGCGCGGTCCTTCCGGCCAACGTCAACCACCCGGAGATCGAGCCGATGATCATCGGCAAGCGGTTCCTGGTGAAGGTCAACGCCAACATCGGCAACTCCGCGGTGACGTCCTCCATCGAGGAGGAGGTGGAGAAGATGACCTGGGCGACCCGCTGGGGCGCCGACACGGTCATGGACCTCTCCACCGGCCGCAACATCCACACCACTCGCGAGTGGGTGCTGCGCAACTCCCCTGTCCCCATCGGCACGGTGCCGCTCTACCAGGCCCTGGAGAAGGTGGACGGCAGGGCCGAGGAACTGACCTGGGACATCTACAAGGACACGGTCATCGAACAGGCCGAGCAGGGCGTGGACTACATGACGGTGCACGCCGGGGTGCGCCTGCCGTACGTCCCGCTCACGGCCAACCGCAAGACCGGCATCGTCTCGCGCGGCGGCTCGATCATGGCCGCGTGGTGCCTGGCGCACCACAAGGAGTCCTTCCTGTACGAGAACTTCGAGGAGCTGTGCGAGATCCTCGCCGCCTACGACGTCACGTACTCGCTGGGCGACGGCCTGCGGCCGGGCTCCATCGCGGACGCCAACGACGAGGCGCAGTTCGCGGAGTTGCGCACGCTCGGGGAACTCAACCGGATCGCGAAGCGTTTCCATGTACAGACGATGATCGAGGGCCCGGGACACGTCCCGATGCACAAGATCAAGGAGAACATCGACCTTCAGCAGGAGATCTGCGATGAAGCTCCGTTCTATACGCTCGGCCCGCTGACGACGGACGTCGCGCCGGCGTACGACCACATCACCTCCGGCATCGGTGCGGCCATGATCGCCTGGTGGGGGACGGCGATGCTCTGCTACGTCACGCCCAAGGAGCACCTGGGGCTGCCCAACCGGGACGACGTGAAGACCGGTGTCATCACCTACAAGATCGCCGCCCACGCGGCCGACCTCGCCAAGGGGCACCCGGGCGCGCAGGAATGGGACGACGCGCTGTCCGACGCGCGGTTCGAGTTCCGGTGGGAGGACCAGTTCAACCTCGCCCTGGACCCGGACACGGCACGGGAGTTCCACGACGAGACGCTGCCGGCCGAGCCCGCCAAGACGGCCCACTTCTGCTCGATGTGCGGCCCGAAGTTCTGCTCGATGAAGATCTCGCAGGACATCCGCCGCGAACACGGCGGCAGCCGGGGTGAGATCGAGGAGGGAATGGCCCAGAAGTCGAAGGAGTTCGCGGCCGCGGGCAACCGGGTCTATCTGCCCCTCGCGGAGTGACCAGGCCGTCGCCGACCCGCCCGTCGCCGGGCGGGTGGTGCCGGTCGAGCCGTCACTCCGGCTGGTGTTCCGGTCCGCCGTAGTCCGGGCTGCTGTAGTCCGGGCTGGTGAAGCTGGGGCGGGAGCCGGACGCGGTGCCGTCGTCGGGGCTGCTGAAGCCGGGGCGTCCGTAGCCGAGGCGGGGCATGCGGCCGGCCGCGGCGGGTGGGGTCGGGCGGCGCCGCGGCGGTCCCGGCTCGGCGAGCGCGTCCCGCAGGAAGGGCAGGATGCCGCGTTCCAGCAGGGCCTCCCGCCAGGCCTCTCTGGCCCGGGCCACCTCCCCGCCGGCCTCGCCCTCGGGTCCCGTGGACGGCGCCGGGCTGTTGCGCAGGGCGGTGAGCAGCAGTCCGACGGCGGCGACGAGGATCGCGGCCGCGGTGACCGCGGCGAACACCCAGCCGACGGTGAGCATGGTCCGGGCGAACACCGGCTCGGGGTCCAGCAGAGTGAGGATGTAGCCCACGAGCAGGAAGAGCGCGGCGGCGGTCCCGGCGAGCACCGGGGCCAGGACGGCGACCACGGCGACGGCTCCCGCGCCGGTGGCGGCCTCGCCGAGGGCGGTGGCGACGCCCGGCTCGACCGTCTCGGGGGAACCGGACTCCCGGAGCGACGAGGTGGGGGCCGGCGTCGGACGGCGCAGCTGTTCGCGGACCGTCACGTAGTGCTGGTACTCGGCCGTCGCGGCCGCGGTGATCAGGGCGATGGCGTTCAGTGCCATGGTGCGCAGCTGTTCGGTGGTGAGCCGCTGCCCCACAGCGGCCAGTTCGGGCCGGTGCGGTGCGGAGCGCAGCGCCTCATCGAGGATCCGCTCGTATTCCTGGCGGTCCTCGCTCAGCAGGTGCTGCGGAACGCTGTTCATGTGCATCCCCCGATGCTCCGTAGGGCTGGGGGCTCGCACGCCGGCGAGCCGTCGGGCAGAAACGGAGGGGAGCCTGCTACGGATAAGCCGATGGTAGAGCCGCGACGGGACGCGGTGACAGGGGGTTGCCGGAAAATTGGGTGCCGGACCCGCGCGGTCCGCCTGCGGGATGCTGCCGAGGGAACGGTCAGTTGTCCAGGGGAAGTTGCTGGACCAGCAGCTTTCCGGCCATGGTCACTCCGCCGTCCATCGCGATGGCGAGCCCGCCCGCGTAGACGTGCGGTCCCTCGACCACGGGGCCGCCGTCCTCCTCGCCGTCCTCGGAGCCGACCTCGCCGAGCAGGTACGGGATGGGGCTGTGACCGTGCACCACCCGGCTGCCGCCGTAGGTGTCGAGGAGGGAGCGCACGGCGTCCGCGCCGCCCTCGTCGCGGAAGGAGAAGCGCTTGGTGAACTTGCGGAACAGGTCCCAGACCTCGTCCGCGTCGTTACGGGTGAGGGCCTCGCGGACGGTGTCGTTGACCGCCTCGATCGAGTCGCCGTAGTCGAGGTAGGCGGTGGTGTCGGAGTGCAGGAGCAGGTAGCCGTCGACCTCCTCGACCGCGTCGAGCCGGGACATCCACTGCAGGTGGTGGTCCTGCAGACGGTCCATGTCGGTCTTCTGGCCGCCGTTGAGCAGCCAGGCCGCCTGGAAGGTGGCGGTGCCCGCGCCGGAGGTGACGGGCGTGTCGCCGAACCGCTTGGCACCGAGCAGCAGCAGTTCGTGGTTGCCCATCAGGGCCTTGCAGTAGCCGCCGGCCGCGGCCGCCTCGGCGGACAGCCGCATGACCAGGTCGATGACGCCGATGCCGTCCGGGCCGCGGTCGGTGAAGTCGCCGAGGAACCACAGTCGGGCGGTGCCCGCGCACCACTGGCCCGCGGCGTCGATGAGGCCCTGCTCCCGCAGGGCGCTCACCAGTTCGTCGAGGTAACCGTGCACGTCACCGACGACGAACAGCGGGCCGGGGCCGGCCGAGGGAGGTTGCGGGGCCGGGGCGGGAGCCGGTTCGGCGGGGACCTGAAGCGTGTCACCACGGGTGATGACGGGCAGGTCGCGCTGGGTCGGCGTGTACCCGTCCGGGTAGGTGTCCGGAACGGGCCGGGTGGTCTCGCCCGGCTGGGTGCTGGTGGCGAACGGACCGGTCTCGTGCACGTACGCGGGTACCCGGAAGTCGCGCAACGTCGCCGTCCGCTCCACCTCGGGTCCCCGACCGGCCCCCTGAGTCATCAGACCCCTCCACCATCGCGCCGCAGCTGCACCGCTTCGGACTGCCTGGTCGCAGCGGCCCGCGGTGTCGTGGGCCCATCATAGGAATGCGCGTAGCGCTGTGTGGTGACCCAGGGGTGGTGAATCAGAGCAAGACTCCGGTTCGCCGCGGCTTTCGCCCCGTTTGGGCAGGGGTTCGTCCAGGTGCCGGGCCTCTCGCTCCGGTGCGGGAGCTCCGCCGGACCACCGGCGGCGGGTTCCGCCGCCGGGTGTGCCGGGGGCCGCGCTCACCCTTCCGGGAGCCGCGGCGGGCTGATGGTCGTGCGCGGCGGGCGCCGCTGCGATGAGGTGCGCACGATCAGCTCGGTCGGTATCACCTGCTCGACGGGCCGGTCCGAGTCGACCCCCTCGATGGCGTCGATGAGCAGCTGGACCACGGCCGTGCCGATGCGGCGGGGCTTGAGGGAGAGCGTGGTGATGGCCGGTTCGGTGTTGGCGTACACGGTGGACTCGCTGCAGCAGACCAGCAGCAGGTCTTCGGGGACGCGCAGGCCGTAGCGGCGGGCGGCGGCGAGCAGGTCGGTGCCGTTGGGGTCGAACAGGCCGTAGACGGCGTCGGGGCGGTCGGGCCGGGCGAGCAGCCGGTCGGCGGCGACGGCACCCGCACACGGGTCGTGCGCCGGGTAGGCCTCGTACACCGGGTCCTGGCCGACCCGGTCGCACCAGCGCAGGTAGGCGGTGGTGGACAGGTGGGTGTAGGTGTCCGTGGTGGTGCCCGTGAGCAGGCCGATGCGGCGGGCGCCCGCGGCGGCGAGGTGGTCGAGGATGCCGAGGACGGCGGCCTCGTGGTCGTTGTCGACCCAGGCGGTGACCGGCAGCGAGCCGGCCGGGCGGCCGTCGGAGACGACCGGCAGGCCCTGCCGGACGAGTTCGCTGACCACCGGGTCCTGGTCGGAGGGGTCGATGACGACCGTGCCGTCCAGGGCGACGTTCGACCACACGTCGTGGCGGGAGGTCGCGGGCAGGATGACCAGGGCGTAGCCGCGGGCGAGCGCGGCCGAGGTGGCGGCCCGGGCCATCTCCGCGAAGTACGCGAACTCCGTGAAGGTGAAAGGTTCATCCCCGTACGTCGTCACGGTCAGGCCGATCAGTCCGGACTTGCCGGTACGGAGGGTGCGGGCGGCGGCCGAGGGGCGGTACCCCAGCCGGTCGGCGACCTCACGGACGTGGCGCCGGGTGGCATCCGGGAGCCGGCCCTTGCCGTTGAGGGCGTCGGAGACGGTCGTGATGGAGACCCCGGCGGCGGCGGCCACGTCTCTGATGCCCGCCCGGCCCGGCCGGCTTCCTCGACGTGAGGTTTCCGCGCGGCTCACCTGGTGCTTCCCTGCTGCTGTCATGGCGAGCCGATAGTAGGGCTCATGCGGTGGGGTAGTGCGGACGCATATGCACACATTGACAGGCACGTTTCTGCAAGGTCGATAAGCATCAACTGCCTTGGAAACAAAGGCAGTTGATCGCTTTCTTTGCAGGACGTGACGTGTCGACGCGTATGGGCCTGCCGACCCCCCGATGTCTCGAAGAGGTCTCAACTCACCTTCACGGGGGATGCGCGCCAGGGAGTGAGCTACCGGCGCGTAGATATATGTACGGCGCGCCCCCCGGTACGTACGCCTTCGGGCGATGATGCCCGTGATGCCCCCGGGGTCGGAGGGGTTCGTCGCACAGCTGTGTCCGGCGGCGGCGAATCCTCATAAGGTAAGCAGCATTGGAAGCCGGCGGCGTCGACGGTCCGCCGGTGGTCGCGAGGAGGACTGCGGTGAGCGAGACGAGCCCCAAGCTGCGCGCCGAGCTGGCGGGTATCCCCACCTACAAGCCGGGCAAGCCCGCCGCGGCCGGCGGGCAGGCCGCGTACAAGCTGTCCTCCAACGAGAACCCGTATCCGCCGCTGCCCGGCGTGATGGAGAGCGTCACCGCGGCGGCCTGCTCCTTCAACCGCTACCCGGACATGGCCTGCACCGGACTGATGGAGGAACTGTCGGACCGCTTCGGTGTGCCGCTCTCCGACCTGGCCACCGGCACCGGTTCGGTCGGTGTCGCCCAGCAGCTGATCCAGGCCACCAGCGGCCCCGGGGACGAGGTCATGTACGCCTGGCGGTCGTTCGAGGCGTACCCGATCATCACGCAGATCAGCGGGGCCCGGTCGGTGCAGGTGCCGCTCACGCCCGGCGAGGTGCACGACCTGGACGCGATGGCGGACGCGATCACCGACCGGACGCGTCTGATCTTCGTCTGCAACCCCAACAACCCCACGGGGACGGCCGTGCGGCGTGCGGAGCTGGAGCGGTTCCTCGACCGGGTGCCCGCTGACGTGCTGGTGGTGCTGGACGAGGCCTACCGGGAGTTCATCCGCGACCCCGAGGTGCCCGACGGTGTGGAGCTGTACCGCAAGCGGCCGAACGTCTGCGTGCTGCGGACCTTCTCCAAGGCCTACGGCCTGGCCGGACTGCGCGTCGGTTTCGCCATCGCGCACGAGCCGGTGGCGGCGGCGCTGCGCAAGACCGCGGTGCCGTTCGGGGTGAGCCAGATCGCGCAGGAGGCGGCGATCGCCTCGCTGCGGGCCGAGGACGCGCTGCTGGGGCGGGTCGGCTCGCTGGTGTGCGAGCGCACCCGCGTGGTCGACGCCCTGCGCGGCCAGGGCTGGACCGTTCCCGACTCCCAGGCCAACTTCGTGTGGCTGCGGCTGGGGGAGCGCACGCTCGCGTTCGCGGCGGCCTGTGAGGAGCACGGCGTCGTCGTCCGGCCGTTCGCGGGCGAGGGCGTCCGGGTGACGATCGGGGAGGACGAGGCGAACGACATCTTCCTGAAGGCGGCGGAGGAGTTCCGCAAGCAGCTGTGAGGGTGAGCGGCTTCACCGCTTCCCGAGGATTCTCATGGGGGCCCGGGGAACTTCGTGGCGGCTCGCTCCCCGCTGAGCGGGACCTTCCGCACCCGATCCGTGCGGGGCGCGTCGTCCCCGCACGGTGATCATTCGCCCACCACCTCCACACGCACGGGGTCGCCGTCCCGCACGGTCGCCAGGATGCCGGCGTCCCCGTCCACGCGCCCCAGGACATTGCACGGGCTCGCGAGGCGGCACTCGTCGCCTCGCGAGATCGGCGTCGGCCCATAGGGGAGGGCGAGGGCGTCGCCGTCGGTCCAGAAGGCCACCGTGCCCCGCTCGACGACCTGCCGGGCGTCCGTTTCACGTGAAACAGACACTCCCGTATCGAAATAGACCTCCTCGCCCCAGGTGTGCGCGCTGGAGGCGAGAGGCAGCGCCTTGGCGAGTGCCTGGGTCGTCGGGGTGTCGCCGAGGGTCGCGGTGAGGTGTCCCGCGGGCCAGGAAATCCGTATCTGCATGGCGCGCAAGTCAACAAGATGTTGAAGTCGCTGCCAAGGGGTTGACCGTTCCGGCGAAGGTGACCCCCCGGTGCCACGTCGAAAATCGGTACGTCATAATGGCTTGTGAATGTGAACGCTTTCACAAGCGCGTCCGGTAGCTCCCGTGATGTGCGTGACAAAAGGGGCAAGCCGCCGCTGTAGCTCGGCGACGTAAGGAGACTGAGACGTGGAGTTGGCTTTGGCGCCGGAGACACTGGCACGCTGGCAGTTCGGCATCACCACCGTCTACCACTTCCTGTTCGTCCCCCTGACGATCTCCCTGGCCGCCCTCACGGCCGGGTTGCAGACCGCGTGGGTGCGCACGGAGAAGGAGAAGTACCTCAGGGCGACGAAGTTCTGGGGCAAGCTCTTCCTGATCAACATCGCGATGGGTGTGGTCACCGGCATCGTGCAAGAGTTCCAGTTCGGCATGAACTGGTCGGACTACTCGCGCTTCGTCGGAGACATCTTCGGCGCGCCGCTCGCCTTCGAGGCCCTGATCGCGTTCTTCTTCGAGTCCACCTTCATCGGCCTGTGGATCTTCGGCTGGGACAAGCTCCCCAAGCGGATCCACCTGGCCTGCATCTGGATGGTCTCGGTCGGCACGATCCTGTCGGCCTACTTCATCCTCGCGGCCAACTCGTGGATGCAGCACCCGGTCGGCTACCGGATCGATGAGGCGAAGGGGCGCGCTCAGCTCACCGACTTCTGGGCCGTGCTGACCCAGAACACGGCGCTCAGCCAGGCCTTCCACACCCTCTCCGCGGCCTTCCTGACCGGTGGCGCCTTCATGGTCGGCGTCGCCGCCTTCCACCTCTCCCGCAAGAAGCACATCCGCGAGATGAAGACCTCGCTGCGGCTGGGCCTGATCACCGTGGTCGTCGCCGGCCTGCTCACCGCGGTCAGCGGCGACACCCTCGGCAAGGTCATGTTCAAGCAGCAGCCGATGAAGATGGCCGCCGCCGAGGCGCTGTGGGACGGCCAGGGCCCGGCGCCGTTCTCGATCTTCGCCTACGGCGATGTGGACAAGGGCCACAACAGTGTCGCCGTCGAGGTACCGGGCCTGCTGTCCTTCCTGGCGAACGACGACTTCACCTCGTACGTCCCCGGGATCAACGACGTCAACAAGGCCGAGCAGCAGAGGTTCGGCCCCGGCGACTACCGGCCCAACATCCCCGTCGCCTTCTGGGGCTTCCGCTGGATGATCGGCTTCGGCATGGCGTCCCTGACCATCGGCCTGGCCGGGCTCTGGCTGACGCGGAAGAAGTTCATGCTGCCGGAGCACCTGCGTGTGGGCGAGGACGAGGTGCCCCACCTGGTGCTGCTCCCCCGCAAGGCCCTGAGCCCGAAGCTCACCGCCTGGTACTGGCGCATCGCCGTCTGGACACTGGCTTTCCCGCTGATCGCCAACTCCTGGGGCTGGATCTTCACCGAGATGGGCCGCCAGCCGTGGGCCGTCTACGGCGTCCTGCAGACCCGGGACGCGGTCTCCCCCGGTGTCTCCCAGGGCGAGGTGCTCACCTCGCTGCTGGTGTTCACGGCGCTCTACGCCGTTCTCGCCGTGGTCGAGGTCCGGTTGCTCGTGAAGTACGTCAAGGCCGGACCGCCCGAGCTGACCGAGGCCGACCTCAACCCGCCCACGACGATCGGCGGCGACACCCGTGACGCCGACAAGCCGATGGCCTTCTCGTACTAGGCCGAAGGAGCAGTCATGGAACTTCACGACGTCTGGTTCGTCCTGATAGCCGTCCTGTGGACGGGCTACTTCTTCCTCGAGGGCTTCGACTTCGGGGTGGGCATCCTCACCAAGCTGCTGGCCCGCGACCGTCCGGAGCGCCGGGTGCTGATCAACACCATCGGTCCCGTGTGGGACGGCAACGAGGTGTGGCTGCTCACCGCGGGCGGTGCGACCTTCGCCGCCTTCCCCGAGTGGTACGCCACGCTCTTCTCCGGCTTCTACCTGCCCCTGCTGGTCATCCTGGTCTCCCTGATCGTCCGGGGTGTGGCCTTCGAGTACCGTGCGAAGCGGCCCGAGGAGAACTGGCAGCGCAACTGGGAGACGGCGATCTTCTGGAGTTCGCTGGTCCCGGCGTTCCTGTGGGGCGTGGCCTTCGGCAACATCGTGCGGGGCGTGAAGATCGACCGGGACTTCAACTACGCCGGCAACGTCGTCGACCTGCTCAATCCGTACGCGCTGCTCGGCGGCCTGGTGACGCTGACCCTGTTCACCTTCCACGGTGCGGTGTTCACCGCGCTGAAGACGGTCGGGGACATCCGGGAGCGGGCCCGGAAACTGGCCGGACGGGTCGGTCTCGTCACCGCCGCCGTGGCGCTGGTCTTCCTCGTGTGGACCCAGGCCGACAGCGGGGACGGCAAGAGCCTGGTGGCCCTGGTCGTGGCGGTCGCCGCGCTGCTCGCCGCCCTGGTGGCCAACCGGGCGGGGCGTGAAGGGTGGTCCTTCGCCCTGTCCGGCGTGACCATCGTGGCGGCCGTGGCGATGCTCTTCCTGTCGCTCTTCCCGGACGTCATGCCGTCCTCGCTCAACGCGGACTGGAACCTCACGGTCACCAACGCCTCGTCGAGCCCGTACACCCTGAAGATCATGACGTGGTGCGCGGCGATCGCCACGCCGCTCGTCCTGCTCTACCAGGGCTGGACCTACTGGGTGTTCCGCAAGCGGATCGGCACACAGCACATCGCCGACGCCGCGCACTGAGTCCGACGGGGTGTGTTTCACGTGAAACACACCCCTGGGCCGAAGGGCATGTTTCACGTGAAACCGATCGATCCACGTCTTCTCCGCTACGCCCGTGCCACGCGGTGGTTCATGGTGGCGGTCACCGGCCTGGGGGCCCTCGGGGCGGGGCTGGTCATCGCCCAGGCCATGCTCATCGCCGACCTCGTGGTCGGCGCCTTCCAGCGCGGCCTGTCGGCCGGCGAACTGCGCGCTCCCCTGCTGCTCCTGGTGGCCGTCGCGGCCGGCCGGGCACTGGTCGCTTGGGCCACCGAACTCGCCGCACACCGGGCGAGCGCGGCGGTGAAGTCCGAGCTGCGCCGCCGGCTGCTGGCACGGGCCGTGGACCTCGGGCCGCAGTGGCTGGACGGACAGCGCACCGGCTCGCTGGTCACCCTCGCCACCCGCGGTGTCGACGCCCTCGACGACTACTTCTCCCGCTACCTCCCCCAACTGGGCCTCGCGGTGGTCGTGCCGGTGGCCGTGCTCGCGCGGATCGTCACCGAGGACTGGGTGTCCGCGGCGATCATCACCGCCACGCTGCCGCTCATCCCCGTGTTCATGATGCTGATCGGCTGGGCCACCCAGTCGCGCACGGACCGGCAGTGGCGGTTGCTCTCGCAGCTGTCCGGGCACTTCCTCGACGTGGTCGCCGGGCTGCCCACGCTCAAGGTCTTCGGGCGGGCCAAGGCGCAGGCGGAGTCCATCCGCCGGATCACCGGTGAATACCGGCAGGCGACCATGCGCACCCTGCGCATCGCCTTCCTCTCCTCGTTCGCGCTGGAGCTGCTCGCCACGCTCTCGGTCGCCCTGGTCGCCGTGACGATCGGGATGCGGCTCGTCCACGGCGACATGGACCTGTACACCGGGCTCGTCATCCTGGTGCTGGCCCCCGAGGCCTATCTGCCGCTGCGTCAGGTGGGCGCGCGGTTCCACGCGGCCGCGGAGGGCCTGGCGGCGGCCGAGGAGATCTTCGCCGTACTGGAGAGTCCGCTGCCGCGGTCCGGGACGGGCGCGGTGCCCTCGGGCGCGCTGGCCTTCGAGGACGTCACGGTCCGTTACCCCGGGCGCGCCGAGGACGCCGTGTCCGGGGTGTCGTTCACCGTGCGGCCCGGTGAGACGGTCGCGCTGGTGGGGCCGAGCGGCGCGGGCAAGTCGACGCTGCTCGCCGCCCTGCTGGGATTCGTCCGGCCCACCGCGGGCCGGGTGAGCATCGGGGGAGCCGACCTCACCGGCCTCGACCTGGAGCAGTGGCGGTCGCGGGTCGCCTGGGTGCCGCAGCGGCCGCACCTGTACGCCGGGTCGATCGCGGAGAACGTACGGCTCGCCCGGCCCGGGGCGGACGACACCGCCGTGCGTGCGGCGCTGCGGGACGCGGGCGCGCTGGAGTTCGTGGACGCGCTGCCCGAGGGGGCCGGCACGGTGCTCGGCGAGGACGGTGCCGGGCTGTCCGCCGGCCAGCGGCAGCGGCTCGCGCTGGCCCGGGCCTTCCTCGCGGACCGGCCCGTACTGCTGCTGGACGAGCCGACGGCAGCGCTCGACGGCGCTACGGAGGCCGAGGTCGTGGCGGCCGTACGGCGGCTGGCCGTGGGCCGGACGGTACTGCTCGTCGTCCACCGCCCGGCGCTGCTCGGGCTGGCGGACCGGGTGGTGCGCCTGGAGACGCCCGAGGCGCACGCGCGGCCGGAGCCGGAGCCGGCAACCGCGCGAGACCCCGGTTCCCCAGCCCTGCTCCCCGGCCCCAGGGCACCCCGTTCCTCCATGACCCCCGAGCGGGACGGCGGCGCGGACGCCGGTGACGGGACACCGGCGGATGGTGCGGCGCCGGGCGGAGGGCGCGTCCTCGGCCGCGTCCGCGCGCTCGCGGGACCGCGGCGCGGACGGCTCGCCCTCGCGCTGCTGCTCGGCACCCTGGCGCCGGCCAGCGCGGTCGGACTGATGGCGACGTCCGGCTGGCTCATCTCACGCGCCGCGCAGCAGCCCCCGGTGCTCTATCTGATGGTGGCCGTGACGGCGACCCGCGCCTTCGGGATCGGCCGGGCCGTCTTCCGGTACGCCGAGCGGCTGGTGTCGCACGACGCCGTGCTGCGGATGCTGGCCGACACCCGGGTCGCCGTCTACCGGCGCCTGGAGCGGCTGGCGCCGGCCGGGCTGCGCACCACCCGCAGGGGCGACCTGCTGTCCCGGCTGGTCGCCGACGTGGACGCGCTCCAGGACTACTGGCTGCGCTGGCTGCTGCCCGCCGCGGTCGCGGCGGCCGTCTCCGCGGTCTCCGTCGCCTTCACCGCCTGGCTGCTGCCCGCGGCCGGCGCCGCGCTCGCGGTGGGCCTGCTGGCGGCGGGCGCCGGGGTGCCCCTGGTGACCGCCGCCGTGGCCCGGCGGGCCGAGCGGCGGCTGGCGCCCGCCCGCGGCACCCTGGCGACCCGGGTGACCGACCTGCTCACCGGCACCGCCGAACTGTCGGTGGCCGGCGCGCTGCCCGCCCGCACCGAGGCGGCCCGGAAGGCCGACGGCACCCTCACCCGGATCGCCGCACGCTCCGCCACCGCCACCGCGCTCGGAGACGGGCTCACCGCGCTGGTGTGCGGCCTGACCGTGACGGCCGCCGCGCTGCTGGGCGCCCAGGCGGTCGCCGCTGACCGGCTGGACGGGGTCACGATGGCCGTGGTGGTCCTCACCCCGCTGGCCGCCTTCGAGGCCGTACTGGGCCTGCCGCTCGCCGTGCGGCACCGGCAGCGGGTCGGCAGGAGCGCCGAGCGCGTGTACGAGGTCCTGGACGCCCCCGAGCCCGTACGGGAGCCTCGGCGGCCCCGGCCGGCACCCGCGTCGCCGTTTCCCCTCGTGCTCGCCGGCCTGACCGCCCGCCACCCCGGACGGCACCGGGACGCACTCGCCGGTCTCGACCTCACCCTGCGCCGGGGGCACCGGATCGCCGTGGTCGGGCCGTCCGGCGCGGGCAAGTCGACGCTCGCGCAGGTGCTGCTCAGGTTCCTCGACCCGGCCGCCGGCTCCTACACGCTCGCGGGCACGGACGCCCGCGCGCTCGACGGCGACGACGTCCGCCGGCTCGTCGGACTCTGCGCCCAGGACGCGCACCTCTTCGACAGCTCGGTGCGCGAGAACCTGCTGCTCGCCAGGAAGGGCGCCACCGAGGCCGAGCTGCGCGACGCGCTGGCCCGGGCCCGGCTGCTCACCTGGGTGGACGGACTGCCCGACGGCCTGGACACCTTGGTGGGCGAGCACGGCGCGCGGCTGTCCGGCGGCCAGTGCCAGCGCCTCGCACTCGCCCGCGCGCTGCTCGCCGACTTCCCCGTCCTCGTCCTCGACGAACCGGCGGAACACCTGGACCTGCCCACCGCGGACGCCCTCACCGCCGACCTGCTGGCCGCGACCGAGGGCCGTACGACCGTGCTCATCACGCACCGGCTGGCGGGTCTGGAAGCCGTGGACGAGGTGATCGTGCTGGACGCGGGGCGGGTGGCGCAGCGCGGGAGGTACGAGGAGCTGATGGCGGTGGACGGGCCGCTGCGCGGCATGGCGGAGCGGGAGGCACGGGCGGAATCGCCGACCGAACCCCTGGTGGGGTCGCCCGCGTGGTCCCGCTCCTGAGCCCGGCGCCGCGGGAGAGCGGCGCCGGGACCGCTACCGCTGGGCCAGCAGCTTCTCGATGACGACTGCGACACCGTCCTCGTTGTTGGCCGCGGTGCGGCCCGAGGCGGCGGCGACGGCGTCCGGGTGGGCGTTGCCCATCGCGTAGGACTGCCCGGCCCAGGTCAGCATCTCGACGTCGTTGGGCATGTCACCGAAGGCCACCACCTCCTCGTGCGAGATCCCGCGCTCCGCGCAGCACAGGGCGAGGGTGCTGGCCTTGGAGACGCCGGGTCCGCTGATCTCCAGCAGGGCGCTCGGGCTGGAGCGGGTGACGGTGGCCCGGTCCCCGATGGCGAGGCGGGCGAGGGTGAGGAAGGCGTCGGGGTCGAGGTCGGGGTGGTAGGCGAGGATCTTGAGCACGGGCTCGTCGCCTCCCGGGCCGTCGGCCGCGAGCAGGGCCTCGGCGGGCGCCAGGGTGTCCGGTATCTCCACGTGCAGCTTGGGGTAGTCCGGCTCCTGGTGGAAGCCGTAGGTCTGCTCGACGGCGAACACCGTGCCGGGTGCCGCGTCGCGCAGCAGTCGTACGGCGTCGAGCGCGTTGCGCCGGGCCAGGTCGCGCACCTTCACGAACCGGTGGGCGCCGGGCCCGCCGTGCAGGTCGACCACGGCGGCGCCGTTGCCGCAGATGGCGAGGCCGTGACCGTGCACGTGGTCGCTGACGACGTCCATCCAGCGGGCCGGGCGGCCGGTGACGAAGAAGACCTCGATGCCCGCCTGCTCGGCCGCGGCGAGGGCGGCGACGGTTCGCGGCGAGACCGACTTGTCGTCGCGCAGCAGGGTGCCGTCGAGATCCGTGGCGATCAGCCGTGGCGGGACGACGAGGGCACCTCCTTGCTCCAGCGGGGTCTCAGGCGTGGGGGAGGCCGGGGGCTCGGGCTGTCGCGTCGCAGAGGTCACCGGGCCATTCTCGCGCATATGCGCGCACGGCCGGGCGGAACCGTGCACAGATGAGTCACGGATCGCACCCGGCCGCATACAGCGCAGGCCCCGCCGAACCGTCCCACCGGGCGGGCACGGCAGCCCGGTTCAGCCCAGCTGGGTCAGGGCCTCCGTGGCGATCTGCTCGAACACCTTCTGGTCCGCGGCGAAGTCCGAGTCCGGGATGGGCCAGTGCACGACGATCTCGGTGAAGCCCAGCTCGCGGTGGCGGCCCGCGAAGTCCACGAAGGCGTCCAGGGACCGCAACGGCTCCCCGCGGTCCGGGGTGAAGCCGGTGAGCAGCACCTTGTCGAGCGCGCCGACGTCCCGGCCCGTCGCCGCGCAGGCCTCGGCGAGCTTGCCGATCTGCCCGCGCAGCGCCTCGACCGACTGCTGGGGCGTGCCCGTCTCGTAGAGCTTGGGGTCGCCGGTGGTCACCCAGGCCTGTCCATGGCGCGCGGCGAGCTTCAGCCCGCGCGGTCCGGTGGCCGCGACCGCGAACGGCAGCCGGGGGCGCTGTGTGCAGCCGGGGATGTTGCGCGCCTCGAAGGCCGAGTAGAACGTGCCGTCGTAGGACACCGTGTCCTCGGTGAGCAGCCGGTCCAGCAGCGGGACGAACTCGGCGAAGCGGTCGGCGCGCTCGCGCGGGGTCCAGGGGGCCTGGCCGCTCGGCATCAGGGCGGTCGCGTCGAAGCCGGTACCGCCGGCGCCGATGCCGAGGGTGACCCGGCCGCCGGAGATGTCGTCAAGGGAGATCAGCTCCTTGGCGAGGGTCACCGGGTGCCGGAAGTTCGGTGAGGTGACCAGCGTGCCCAGGCGCAGCCGGTCGGTGACGGCCGCGGCGGCGGTCAGCGTGGGCAGGGCCGCGAACCACGGCCCGTCGCGGAAGGTGCGCCAGGACAGGTGGTCGTAGGTGTACGCGGTGTGGAAGCCCAGCTGTTCGGCCCGCTCCCACGTCGAACGGCCACCCTCGCTCCAGCGGCGGTACGGCAGGATCACGGTACTCAGACGCAGACTCATGCCTACGAGCCTAAGCGGCCGCACCGGGCACGCCGAAACGGACACCGGGCCTCAGTGCGGTCCGGGGAAGCGCAGGTAGCGGGGCGGCACCGAACGCGTCAGCCACACCCCGTTGGCACTGACGTGGAAGACGTGCCCGTCGCGGTGCATGGCACCGGCGTCCACCGCGAGGACGACGGGGCGGCCGCGGCGGGCGCCGACGCGGGTCGCGGTCTCGCGGTCGGCCGAGAGGTGCACGTCGTGCCGGTTCATGGGCCGCAGGCCGTCGGCGCGGATCGCGTCCAGGTGACGGGCCACGGTCCCGTGGTAGAGGTACGGCGGCGGGGTCGCCGGGGGCAACCGGAGGTCGACGTCGACGCTGTGGCCCTGGCTGGCGCGGATCCGGGTGCCCTCGACGGCGAAGCGCTGTTTGTCGTTGGCGGCGACCACGTGGTCGAGTTCGGCGCGGGTGAAGGGGAAGCCGTGCGCGGCGGCCGCGGCGATCAGTGTGTCGATCTCGACCCAGCCGGCCGCGTCCAGGGTCAGCCCGATCCGCTCGGGCTGGTGGCGCAGGTGTTTCGAGAGGTACTTCGACACCCTCACCGTGCGTCTGTCGTCCATGGGACTCTCGTTCATGTCCACAGGGTGCCGGGCGAGACACGCGTCACGCAGGTTGTTTTCGCCCCGAGGTTTGATCCACAGGCAAGTGTGGTTATCCACAGGCCAGTTGAAGCTTTTGTGGACAACTACTGGACATCACCACGCCTTTCGTCAAGAGCACCACCTGTGCCGGTTCTTGGTGCCATATCGTCCAAGGCGCGTGCCAGGACCTCCCGTTCGGCGGCCAGCGCGATGAACTCCGGTGCCCGCTCCGCGCCAACCAGCCGCTGCACGGCCCGGATCGTCTCCGCGGGCAGGTGCACGGGCCGGGTCCCTTCCTCCGGTCGCGGCGCCTGCGCCGCTCCGAGTCGCGTGCGCAGGGTGCTGGTGGCGAACATCCGCATCGCGCGCGCGAGTTCGGCGTCCACCGTCTGCTGGGCCAGCGGGCGAAGGCGCCGTACGAGGCAGGCGGCCTCGGCGGCGTGGGCGTCGGTGCGACGGCCGGGATCGTCGAGGTAGCGGCCGAAGACGTGCTCGGTGGTGAACTCCAGGAAACGGGACGCTATGTGCTCGACCTGCACCCTCAACTCCCTCAAGTGGTCCGCGATGGCGGTGAGGGGTACCCCGGCCGCGTACAACTCGGCGGCGACGGACAGCTCTTGGAGGCTGGGGACGACGAACGAGTCCGGGTCGTCGTCGGCCGGCCGCAGCACGCCGAGGTCGATCGCCTCGGCCACGGCGCTGTCACCGGGGGAACCGCCGAAGCGGGCGTCCAGCTCCGCGCGGGAGACGCGGGCGGGTTCCTCGTCGGTCCACGGACCCTCCACCTCGGCGACCAGGCCGAGGACGCCGCCCAGGCCGCGCCCGGTGTCCCAGGCGTCCAGCAACTCCTTGACGGACGCCAGGGTATGGCCCCGGTCGAGCAGGTCGGCGATCTGGCGGAGGCGGGTGACGTGGACGTCGGAATAGACGTTGGCCCTCCCGCGGCGTTCGGCGCGCGGGAGGAGTCCGCGGTCCTGGTAGGCGCGGATGGTGCGGACCGAGGTGCGGGTGTGGTGCGCGAGGTCCTCGATGCGGTAGGCCGTGGGCTCGTCGGTCATGCGGTTCTCCTGCGGCGCACCGGAGCGGTCACAGCTTCGGGTCGACGCGCGCGAGCGCCCGCAACGCCCCTGGCAGGAAACGCGACATGACGTGCGCCCCGCGCGCCTCCGGCGTCACCGGGACCACGGCCCGGTTGTGGACGACGGCCTCCAGGATCGCCCTGGCGACCTTCTCCGGCGGGTAGTTGCGCAGCCCGTACAGGCGGGCCGACTTCTGCTGCCGGCGGCGTTCCTCGGCGGGGTCGGCGCCGGCGAAACGGGCGGTGGAGGTGATGCCGGTGTTCACGATCCCGGGGCAGATCGCGCTCACCCCGATGCCCTGGCCGTCGAGTTCGGCGCGCAGGCACTCGGAGAGCATCAGCACGGCCGCCTTGGAGGTGCTGTAGGCGGGAAGCACCCGGGAGGGCTGATAGGCGGCCGCGGAGGCGATGTTGACGATGTGGCCGCCCTGGCCGCGCTGCGCCATCCGTCCGCCGAAGAGGCGGCAACCGTGGATCACACCCCACAGGTTGACGTCCAGGACCGCGCGCCAGTCCTCGGTGGTGGTGTCGAAGAAGGAGCCCGACAGACCGATCCCGGCGTTGTTGACCAGCACGTCCACCACGCCGTACGCGCTGTGGACCCGCTCGGCGAGCTTCTCCATGGCCTGCTCGTCGGAGACGTCGGCCGTCTCCGCCCACGCCTCGGGGGCGCCGATCAGCCGGGACCGCTCGGCGGTGCGGGCGGCGGCCCCGGCGTCGCGGTCGACCGCCACGATGCGCGCGCCGGCCTCCGCGAACGCGAGCGCCGTGGCCCGGCCGATGCCGCCGCCCGCGCCGGTGACCAGCACGAGCTGCCCGCCGAAGCGGTCGGCGTGCCGGCCGGGGGCCGAGGGCCCGGGGCGGCCGTCCTCGACGGAGGCGACGAACTCCCCGATCCACGCGGCGAGCTGGTCCGGGCGGGTGCGCGGCACCCAGTGCTTGGCGGGCAGCGTGCGCCGGGTCAGCCGCGGCACCCACCGCTCCAGGTCGTCGTAGAGCCGCTGCGACAGGAAGGCGTCGCCCTCCGGGACGATCAGCTGCACGGGCGCGTGCGCGTAGGCGTCCGGGCGGGGCCTGCGCAGCCGGGCGCGGACGTTGTCCCGGTACAGCCACGCCCCGTGCGCCGCGTCGGTGGGCAGCGACGGCGTCGGGTAGTCCTCCCCGGAGATCTTCTCGGCCCGCCTCAGGATGCCCGGCCAGCGCTTGCCGAGCGGGCCGCGCCAGGCCAGCTCGGGCAGCACCGGTGTGTGGAGCAGGTAGACGTACCAGGACTTGGCGCCCTGGCCCAGGAGCTGGCCCACCCGGCGGGGCGTCGGGCGCTTCACGCGCGCGTCGATCCAGTGCCCGAAGTGGTCGAGGGACGGGCCGGACATCGACGTGAAGGAGGCGATGCGGCCCTCGGTGTGGGCGACCGTGACGAACTCCCAGGACTGCACCGAGCCCCAGTCGTGCCCCACCAGGTGCACCGGGCGGTCCGGGCTGACCGCGTCCGCGACCGCGAGGAAGTCGTCCGTCAGCTTGGCCAGGGTGAAACCGCCGCGCAGCGGCTTCGGCGCCGAGGAGCGGCCGTGGCCCCGGACGTCGTACAGCACCACGTGGAAGCGGTCGGCGAGGCGGACCGCGACCCGCGACCAGACCTCCTTGCTGTCCGGGTAGCCGTGCACCAGCAGCACCGTCGGCCGCGCGGGGTCGCCCAGCTCCGCCACGCACAGCTCGACCCCGCCGGTGCGCACCCTGCGCTCCCTCGCGTCCCCGAGTCCCGCCGGTGTGCCCACTGCCGTCACCTGTCCTCCGCCCAGCGCGTCCGGGCCGTCCCCACCGGCCGCGATCCGCGTTCGTACGTGACACCGGTGAATGTGACAGTTGTCAGAGGTCGCGTCAACAGGGGATGCCCGGACCCGGCACACAGGGGTACCCCGACCGCGGACACCGCGTCGTCCGGGCCGGTGGCGACCGCGCGTAGCCCTCAGGCAGGGGATCCCCTAAGGCCCCGTACGACTGGAGGCGGATCCGGGAACGGCTCTGAGGTCTGATGACCGCAGTGGTCCGCGTCACTACTGTCGGAGGCGTGACTGTGATCGCGACCGAAAGCCTGAGCAAGCGGTTCCCCCGGGTGACCGCGCTTGACCGGCTCTCCGTGGACGTCGGACCCGGTGTGACCGGGCTCGTCGGCGCCAACGGGGCCGGCAAGTCCACACTGATCAAGATCCTGCTGGGTCTGTCCCCCGCCACCGAGGGCCGCGCCGAGGTGCTCGGGCTCGACGTCGCGACCCATGGGGCCGCCATCCGCGAGCGCGTCGGCTACATGCCCGAGCACGACTGCCTGCCGCCGGACGTCTCGGCCACCGAGTTCGTCGTCCACATGGCGCGGATGTCCGGCCTGCCGCCCACCGCGGCCCGCGAGCGCACCGCGGACACCCTGCGACACGTCGGCCTCTACGAGGAGCGCTACCGGCCCATCGGCGGCTACTCCACCGGCATGAAGCAGCGGGTGAAACTCGCCCAGGCCCTGGTGCACGACCCGCAGCTGGTCTTCCTCGACGAGCCGACCAACGGCCTCGACCCGGTCGGCCGCGACGAGATGCTCGGCCTGATCCGCCGCATCCACACCGAGTTCGGCATCTCGGTCCTGGTCACCTCCCACCTGCTGGGCGAGCTGGAACGCACCTGCGACCACGTCGTCGTCGTGGACGGCGGCAAGCTGCTGCGCTCCAGCTCCACCACCGACTTCACCCAGACCACGACCACCCTCGCGATCGAGGTCACCGACAGCGACGCACACCCCGACGGCACCGAAGCGGTCCGCGAGGCGCTGCACGCGCGCGGGGTGGCCACCCACGCCGAGGGCGGCGGCCTGCCCGGCGCCGGACACATCCTGCTGCTGACCGCGCAGGGCGAGGACACCTACGACCTCGTGCGCGACGTGGTCGCCGACCTGGGCCTCGGCCTGGTGCGCATGGAACAGCGCCGGCACCGCATCTCCGAGGTCTTCCAGGACAGCGACGAGCAGCAGCAGAAGGAGGCGGTCGGCCATGGCGGTTGAGCAGCCCCTGCGGACCCCGGCCCCGCCGCCGGGTGAGCAGACCCGTATCCACAACATCGGCTACCGCACCTACGACGGCCCCCGGCTGGGCCGCGCCTACGCGCGCCGCTCGCTGTACTCGCAGTCCCTGCGCGGCTCCTACGGCCTGGGCCGCTCGGTGAAGTCCAAGGTGCTGCCCATGCTGCTGTTCGTGGTGATGTGCGTGCCGGCCGCCATCATGGTGGCCGTCGCCGTCGCCACCAAGGCCAAGGACCTGCCGGTCGACTACACCCGCTACGCGATCGTCATGCAGGCCGTGATCAGCCTGTACGTCGCCTCGCAGGCACCCCAGTCCGTCTCCCGCGACCTGCGCTTCAAGACCGTGCCGCTGTACTTCTCGCGGCCCATCGAGACCGCCGACTACGTGCGCGCCAAGTACGCGGCGCTCGCCTCGGCGCTGTTCGCGCTGACCGCCGCCCCGCTGCTGGTGCTGTACGTGGGCGCCCTGCTGGCCAAGCTCGACTTCGCCGACCAGACCGAGGGATTCGCACAGGGGCTGGTCTCCGTGGCACTGCTCTCCCTGCTCTTCGCCGGCCTCGGCCTGGTCATCGCGTCGGTCACCCCGCGCCGCGGCTTCGGCATCGCCGCCGTGATCGCCGTCCTGACCATCTCCTACGGCGCCGTCTCCACGCTCCAGGCCATCGCCGACGCGCACGGCAGCACCGGGGCCATCGCCTGGATCGGCCTGTTCTCGCCCGTCACCCTCATCGACGGCGTGCAGTCCGCGTTCCTGGGCGCGAGTTCGGCGTTCCCCGGCGGCGTCGGACCCACGAACGCCGAGGGCGCGGTGTACGTCCTGGTCACCCTGGGCCTCGTCGCCGCCGCCTACGGCCTCCTGCTGCGCCGCTACCGAAAGGTCGGACTGTGACCACGCTCACCATCGATCACGTCTCGCGCTGGTTCGGCAACGTGGTCGCCGTCAACGACATCACCATGACGATCGGCCCCGGCGTCACCGGCCTGCTCGGACCCAACGGCGCCGGGAAGTCCACCCTCATCAACATGATGGGCGGCTTCCTCGCCCCCTCCACCGGCACCGTCACCCTCGACGGCCGGCCGACCTGGCGCAACGAGGAGATCTACAAGCACATCGGCATCGTCCCCGAGCGTGAGGCCATGTACGACTTCCTCACCGGGCGCGAGTTCGTCGTCGCCAACGCCGAGCTGCACGGCCTGGGCGCCAAGGCCGCCCAGAAGGCGCTGGCCACGGTGGAGATGGAGTACGCGCAGGACCGGAAGATCGCCACGTACTCCAAGGGCATGCGCCAGCGCGTGAAGATGGCGTCGGCGCTGGTGCACGAGCCGTCGCTGCTGCTGCTCGACGAGCCCTTCAACGGCATGGACCCCCGCCAGCGCATGCAGCTCATGGACCTGCTGCGCCGGATGGGCGACGAGGGCCGCACGGTGCTGTTCTCCTCGCACATCCTCGAAGAGGTCGAGCAGCTCGCCCGGCACATCGAGGTCGTCGTCGCCGGACGCCACGCGGCCAGCGGCGACTTCCGCCGCATCCGCCGCCTGATGACCGACCGCCCGCACCGCTACCTGGTGCGCTCCAGCGACGACCGCGCCCTCGCGGCCGCGCTGATCGCCGACCCGTCGACCGCCGGCATCGAGGTCGACGTGGCGGAGGGCGCGCTGCGCGTCCAGGCCGTCGACTTCGGCCGTTTCACGGCCCTGCTGCCGAGGGTCGCCAGGGACCACGGCATCCGGCTGCTCACGGTCTCGCCGTCCGACGAGTCCCTCGAGTCCGTGTTCTCGTACCTGGTCGCGGCGTAGGAGGCCCTGATGTACGACCCCACAGTCGCCCGGCTCACGTACCGAGCCCTGCTCGGCCGCCGCCGGGCCCTCATCCTCGGGGCACTGCCCCTGCTGCTGATCGCCGTCTCCGTGGTGGTGCGCGGCCTCGCCGGAGCCGACGACCAGACGGCGTCGGACCTGCTGGGCGGGCTGGCGCTGGCCACGATGGTGCCGATCATCGGCGTCATCGCCGGCACCGGCGCGATCGGTCCGGAGATCGACGACGGCTCGGTGGTGTACCTGCTGTCCAAGCCGCTGAAGCGGCCGACGATCATCTTCACCAAGCTGATCGTGGCCGTCGCCGTGACGATGGTCTTCTCCGCGCTGCCGACACTGATCGCCGGGCTCATCCTCAACGGCAACGGTCAGCAGATCGCGGTCGCCTACACGGTGGCGGCGCTGGTCTCCTCCATCGCGTACGCGGCGCTGTTCCTGCTGCTGGGCACGGTGTCCCGGCACGCGGTGGTCTTCGGCCTCGTCTACGCGCTCGTCTGGGAGGCCCTGTTCGGCTCCCTCGTGCCCGGGGCGCGCACGCTGAGCGTCCAGCAGTGGTCGCTGGCCGTCGCCCACAAGGTCGCGGGCGGCGACCTGGTGACCTCCGACGTCGGACTGACCACGGCCACGGTGCTGCTGGTCGCCGTCACCGTCCTCGCCACCTGGTACGCCGGGCAGAAGCTGCGCGCGCTGACCCTCGCCGGCGAGGAGTGACGGGACCCGGCTCCTGACGTGGACCTCACCTCCGCCCGGCGAGACCGGGCGGAGGTGAAGGACGACGGGGAGGTGCCGGGACGGCCGGTGAGGCGTCACCGTACGACGGACCCGGACGGCCCGACGACAGCGGCGAGGCCGGCGAGAGCGGCGTGAGCGGTAAGAGCGGCGACGCCCGGGACGAGGTCGTCCTCGACGAGGACTCCATACGGTCCGCCGGGACCGCCGAGCCGTCCGCCCGGGCCCGGATGCTCGCCGCCCGCCGGCGCGCCGGGGGTCCCGAGCCGCAGCCGTGGCGCACCGACGAGCCGCCCGCGGGCTGCTTCTTCAGCACGGCCCGCCGCCGCGGACGGCGCCGCCGGTAGGTGCCCTGGCAACGAAGACCGGCGGCCGCCGGGCGGCGCCGGATCAGCTCAGCAACCGCTCCAGGACGACCGCGATGCCGTCGTCGTCGTGGGAGGCGGTGACCTCGTCCGCCACCGCCTTCAGGTCCTGGTGGGCGTTGGCCATGGCCACGCCCCGGGCCGCCCAGCCGAACATCGGGATGTCGTTGGGCATGTCGCCGAAGGCGATCGTGTCGGCCGCCTTCAGGCCCAGGCGGCGGGCCGCGAGCGAGAGCCCGGTCGCCTTGGACAGACCGAGCGGCAGCAGCTCCACTATGCCCTCGCCCGCCATGGCGACCGAGACGAAACCGCCCGCCGTCGCGCGCGCGGCCTCGGCCAGCTCGTCGTCCGTCAGCGTCGGGTGCTGGATGTAGATCTTGTTGAGCGGCGCGGCCCACAGGTCGGACACGTCCGTGAACGGGACGGCGGGCAGCCTGCCGACGACCGCGTACCCCGGGCCCACCAGCACCTCGCCGTCCAGGCCGTCGCGGCTGGCCGCCAGGTGCAGCGGGCCCACCTCGGCCTCGATCTTGGCCAGCGCCACGCCCGCCAGCTGCCGGTCGAGCGTGACCGAGGTCAGCAGGCGGTGCGTACCGGCGTCGTAGACCTGTGCGCCCTGGCCGCAGACGGCGAGGCCGTCGTAGCCGAGGTCGTCCAGGATGGGCCGGGTCCAGGGGACCGCGCGGCCGGTGACGACGATGTGCGCGGCGCCCGCCGCGGTGGCCGCGGCGAGCGCGTCACGGGTGCGCCGCGAGATCGACCCGTCGGAGCGCAGGAGCGTTCCGTCGAGGTCGGTGGCGACCAGCCCGTAGGGGAAGCCCTGGCTCACTTGGCCACCGGTTCCAGGACCTCCCGGCCGCCCAGGTAGGGGCGCAGCACCTCGGGCACCCGGACGGAGCCGTCGGCCTGCTGGTGGTTCTCCAGGATCGCCACGATGGTGCGCGGTACGGCGCACAGCGTGCCGTTGAGCGTGGCCAGCGGCTTGACCTGCTTGCCGTCGCGCATCCGGATCTGCAGCCGGCGGGACTGGTACTCGGTGCAGTCCGAGGTGGAGGTCAGCTCGCGGTACTTGCCCTGGGTCGGGATCCACGCCTCGCAGTCGAACTTGCGGGCGGCCGAGGAGCCGAGGTCACCGGTCGCGACGTCGATCACGCGGAACGGCAGCTCCAGCGAGGTCAGCCACTGCTTCTCCCAGGCCAGCAGGCGCTGGTGCTCGGCCTGCGAGTCCGCCGGGTCGACGTACGAGAACATCTCGACCTTGTCGAACTGGTGGACGCGGAAGATGCCGCGGGTGTCCTTGCCGTGCGAACCGGCCTCGCGGCGGAAGCAGGGCGAGAAGCCCGCGTAGCGCAGCGGAAGGCGGTCGGCGTCGATGATCTCGTCCATGTGGTACGCCGCCAGCGCGACCTCGGACGTGCCGACCAGGTACAGGTCGTCGTTGTCGAGGTGGTAGACGTCCTGCGCGGCCTGGCCGAGGAAGCCGGTGCCGGCCATGGACTGCGGGCGCACGAGCGCCGGGGTCAGCATCGGCGTGAAACCGGCCTCGGTGGCCTGCGCGATCGCCGCGTTGACCAGGGCCAGCTCCAGCAGGGCGCCGACGCCGGTGAGGAAGTAGAAGCGGGAGCCGGAGACCTTGGCGCCGCGCTCGACGTCGATCGCGCCGAGCAGGTGGCCGAGCTCCAGGTGGTCCCGGGGTTCGAAGCCCTCGGCGCCGAAGTCGCGGATGACGCCGTGCGTCTCCAGCTCGACGAAGTCCTCCTCGCCGCCGACGGGCACGTCCGGGTGGACCAGGTTGCCGAGCCGGAGCACCAGCTCCTGGGTCTCGGTGTCGGCCGCGTCGCGCTCGGCGTCGGCCGCCCTGACGTCGGCCTTCAGCTGCTCGGCCCGCTTGAGCAGCTCGGCCTTCTCGTCGGCCGAGGCCTTCGGGATGAGCTTGCCGAGCTGCTTCTGCTCGGCTCGCAGCTCGTCGAAGCGGACGCCGGACGACCTGCGCCGCTCGTCGGCAGACAGGAGAGCGTCGACGAGCGCGACGTCCTCTCCACGGGCGCGCTGGGAGGCGCGCACACGGTCGGGGTCCTCACGGAGCAGGCGAAGGTCAATCACAGGGGCAAGGCTACCGGTGCACGGTCGCCGCCCACGAACCCCTATTCCGAACTACGTCTTACGTACCGGTATGGGGGCATTGCGCGTGCTTGCACCAGGTGTCAATAAACATCGTCTCACTCCCTGGGACGAAGCATGCCCCGGATGCCCCGTTGACCGGATTCCCTTGTGCCGACCGGGACTTGGGGGGCCGGTTGTCCACAGGTGGCCGCCACTGCCGAAGAGTTATCCACAGGCTGTGCGGAAAATCTGTGGATGTCGGAATGGATCACTCCGGAACCGGCGTGGTGACCGGTGAATTCCCAAGTCAAAGCGGTCCGACGCCTGCATTCGAGTGGAAAGAGGTCGCCGTGGGAGATGAACCTCAGGGAATGGGTGAACAAAGGAGGGCGGGCGGGCGGATGGCCCGGCCATCGGGCCGCAGGCCGATTTGTCGACCCGGTGCCCCCTGGTGTCGACTTGTCCCCAGGTCGAGAAGGCCACCTGTGGATAACTCCTGTGGATAACGAAGATCTGCTGGTAGGACCGGCGAGTCGCGATCCTAGAAACGGCCGTCCTGGCACCGCGCCACCCAGTCCGCCGCCCCGACGAACTCCGCGTCGGACGTCCCCGGCAACGCCGGCCGGGCGTCGGCCGGCCTGATGTCCGCCCGGGGGTACGAACCGAGGAAACGCACCTGGAGGCATATCCGCTTCAGGCCCATCAGCGCCTCGGCCACCCGCCGGTCGGAGATATGGCCCTCGGCGTCGATGCAGAAGCAGTAATTGCCGATTCCGGCACCGGTCGGCCGCGACTGCAGCAGCATGAGGTTGATGCCCCGGGTGGCGAACTCACCGAGCAGGTCCCGCAGGGCACCGGGGTGGTCGTCGCGCTGCCACAGCACCACGGAGGTCTTGTCGGCCCCGCTCGGGGCGGCGGGCCGGGCCGGGCGGCCGACCAGGACGAACCGGGTCTGCGCGTTCTCGGCGTCGTGGATGTCGGTCTCCAGCGGCTGGAGGCCGTACCGGGCGGCGGCGAACTCGCCGGCGAAGGCGGCGTCGAAGCGGCCCTCCTGCACCAGACGGGCGCCGTCCGCGTTCGAGGCGGCCGACTCCCACACGGCGTCCGGGAGGTGGGCCTTCAGCCAGTTGCGCACCTGCGGCTGCGCGGCCGGGTGCGCGGTCACCGTCTTGATCTCGGACAGCTTCGTCCCCGGCCGGACCAGCAGCGCGAAGGTGATCGACAGCAGCACCTCGCGGTAGATCATCAGCGGCTCGCCCGCGACCAGCTCGTCCAGGGTGGTGGTGATGCCGCCCTCGACGGAGTTCTCGATCGGCACGAACGCGGCCTCGGCCTCACCGGCCCGCACCGCGTCCAGCGCGGACTGCACCGACACGTACGGGATCAGCTCCCGGGTGGCGGCCTCCGGGAGGGTGCGCAGGGCGACTTCGGTGAAGGTGCCTTCAGGACCGAGATACGCATAACTCGCTGGCATGACCTCACCCTAATGGCCGCCCGCGGACCCCGGCAGAGCCGTCTCACGGGCAGCCCCTCCGCCGGGTGAACCGGGCCGGTTCACGCCTCCAGCAGCCGCTGCCCCACGTACTCTCCCTCGGACGCACCGCCCGGCACCGCGAACAGACCGCTCGCCTCGTGCCGGATGAACGCCGACAGCGCGTCCCCCCGGTCGAGCTTGCGCTGCACCGGCACGAAGCCGCGCGACGGGTCCGCCTGCCAGCAGATGAACAGCAGACCCGCGTCGGGCGTCCCGTCCGCGTCGAAGCCGTCGTGATAGGAGAACGGCCGCCGCAGCATCGCCGCGCCGCCGTTCTGGTCGGGGCGGCTGATCCGGGCGTGCGCGTTCAGCGGCACGACGTACTCACCCGCCGCGTCGGCCTTCTCCAGGTCCATCGCGCTCGTCTCGCCACCCCCGGTCAGCGGCGCCCCGTCCCGCTTGCGGCGCCCGATCACCGCCTCCTGGGCCGCCACCGACAGCTTCTCCCAGTCGTCGAGGAGCATCCGGATGCGGCGTACGACGGCGTAGGAGCCGTCGGCCATCCACGCGGGAGCGTCCGAGCCCGAGGCGGGCACGAAGATCCGCTCGTCGAAGTCGGCGTCGGCCGGCCGGGGATTGCGCGTGCCGTCGAGCTGGCCCATGAGATTGCGGGCGGTCATGGGGTGGGCCGTGGCGCCCGGGGTGCGGTTGAAGCCGTTCATCTGCCAGCGCAGACGGGCCGCGCCGCCCGCCTCCTTCTGGATCGCGCGCAGGGCGTGGAAGGCGACCAGGGCGTCGTCGGCACCGATCTGCACCCACAGGTCGCCGTCGCTGCGCCTGCGGTCGAGATGGTCGGAGGAGAAGGCGGGCAGCGGGTCGAGGGCGGACGGCCGCTGCTTCTCCAGCCCGGTCCGGGCGAAGAAGCTGTGACCGAACCCGAAGGTGATCGTCAGCGAGGACGGGCCGGCGTCCCGCGCCACGTCCGTGTCGCCGCTGCCCGTCGCCTCGCCCGCCATCAGCCGCTCGGCCGTCGCCGACCAGCGGCGCAGCAGGGCGGCGGCCTCCGTGCGGCCGGCCCCCGCCGTCAGGTCGAAGGCGACGAGATGGCCGCGCGCCTGGAGACCGTCCGTGATGCCCGGCTGATGTTTCCCGTGAAACATCACCCGCCCCGAGCCCACGGAGGCCAGCGGTGTGGCCCCGGCGGGCGCGGCGGCGTACCCGACGGCCGCGCCGGCCGCGCCGAGCGCGAGCCCGGCCGCCCCGGCGGTGCCCAGCAGCGCCCGCCGGGAGACGCCCCCGGGACGGGCGTCGCCGGAGGGGGCGGCGTCCGGCCCGCTGCCGGGGCGGCCGTCGCCGGGGACGGACTTCGTGAGAGCGGGAGCGGGAGCGGCATCGGGCGTGCGGGTCGCCGGTGAGGTCTGGTCAGCCATGGTTCGGTTCAGCCGATCTGCGCGTTCTTGGAGACGGTCGCCTGGTCGATGTCGGAGGTCCGCACGGTCACGGCGATCTTCCAGTCGCCGGCCATGGGTATCTGCACTCCGGTCGCCGCCCAGTGACCGGTGGTGATGTGGTCGGGCGTCACGGGCAGCGGCCCGATCTTCCTGGCGTCGAGGGTGAAGGAGACCTTCACCTCGGGGATGTCGAAGGCACGGCCGTTGGGTCGCTGGACGAAGACGTGCATCTCGTTGCCGCCCACGCGCGCGGGATCGAGGTCGAGCCGGACGAGGCCCTTGCCGTCGGTGCCGCCGGTGTCGAAGGGCATGTCCAGGGTCAGCGCCCCGGACGACGAGGACGATGACGGCGACGACGAGGCGGAGGAGGACGACGACGTGGCGGCCCGGGCGTCCTGCTCGGTGCGTCCCGGCTCGGTCTGCGTCAGCACGGTGGTGACGGCCAGCAGGACGACCGCGACACCGGCCTCCGCGAGCACCGAGCGGCGTAGCCCCGAGCGGTCGGGATCGGCGTCCCGCAGCCGCTTCTGCCGGGCGGCCTCCCGCGCGGCCTGCTGCCGGGCGAGCTGAACGGCCCGCTCGCCGTCCCCGCCCCCGGCGGCCGCGCCGACCCGCTCCTTCACCCGCGCCGTCGCCGGCTCCCGCTCCCCGTCCGACGCCGGCCTTTCCGGGCCGGCCTCGGCGGCATCCGTGTCCGCCGTCGCCGTCGCCGCGGCTGCCGTCGCCGCCGGTGCCGTGGTCGCCGTAGCCGTCCTGTCGGCCAGGCGGGCCGTCCAGCGCCGGGACACCGACGCGGTGCCGACCAGCAGCGCCACCAGGGCGATCTTCACCAGCAGCAGCTGCCCGTAGCGGGTGTCGGTGAAGGCCGACCACGAGCCGAGCTGGCGCCAGGACTGGTAGGTGCCGGTGAGGACGAGCGTGACGACGGAGCCGAAGGCGATACGGGAGAAGCGGCGCACGGCGGCGGAGTCGAGCGGTGTCTCGGCGGGTGCCCGGTACAGCGCCGTCAGCAGGGCGGTCAGCCCGCCCAGCCACGCGGCGACGGCGAGCAGGTGCAGCACGTCGACGGGCATGGCGAGGCTCGGCTGGAGGCCCACCGAGGCGTGTTCGGCCATCGCCCAGCTCGCCGCCAGCCCGGCGGCGACCACGGCGCCGCCGATCGCCAGACCGAAGGCCAGATCGCGCTTCTCCGCGTCCGCGCCCGGATCAGGCAGCCGCTCCGCGCCACCGCCGTCCGGGGAGGCGTCCGGTACCGCGTCCGGGGAGTCGTCCGGGGGGGAGGCGGGCGTCGGGCGGGCGTAGGCGCCGAAGAGGACGGCGATGAACAGCGCGGCCGCGGCGAGCAGCAGCAGCCGGGAGACCAGCGCCGCGCCGGTCTTGGTCTGCAGGACCTGGCCGAGCAGGTCGAGGTCGAGGATGTCGCCGGCCCTGCCGGTGCTGGTGTACGAGCCGCGCAGGAGCAGCAGCCACAGGGTGGCCGCGGTGAGCGCCAGCCAGCCGCCGACGACGAGCCGCTGCATCACCCGCACCCCGGAGCCGCGCTGCCAGCACGCCAGCACGAAGGCGGCGCCGCCCGCCAGCACGATGAACCCGGCGTAGGACACGTACCGGCCCAGTCCGTACAGCCAGCCGACGACCCCGCCGCCGGCCGTCTCCCCGGAGACGGAGACGGTGGTCCGCGAGGGCGCCCCGACGGAGAAGGTGTAGGCGCCCGAGACGGGATGGCTGTCGGCCGAGACCACCTGGTAGGCGACCGTGTACGTGCCCTTGGCCAGCCCGTCCTTGAGCCGCACGGCGTACGTCGTCCCGCTCACGTTGCCCGGCTGCCCCCGGTCGACCCGGGCGCCCGCGGGATCGAGGACGCGCAGCGAGTCGCCGTTCATCGCAACCTTCTCGGAGAAGGTCAGCGACACCTGGGTGGGCGCCTTGGCGACCACCACCCCCTGCGCGGGGTCGCTGCCGGTCAGCGCGGCGTGCGCGGCGGCCGGTGCGGCGCCGCCCAGCAGCAGGCCGCCGACGGCGAGCAGCAGCAGCACCACGGCCCGCAGGCGGGGGGTGACGGTCCGGGTCAAGGCGGTCCCTCCTCAGTGACCGGTCATGTCCGGTCGGCAGTGTCCGGTCAGTGTCCGGTCGACGGGGTGTACGTGGCGGACCGCACCGGCATCTCGACGGTGCGGGTGCCCGACTCGGCGAACGTCAGGGTGACGGTGACCGTGTCGCCCTGCCGGGGCCGGTGCTTCAGCTGCTCGAACATCAGGTGGTTGCCCCCGCTGGCGAACACGACGCGGCCGTGCGCGGGGACGGTGAAGGAGTCGGCCTCCCGCATGGCACCGCCGCTGGTGCTGTGCATGGTGACCGAGCCCGCGAGGTCGCTGCCGACCGAGGTCAGCTCGTCCTTGGCGCCGCCCTTGTTGACGATCGTCAGGAAGCCCGCGGCCATGTCGGCCGACACCGGCTGAGGCATGTAGGCGGCGCTGACGGACAGCTCGGGAGCGGAGTCCCCCGGGTCCCCGGCGTTCTGGGAGTCCCCGGAACCGCCGCAGCCGGCCAGGGTCAGCACGCCCGCCACGGCGGACGCGACCAGGGCCGCGCGGCGCCTCACGGGTTGGCTCCCTTGACGATCCTGGGCAGGTCCTTGGTGTAGTCGTCGACGGTGGTGTCCTCGCCGTAGAGGAGGTAACCGCCGTCGGTCTTCGGCGAGAAGGCTATGACCTGGGTGCCGTGCACGGAGACGGTCTTGCCGTTCTTGTCCTTCGTCGTCGGCTCGATGGAGATGCCGAGGGACCGGGCACCGGCCTGGATGGTGGCGAAGTCGCCGGTGAGGCCGACGAACTGGGGGTCGATGCCCTTGAGCCAGCTGCCGAGTTCGGCCGGGGTGTCCCGGGCGGGGTCGGTGGTGACGAAGACCACCCGCAGCCTGTCCTGGTCGGCCTTGGGCAGCGCCTTCTTCGCGACCGCGAGGTTGTTCATGGTCAGCGGGCAGACGTCGGGGCAGTGGGTGTAGCCGAAGTAGATCAGCGTCGGCCTGCCCTTGGTCTCCTTGCGCAGGTCGTACGGCTTGCCGTGGGTGTCGGTGAGGACCAGGTCCGGCTTCTCGAAGGGCTGGTCGAGGACGGTGGCGGCCCGGTCGGAGCCGGAATCCTCGGAAACCACGGAGATGGGCGAGGTGCCGTCGTCACCGCTGCCGCAGGCGGAGAGGGGCAGGGTGGCGGCGGCTAGCAGCGCCGCCGCGGCGAACGTCGTCTTGCGCATAGAAAAATGTCCCAGATAGGAGAATTCCGGCGCGCACCGGGGGTGGTACCCCGACCGGCCGGTTCCGGCCGGCCTCAGGTGCGGGGGCCGTACGACAGCGTCGCACGACCCCCGGTGCGCGTCGCCGAACCGTCGGACGGCTCCGGCGGTTCAGGCGGTGCGGGCAGTGCTGCGGACGGTGCGGGCGGCTCAGGCGGCGGTCCGGCGGCGGCCGGCGAAGACGCCGTAGGCCACTCCCGCCAGGCCGGCGACGATACCCACCACGCCGAGGACGCGGGCGGTGGTGTCGCTGGAGGAGCCGGACGCCTCGGTGGCGGCGGCCGCCTTCGCGGTCGCGCCGGAGGCGCTGGAGGAACCGGCGGCCGGGGAGCCGTGGTGGTCGTCGGTGGCGGCGGACAGCGCCAGCACCGGGGCGGGGTTCTCCGGCTCCTCCTGGCCCTCCTGCTGCGCCTCGATCCAGCGGACGACCTCCTTGTTGGAGTACGTCTGGATCGCCTTGAACACCAGCTCGTCGGTGTCCTCCGGCAGCGCGCCCACGGAGAGCGGGAACTTCTGGAAGTAGCCGGGCTGGATGCCCTTGCCGTCCGCGGTCCAGGTGACCTTGGTGACGGCCTCGCTGATCTTCTCGCCGTGCATCTCCATCGGCTTGTCCAGCTTGGACTTGGTGACCGTCACGTTCCAGCCGGCGATCGGCTCGGGCATCACCGAGGCCAGCGGGTGGTCGGCGGGGAAGTTGACCTCGACCTTGGTGGTGGAGGCCTTGTCGCGCTCGTTCGGGACCTTGAAGTCGATCACGGCGTAACCGCCCTTGGCGGCCGTGCCCTCGGGCTGTACCGAGACGTGCGCGAAGGCCGGCACGGACAGGGCGAGGACGGACGTGCCGGCGACGGCAGCGGCGGCGGCGATACGGGAAGCCTTCATGGTGGTGAGCACTCCACTCGGTGAGTAGCGGTGATGGCGGGGTTGCGGAGGGATACGCGCGCGTGCGCCGCGGAAGCGGGGTGCCGTGGACGCGGCGTGCGTGAACGCGGCGTGCGGGGACGCGGACCGCCGGCGGACACCGGGCGTCGGCGAACGGGCCGCACCGGCGGCACGGGCGAGGCCCGGACCGGCGACGGAGCGTTCATGACACGTGGGCGTTCAGGGCGGAGGCGTCGACGACGTGGGCGTTCACGGCGCGGGGCGTCGCGGACGGGCACGCGCGGGGCCGCGTGACGGCGGCCGGCCCTCTCCCGTACCGGGTGAGCGGTGTGGTCGCGTCGCGTCAGGCGGCGAGGGCGAGCGCGGGCGGGCCGCGCCGGATCACCGTGTGCTGGAGCGCGGCGGTGTGCGGGGCCGGCGGTTCGTCCCGGGCGGCACGGGGCCCGCGGGGCCACGTCCCGGTGTTGGGGAGCAGACCGGCGTACAAGGCGCGCACCAGCGTGAGCGCAGCGCGCAGCGCCCGTACGAGCGCCCCCTCGGTGACTCCCTGCGCCGAGAGGTCGATCAGCCGCAGCACGGCCACGTCGCCCCGGCGCAGCAGCCACCCGACGGTCAGGGCCGCCAGGAGGTGGCCGAGCAGCATCGGCAGGGACGGCAGCAGGGACGCGGTGGCGCCGGTGGCGTCGGCGGCGTGGTGCATGCCGCTCATCCCGCCCATGCCGGTCATCCCGCTCATCCCGGCCGTGCCTGCGGTGCCGGCCGTACCGGCCGTGCCGCGGGCGGGCGCGTCGAGGAGGTGGGCGTCGGCGAGGAGGCGGTAGGCGTGGGCGGGGCTGATCGCCGCCGCCGTGGTGCCGCACACCAGCCGCGCGGCCCGTTCGACGAGCGCGGCGTCGCTCAGGGCCGAGGCCGCCGAGCCCGCCGTACCGCCCTGGCCGAGCGCGGCGCCGTGACCGGACGGGCCGGCCGTTGCCGCAGGGGCCGCCCCGGAGGCCGTCGTCATCGCCCCGGATGCCGCGGTGGCCACGCCCCGCTGGGCCAGCCCGAACAGCGTGTGCAGCACGGTCTGGCAGAGGGCGAGCAGCGTGACGATCCCCGGCAGCGAGCGGGTGCGCCCGGCGAGGGGCGTCACCAGCGCCAGGGCGCCCAGAAATCCCGCGCCGAGCGTCCACAGCGGGACGGTCGTGCAGGAGGCCAGGATGTGCCCGCCCGCGGCCAGCACGACGCAGACCGCGGCGAACACCGCGGCCCGCAGAATCCGGACGTCGCGTCCGGAGCGTGCCGTGCACGGGTGGGGGGCAGTCATGGCGGGGGACATCATCGCACTGTGCCCCCTCGGACCTCACCCCAGGGCCGCGATATTCCGGTACGGGCGGTGACGGGCGGCAACCGCCCGGCGGCGAGAACCGGCCCCGCATACACCGATTCCTTCCCGGCCGCATCCACCATATGGGCGGCGTCACGCCGACTCTGCGCTTACATCCGCCTACGGGCGGCAATACGTAACGGTATGTCGAGCCGCAGCCAGGAGGCTGGAGCATGAGCATCTGGTGGTCACTCCATCTGCGGCGCGACGCCGCCAGCGTGCCGCTCGCCCGCCGGCTGCTGATCGGCACCATGGAGACCGCGGGCGTCGACCCCGACATCTCCTACGACCTCTCCGTCGCCCTCAGCGAGGCCTGCGCGAACGCCGTCGAGCACGGCGGCGACGCCGCCCCCGGCGATCCCGCCGAGGCCTACCGGGTGACCGCCTACCTCGACGGCGAGAAGTGCCGTATCGAGGTGACCGACTCGGGCCCCGGCTTCTCCCGCCCGCCGGGCTTCCGCACCGCCCGCGCGGACGCCGAGCACGGCCGGGGGCTGTGTCTGATCCGGGAACTCGCCGATCACGTCCACATCGGCGACAAGCCCGGCCGCGGCGGCACGGTGGTGAGCTTCGACAAGGTCCTCAAGTGGAAGAAGGACCCCTCCCTGCTCACGGCCTGACGATCCGGCCGGCCCGCCCACCCGGACGACCTCCCGGCGGTGCCGGGTTCCAGGGTGCACGCATGTCTGCCGACGCAGGGGCGCCCCCTGCCGCCTCGGGTCCCGCTCGGCCGCGCTCCGCTCAGCCCGCGAGCGCCGCCCGGCCGGCCGCCCCTGCCGGGCGCCCGGCGGCGGCCCGGCGCGCCGCCGGGCCCATGGCGTACGACGCCGCCAGCGTGGTCCCGCCCAGCAGCAGCCAGCCGGGGGTGCCCCAGCGCACCAGGAGTGCCGTCAGCACCAGCGGTCCGAGGGTGCGGGCCACGGTGACGCCGGTGCCGAAGAAGCCCTGGTACTCGCCGATCCGGTCGGCCGGGGCCAGGTCGAAGGAGAGCTGCCAGACGCCCGCCGACTGCCCCATCTCGGCGGCCACCTGGAGCACCGCCCCGGCCGTCAGCAGTCCCACGGCCGTCCACGGTCCGGCTCCGGCCGACAGCGCGAGCACCGCGCAGGCGGCCAGCATCACCCACCCCGAGCGCCGCACGGCCCGGGTGGCCGACGCCAGGCCGGTGATCCCGCGGGCCGCCCGCACCTGGAACAGCGTCACCGCCCCGGTGTTGAGCACGAACAGCGCGGACACCACCCAGGTGGGCGCCTGGGTCCGCCCGGCGATCCACAGCGGCAGGCCCAGGGACAGCAGCGGCATCCGCAGCAGCAGCACGGTGTTGAGGAGGGCGACGACCACGTAGGGACGGTCCCGCAGCACGCCGGAGCCGCCGGGGCCACCGGGCCCGCCGGAGCGTCCGCGTACCGGCGCCGGGTTCACCGCGGGCAGCCGCAGCAGCAGCCCGGCACACAGCAGGAACGTCACGGCGTCCATCGCGAACACCGCCAGGTACGCCCCCCGCGTCCCCGCGTGCAGCGCCAGTCCGCCGAGGCCCGCGCCCGCCGCGAGACCGGCGTTGAGCGCCGACTGCAACCGGGCCAGCAGCCCCGTCCGCCCGGCCGCGGGCACCAGCCCCGCGAGCAGCGCCTGCCGGGCCGCGCCGAGCCCGGACTGCGCGCACGCGTAGCCGCAGGCGGCCAGGACGAACGGCCCGAAGCCGCGCACCACGAGGAAGGACGCCACCGCCAGCCCCGTCGCCAGTGCCAGCAGCACGGCCGTGCCGCGCGGCCCGCGCCGGTCCGCCAGCCGGCCCAGCGGCACCCCCACCACCGAGCCGACCGCCCAGGCGAGCGTCAGACCGAGGCCCACGCGCGTGGGGGCGAGTCCGACGACGCGCGTGAAGTACAGCGCCGAGGTCACGTAGTAGGCGCCGTCCCCCACCGAGCCGGCGAGCTGGGCGAGGGCCAGGAGGCGCTGCGGGCGGTTCGTCGTCATACCGAGGACGCTAGGCACCCGGTGGGCTCACGGGCAGACCCAATCGGCCTCCCCGCGGCTGGCCCAATCGCCCCTCCCGCGGCTCAGGCGTTCAGCACCTTCGCCAGCACCTCAAGCGCGTCCGGGTACAGCCGCTCGCGGGGGGTGCCGTAGCCGACGACCAGGCCCTGCGGGCGGTCCTCGCCCGGTGTGTGCCAGTGCTCACCGAGGCCGCCGACGGCGAGTCCCTCCGCCTCGGCCCGGGCCAGCGCGTCGGCCTCGTCGGGCACGTCGATCAGCGCGTGCAGCCCGGCCGCGATGCCGCGCACGCCCCGGTGGCCGCCGAGGCGGGCCAGCAGCTGGTCCCGGCGGCGCCGGTAGCGCAGCCGGCACGCGCGCACGTGGCGGTCGTAGGCGTGGCTGTCGATGAGCTCGGCCAGGGCCAGCTGGCCGATCGTCTCGGTGTGGTGGTCGCTGTGCAGCTTGGCGTCGGCGACCGCGTCGGCCAGGTGCGGCGGCAGCACCATCCAGCCCAGCCGCAGCGCGGGCCCGAGCGTCTTGGAGGCGGTGCCCAGGTACGCCACCTGGCCCGGCGCCATGCCCTGGAGCGCGCCGACGGGCTGGCGGTCGTAGCGGAACTCGCCGTCGTAGTCGTCCTCCACGACGAGCCCCCCGTGCGCGCGTGCCCAGTCGCTGAGCGCCCGCCGCCGCTCCGGGTGCAGCGTCACACCGGTCGGGTACTGGTGGGCGGGCGTGACCACCACGGCGCTCGCCGCCCCCAGGTCCCGTACCCGGACGCCCCGTTCGTCGACCTCGGCCGGGACGACCGTGCCGCCGTTGCGCCGCACCACCTCCCGGTGGAAGGGCAGCCCGGGGTCCTCCATGGCGACGGTGCCGCCGTCCAGCACGCGGGTGAGCAGCGCGAGGCCCTGGACGTACCCGGAGGTGATCACGATGCGCTCGGGCGGCGCGATCACCCCCCGGGCCCGCCCCAGGTAACCCGACAGCGCCGTGCGCAGCTCGATGCGCCCGCGCGGGTCGCCGTAGTCGTACGCCAGGGAGGGCGCCGTCGCTATGGCCCGGCGCAGCGCGCGCAGCCAGGCCGCGGCCGGGAACGCGCCGACGTCCGGGCTGCCGGGCCGCAGGTCGAAGTGCGGGGCTTGCGCGCGCGTGCGGGCCTGCGGGGCCTCGGAGGCCGGGGAGGGCAGGGCGGCGACCCGGGTGCCGGAGCCCTGCCGGGCCATGAGGTAGCCCTCGGCGACGAGCTGGTCGTAGGCCGCTTTCGCGGTCCCCCGGGATAGGCCCAGCTCGGCCGCGAGCCGCCGGGTGGCCGGCAGCCTGGTCCCGGGCGCGAGCCGCCCGTCCCGCACCGCTTCCCGCAGCGCCCGCTCCAGACCGACCCGGCGCCCGTCCGCCCCGTCCGGCTCCAGATGCAGGTCGACCCCGACACCGGACCAGAAGTCGTCCACGAAGACCCTCCCCCTAGGCACGTGAAACGGCCGGACACCCCTCGGATGCCCGGCCGGCTGTGTCCTACCAGTCCTACCAGTCCTGCCGTCCTGCCGGTCCCGTGCGCCTCACGCTCGCGCCGGTCCCGCCGTCCCGTCAGCCCTTGAGCGACGCCATCCAGGCCTCGACCTCGTCGGAACGGCGCGGCAGGCCCGCCGACAGGTTGCGGTTGCCGTCCCCGGTCACCAGGATGTCGTCCTCGATGCGGACGCCGATGCCCCGGTACTCCTCGGGAACCGTCAGGTCGTCGGCCTGGAAGTACAGGCCGGGCTCGACGGTGAGGACCATGCCCGGCTCCAGCGTGCCCTCCACGTACGTCTCCGTCCGGGCGGCCGCGCAGTCGTGCACGTCCATGCCGAGCATGTGGCCGGTGCCGTGCAGGGTCCAGCGGCGCTGCAGACCCAGCTCCAGGACGCGCTCCACCGGTCCCTCGACCAGGCCCCACTCCACCAGCTTCTCGGTCAGCACGCGCTGGGCGGCGTCGTGGAAGTCGCGGAACTTGGCGCCGGGCCGGACGGCCTCGATGCCGGCCTCCTGGGCCTCGTACACGGCGTCGTAGATCTTCTTCTGGATGCCGGTGTACGTGCCGTCGATGGGCAGGGTGCGCGTGACGTCGGCGGTGTACAGGGTGTGCGTCTCGACGCCCGCGTCGAGCAGCAGCAGGTCGCCCGGGCGCACGGGGCCGTCGTTGCGCACCCAGTGCAGCGTGCAGGCGTGCGGGCCGGCCGCGCAGATGGAGCCGTAGCCGATGTCGTTGCCCTCCACGCGCGCGCGGAGGAAGAACGTGCCCTCGATGTAGCGCTCGGAGGTCGCCTCGGCCTTGTCGAGGACCTTCACGACGTCCTCGAAGCCGCGCACGGTGGAGTCGACGGCCTTCTGCAGCTCGCCGACCTCGAACTCGTCCTTGACCAGGCGGGCCTCGGAGAGGAAGACGCGCAGCTCCTCGTCGCGCTCGGCGGTGACCTTGTCGGTCAGCGCCGCCTCGATGCCGGCGTCGTGACCGCGCACGACGCGCACCGGGCCGGTGGCCTCGCGCAGGCGGTCGGCCAGCTCGCGCACGTCGGCGGCCTTGATGCCGTACAGCGCCTCGGACTCCGCCAGGGAGTGGCGGCGGCCGACCCACAGCTCACCCTGGCCGGAGAGCCAGAACTCGCCGTTCTCCCGGTCGGAGCGCGGCAGCAGGTAGATCGTCTCCCGGTGGCCGCCCGCGACGGGCTCCAGGACCAGGACGCCGTCCTCGGTCTGGTTGCCGGTGAGGTACGCGTACTCGACCGACGCGCGGAAGGGGTACTCGGTGTCGTTGGAGCGGGTCTTCAGGTTGCCCGCGGGGATCACCAGGCGCTCGCCCGGGAAGCGCGCGGAGAGCGCGGCGCGGCGGCGCGCGGTGTGCGCGGCCTGCTCGACCGGCTCCAGGTCGCGCAGCTCGGTGTCGGCCCAGCCGGACTGCATGTTCTCGGCCAGCTCGTCGGAGACGCCCGGGTACAGGCCGTTCTTCCGCTGCTTGATGGGCTCCTCGGACTCAGCTTCCGGGGTCTCCGGGTTGAGTTCGTCGGCCACGTGATCCTCCTCGATACGGCATGTGATCTCCCCCGGGCCCGCGACGCTCGGGACGGGGCCGGAGCAGGGGGACCACCATCATCGTACGGTCGTACCGGGAGCGGACCGGGGCGGATGCGCTGATATGGCCTCCCATGTCAACGCCGCGCCGCCGGGGGCCGCGGCGCCCTCAGTCGAAGCAGGCCGCCAGCAGGACCACGTCCTCCTCGCTGTCGGCCCGGTCCAGGCCGTCCGGCAGCACGGTGCGCAGCACGTGGTCGGCGACGGCTCCCGGGTCGCGGCGCAGCGCGCGCGGGACGCTCGCGCCCGCCGCGTGCAGCCGCGCGAAGGCGCGGTCCATGCAGTCGCCGGTACGGTGCAGCAGCCCGTCGGTGTACAGCAGCACCGTTTCGCCTGCGTCCGCCTCGATCTCCACGCTGGGGGCCTCCCAGCAGGCGAGCATGCCCAGCGGCGCCGAGACGGTGGTCTCCGCGAACTCGGTGCGGCGCTCGCCGATCAGCAGCGGCGGGCTGTGACCGGCCCCGGCCAGGGTGATCTTGCGCGCGGCGGGCTCGCAGTAGGCGAAGAGGGCGGTCGCCGAGCGGGCGGGCTCGGTCAGCCGCAGCAGCAGCTCCAGGTCGGACAGGACCGCCACCGGGTCCTCGCCCTCCATCACGGCGTACGCGCGCAGGGAGGCCCGCAGCCGCCCCATCGCCGCGACCGCGCTGGGTCCGGAGCCGGTCACCGAGCCGACCGAGAGGCCGAGCGCGGCGTCCGGCAGCGGCAGCGCGTCGTACCAGTCGCCGCCGCCGCGCGGGCCGGTGCGGTGCCGGGCGGCGAGCTGCACACCGGCCACCCGCGGCAGCCGGGACGGGAGCAGTTCCTCGGCGAGGGTCGCCACGCACGCGCGCGTGCGCTCCACCTCCAGCAGCCGCGCCAGGTGCTCGGTGGCGTAGCGGAGGTACAGGCCGACGAGGTGCCGCTCGCGCGCGTGCGGCTCGGCGGGCTCGTCGTAGAGCCAGACGGCCGCGCCGAGGCGGCCCGCGGCGTCGGTGGCCAGCGGCAGCGCGTAGCTGGCGGCGTATCCGAGGCGGGCGGCGACCTCGCGGTGGCGCGGGTCGAGGCCGTCCTCGGCGAACAGGTCGGGGTGGACGCTCTCGCCCGGCCCGCCGGCCGCGCCGGCCGTGCTCGTGCCGCCGGGGCGCGCGGCGGTGTCGAGCAGCTCGCCGTACGGCAGGGCGCCGCGCGGCACGGTCTCCAGGTGGCCGAGGTCGGCGCGGCCGAGGCCGAGGCCGACGGTGGTGCGGGGGCCGAGTCCGTCGCCGGGTTCCAGGACGAGCAGGCCGCGGCGGGCGCCGACGAGCGCGGCCCCGGCACGCAGCAGCTCCCGCAGCGCGGTCTCGAGTGCGGTGGTGCGCGCCAGGCGCTCGGTCAGTTCGTGGAGGGTGGTGAGGCCGGAGACCCAGCCGGCCAGCCGGTCCTGGAGCAGGGCGCCCGGTGCGGGGGACCCGGGGGCCGGGAGCGGAGGGGCGCCCGGGACGGGGGATGCGGGCGCGACAGTGTGTGCGGGCGTGGGAACCGTTGAATCGATTCCAGCCACTTTCGGAGGATGCGGGGCGCTCATCTCGTCCGGCTTCCAGACCGGTGCGTATTGCTCAGAAGCATCGCAAACCCCCATGTCATTCTGCACCGCTAGCAGTGTCTCCACATGTACACGCACTCGTGAGGGGATGTCCAGCATTGTCCTGCTGGGATTCCTGGTGTCCGTGGGCCTCTCGGGGTTTGTGCCGGACCCCTTGCCGATTGGGGAAGTTGGCTTGAAAATGACTGGGGTATCGGCTCATTGCGGTCGACTGACCCTGCTCCACAGAGCGTCACAGCGGTCGTGATGGGTACGTACTCGGAGAAGGCCAGGGGTGGCTGGGGGCCACCCGGGAACCTGGCGACGGACCCGGGCGTCTTAACCACCGACGACCGTGCCCCATCCTCCCGCGGCGGAGGCGGAGAGAACCACGCGCGACGTAAAACGCCAGACTTCGCCACCCCCGCGCCGCGACTGTGCTTTTGATAGACGCACGACGGACGCGGACGAAGCGGACGCGGTCGATGTTCGACCCCCTGGGGGTCCCCCTGCTCCACGCAGGGGTGTGATGCGCCAACAGGTACGCACGGTGAAGTGATCGACACATGGTGTGATGTGGTCCACGGTGTTGCCAGCGGTGCAACGGAAAGGAACGAGCGCTCATGCGCGAGATCCTCGGAAGGCGACGCAGGCTCCTGTCCAGGCGGAACGCCGGACGGCCTGAGCTGATCAGCGCGGCCCTGGCCTTCGCGACCCAATGGCAGTGGCCGGTGCTCCCGGGCGTGGCCCCGGACCCGCAGGGCCGGGCGGGCTGCGCCTGCCCCGACCCCGAGTGCACGGTGCCCGGAGCCCATCCCTTCGACCCCGGCCTGCTCGCGGCCACCACCGACGGGCGCATGGTGCGCTGGTGGTGGGGCAACCGCCCGAGCGCGCCCATCATCCTCGCCACCGGCGGCGCCGCTCCCTGCGCGGTCAGCCTGCCGGCCCTCGCGGCGGCCCGCGCCCTCGCCCTGCTCGACCGGCGCGGCATGCGCCTGGGCCCGGTGATCGCCACGCCCACCCGCTGGGCGCTGCTGGTCAAGCCGTACTCCATGGAACAGCTGGGCGAGCTGCTCTACGCCAAGGACTTCGTGCCCGGCTCCCTGCGCTTCCACGGCGAGGGCGGCTACCTCGCCCTGCCCCCGTCGGAGACCGGCCAGGGCGCCATCCGCTGGGAGCGCGCGCCGCTGCCCGGCTCGGCCGCCCCGTGGGTGCCCGATGTGGAGGCCGTCGTCGACGCCGTCGTCGACGCCCTCACTCGTACGGGTGTGAGCGCGCCCGAGTTGTAGGGGTGTCGGGCGCGGCCGCGGCCCTGCGGCGGACCGTGCTCGTTACATTCCCTTTATGAACCTTCGTCTGCTCGCCCTCGTGGGCGTCATGGCGGCCGCGGTCGCGCTGCCCCTGGCCGTGGCGTCCGCGGGGCCGACGGGCGAGGCCGCACGGCCCGCCGACGACCGGGACCGGGCGGCCGCGGACGTCTCGCACCGCGACGACGCCAAGCTGCCCGTCCCCGCCCGCTCCCCGCTGCTGCTCGGCCTGGGACTCGCCACCGCCGCCCGCTGCGGCCCCGAGCTGTCCTCCCCGGAGGGGGTCGAGGCGCAGACGTGCGTGCTGACCCAGGGCGAGGACACCTGGGCGCGCACCTACTACCGCAACGCCACCGGTGACGTGCTGGAGTCGGTGCTGAGCCTGATGGGGCCGGCCGGCCGGTCCGTGCGGATGCGCTGCGCCGCGCAAGCCGACGACGAGCCCGCCACCTGCGAGACGCCCCGCTGGCGCACGAAGGGCACCCTGGACGCCTACACGGCCGTGTCGGAGTTCGCCGCGCCCGGCGCGGACGGACCGCTGCTGCTGCGCTCGGGAAGCAACTCCGAGGTATCCGGCGGCAGTTGACGCACCGCGGCGCCGTGTACAGCGGCGCGGACAGCGGACGCGGACATGAAAAGACCCGGTTGCTGGCGACGGGGGATGCACCAGCAACCGGGCTACTCGAACGGTAACAAGAGATCGGCTGTTCGCAAATTCGATCTCGGCTATTCGGACACGGATTGGCTTGTCACGCCCGGGAGTTGTGACAGGAGTCACCGGACGCGGCGCGGCCGCCCGGACCGGACGGACGGTCGGCCCGGGCTCCGCCGCTCGCTGTGCGTCAGCTGAGCGTGACCTGCCGGTTGGTCAGTCCGCCGCGCGCCCGCCGCTCCTCGGGCGTGAGCGGAGCATCGGCGGCGAGGGCGGTCGCGAGGCGCTCGGCGAACTCGGCCGCCGGCTTCTCCACCTCCTCGGCCCCGACCCCGCTCGGCAGGTCCCAGACCGGGACGGTGAGCCCGTGAGCACGGAAGGAGCCGACCAGCCGGGTGCCCTCGCCGAGGCTCGAGCCGCCCGCCGCATGGAGTCGGGCCAGAGCGTCCAGAAGCCGCTCCTCCGGATGCGGCATGACCCAGCGCAGGTGGTTCTTGTCCGGGGTCTCGCACCAGTACGCGGCGTCCACACCGGCCAGCCGGACCGTGGGGATGGCCGCGGCGTTGGCCCGCTCCAGCGAGGCGGCCACCTCGGGGCTGGCGTTCTCCGGGTCCGGCACCCAGAACTCGAAGCCGCTGTGCACAACTGGCTCGAACGCGCCTTCGGGGTCGAGCAGGTCCTGCAGCCGCGGTCCGTCGGCGGGCGCGCGGCGGGCCTGCACCGGCGTGCCCGGCTCGGCGGACAGCGCCCGCCGCAGGGTGTCGGCGAGGTCGCGGCTGATGTCACCGGAGGGCGTGTCGTTCTGCAGGCCCAGCAGCACCGAGCCGTCGTCGCGGCGCAGGGCCGGCCAGGCCATCGGCAGCACGGTGGCGAGCGTGACCGACGGCACGCCCTCGGGCAGGCCGTCGCGCAGCGGCAGTTCGACGGTGGCCGCCGGGACCAGCTCGCGCAGCGCCACCCAGTCGCACTCGCCCGGCAGGCCCTCGAACGGGCGCTGCACCAGCTCGGTCACGGCGTGCGCGGCGGCCCGGCCGTGACAGGCCTTGTAGCGCCGGCCGCTGCCGCACGGGCAGGGCTCACGGGCGCCGACGACCGGGATCTCCGCATCGCTGAGCTGCGGCCGCTTGGCCTTCGTCTGGGGTCGCTTCTTGGCCATCTGGGTGTCTCCCGGTTACGGCTCGTCTGGTACGGCGGAGCCTAGCCGTTCACGCCAGGGGCGACAGGGACCTGTGGACGAGCGGAGCGGCCGCGCCGAGGCGCCGCGGGATCATGGGCCGGCCTGGCCGGCCTGGCCGGCCAGCCGGCCTGCCGCGGCGACGGGCCGCCGGCGGTACGGCCACCACCACCGCCGCCGCACGGGCGGCGGGGCGGTGGGCGGCCGCGTCGGGCGGTGGGCCGGTCCGGACCGGCCCGGTCAGTCCAGGTCGTCGAAGGCGTCCGCGAAGTCCAGGTCCACCATGGCGGGAACCGCCGGGGCCGTGACGCGCGTAGCGAAACCGTCGCCGCGGTGCCGGGCACCGGGACGGCGCACGTCCCCGTGGACCACGACCCACACCGTCACCTCGCCCCGGACCCCGTCCCGGACGCCCCAGTCGTCGGCGAGCGCGGTGATGATGTTCAGCCCCCGGCCGCCGCGCGCGGTCACCGACGGGGTGGCCGGCGCCGGGCGGGTCGGGCCGCCGCCGTCCGTGACCTCGACGACGAGCCGGCCGCACGGGTCCACCCGCCAGGCGGCCCGGACGTCTCCGTCCCCCGCCGCCGCGTCGCCCAGCGGACGCCCGTGCTTGCAGGCGTTGCTCAGCAGTTCGGAAAGGATCAGTACGGCGTCGTCGATGACCGATTCCGATACGCCCCCGCCGCGCAGCTGATCGCGCATGCGGTGCCGCGCCCTGCCCACGCCCGCAGGGCCATGGGGAACGGCCATGCTCGACGACGTGGGCACTTCCTGTGCCACCACCAACGCCACCCCCGAGACCTCCTTTGCCCCACGCCACGGTGTGGATGCCCCATTGGCCTGTACCGGAAACCGGCCAGACCGGGCCCGGCGACGCATTCACCGTGGCCGAACACGCACCGAACGCGCCGGAGCACTCCCTGTCACCATGTGGCTGGATTTCGATGGTGTGGCCGGGAGTGGAGGATGGTGCAGGTGGGACTGCTGGTCAAGGGGTGACGCATGATCCCGCTGTTTTTCGTGTTTTCCACCCCTGGGTCCGCGAGGGTGAGAGGCGGGAGAGGAGGCCGGGGGCCTCGTCTCAGCGGCCGAGCCGGCCGAGCACCGCGCGCGGGCGGTTGGTGATGATGGCGTCGACCCCGAGGCCCGCGCAGAGGTCGACGTCGGCCGGCTCGTTCACGGTCCACACGTGCACCTGGTGTCCGGCCCGCTTCAGCCGCTCGATGTACGCCGGGTGGCCGCGCACGATGCGCATCGAGGGCCCGGCGATGCCGACGCCGACGGGCAGCCGGCCGTCGCGCAGCCGGGGCGAGACGAACTGCATCAGGTAGACCGTCGGCAGCGTCGGGGAGGCCGCCTGCACCCGGTGCAGCGAGCGCGCCGAGAAGCTCATGACCCGCACCGGGGACTCCTCCGCCGAGGCCGGCGCGTCCAGCCCGAACCGTTTCAGCAGCGCCAGCAGCCGCTCCTCGACCTGGCCGGCCCAGCGCGTCGGGTGCTTGGTCTCCACGGCCAGCTCCACCCGCCGCCCCGAGTTGGCGACCAGTTCCAGCAGCCGTTCCAGGGTGAGTACGGAGGTGTCCGCCGGGTCCTCGGGGCGGTGCTCCCAGTCGGGCTCCTCGTCGCGGCCGCGCCAGGCGTCGCGGGTCTTCCAGGAACCGAAGTCCAGGGCGGCCAGGTCGGCGAGTTCCAGGGCCGAGACCGCGCCGCGGCCGTTGGACGTGCGGTTCACCCGGCGGTCGTGGACGCAGACCAGGTGTCCGTCCGCGGTCAGCCGGACGTCGCACTCGAGGGCGTCGGCGCCGTCCTCGATCGCCTTCCGGTAGGCGGCCAGGGTGTGCTCGGGGGCGTCGTCCGAGGCTCCCCGGTGAGCGACGACCTGGATCTGGTGCTGTCGTGCGTGGGTCACCGCGTCATGGTGCCACCGCCGCGGGGAAGACGGGCACGAGCACGGCGCACGAGCGCGGAACGCACTCCCTCCCGCACTCCGGCTCCACAGCGGTGCCCGAATTGCCCGCATAAATGGAACATTCGTCGTAGAGGCCCTATATAAGGAGTGACCCTGGACCCACAGCCACCGCTTATGGTGCTCTGACGGCCCATGGGAAAAGCTGACCGCGTACAAAAGCACAAGCACATGCACAGCTGCATCGCGCAAGGGTCGACGACGAGCGTGAACGAATGTGACCGAGTGCCACCGAGAACAACAGCCGTGGATCGAGGAGAAGAGCTGTGAGCACCGAGAACGAGGGCACCGCGGTACCCCCGGCCCCGTCCGCACCTCCCGTGCCGGTGGCATCTCCCGCTGCTTCCCCGCAGGCAGCCACGCCCGAGGGGGGCACGCCGACGACTCCGCTCCCGCCGGTGCCCCAGGGGGCTCCCGGCGCGCCGGAGCACGCGCCGCAGCCGTACGCCCAGGCGCCCGCGCAGCCGTACGCCGCCTACCCGCCGCCCACCGCCCATGACCAGGCGGGCCGGCCGGGCCAGGCGGGCTACGGGAACCAGGCGGACGCCCATCAGGCCTCCGGTTCCGCGCCGGAGGGCGCGTGGCCGCCCCCGGCCCCGGCCACGCCGTCCTACGCCGACGGCGGTGCCGGCGCGGGCGGCGGCTGGGGCTCGTCGTACCAGCAGCCCGCGCCCAAGCCCCGCAGCGGCCGCGGCGGGCTGCTCGCGGCGGTCCTGGTGGCGGCGCTGGTGGCCGGCGGCCTGGGCGGCGGTCTCGGCTACACCCTGGCCAAGAACGGCGACGACAGCGGCTCCACCACCGTCTCCGCCTCCGACAGCAGCGCCTCCCAGGTCAAGCGCGCCCCGGGCACCATCGCCAACGTGGCGGCCAAGGCGCTGCCCAGCACGGTCACCATCGAGGCGGAGTCCACCAGCGGCGAGGGCGGCACCGGCACCGGGTTCGTGTTCGACACCCAGGGCCACATCGTCACCAACAACCACGTGGTGGCGGACGCGGTGGACGGCGGCAAGCTGACGGCCACCTTCCCGGACGGCAAGAAGTACGACGCCGAGGTCGTCGGCCACGCCCAGGGCTACGACGTCGCGGTCATCAAGCTCAAGAACGCCCCCTCGGACCTCAAGCCGCTTCCCCTCGGCAACTCCGACCAGGTGGCCGTCGGCGACGAGACGATCGCCATCGGCGCCCCCTTCGGACTGTCCAACACGGTGACGACCGGCATCATCAGCGCCAAGAACCGCCCGGTCGCCTCCAGCGACGGCAGCGCCTCCAGCAAGGCCTCCTACATGAGCGCCCTGCAGACCGACGCCTCCATCAACCCGGGCAACTCCGGCGGACCGCTGCTGAACGCGAGCGGCGCGGTGATCGGCATCAACTCCGCGATCCAGTCGTCGAGCAGCGGCGGCCTGGGCAGCTCCGGGCAGTCCGGTTCGATCGGCCTGGGCTTCGCCATCCCGATCAACCAGGCCAAGTACGTCGCCCAGCAGCTGATCAAGACCGGCAAGCCGGTCTACGCCAAGATCGGCGCCTCCGTCTCCCTGGAGGACACCACCTCGGGCGCGAAGATCACCGACCAGGGCGCCAGCGGGTCCTCCGCGGTCGAGTCGGGCGGCCCCGCCGACCGGGCCGGCCTCAAGCCCGGTGACGTCATCACCAAGCTCGACGACTCGGTGATCGACAGCGGCCCGACCCTGATCGGCGAGATCTGGACCCACCAGCCGGGCGACAACGTCAAGATCACCTACAAGCGCGGCGGCCAGGAACACACGGTCGACCTCACCCTGGGCTCCCGCACGGGCGACAGCTGACCCGGCGCGGCCACCACCCCGGCCGCGCCCACCGCACGAGCCGGCTCCGCGCTGCACGCGACGGGGCCGGTGCCGGTACTCTGTACCCGCTCCGCCCCAGGTGGGCGGAGCGCGGGTGGGTTGCCCGAGCGGCCTAAGGGAACGGTCTTGAAAACCGTCGTGGCGCGAGTCACCGTGGGTTCAAATCCCACACCCACCGCACGTGAACGGCCCCTGACCAGGAACATCGGTCGGGGGCCTTCGCCATGCGCGGTACCTGCTGGTGACCGTGGTTGCCCGTGAGTTCCCGGTCCATCGGGCACGGATGGGGCACGGGTCTTCAGTCGCCCTGGAACCACAGATAGCTGCATGGAGTGCCGGCGCACTGCTCCAGCAACTTCGCAAGGTCGTCCAAGGCAGCCAGCTGACGCTCATCGGTGCACCGTTGCCGTAGATCGGGGATCTCGCCGAGAGCAACGGCAGCCTCCTGCTCGTTCATCAGAGCATCGCCGTAGGGGTCCACGGCGGTCAGCCGCCCAGGCACTCCGAGCAGCCGGAGCGAGCCGATCGCATCGGCCAACGCCTCCCCGTGCCCGTACGAACTCTGAAGCAGCGTCGCTCGGGACTTGCGCCAGTTACGCGTTGGCCGTGCCGAGTGCAGCTCCACGTCTATCCCCACGGGTTCATGATGCCTGCTACAGAGGCGCAGCATCTGATTCGTAGCTCTATGCGGGCCGCTCAGTGACGGTCAATTCAGTCGTCCAGGAAGCGTCGGTGGGGGCGGCTACGGGTGGCCCGTCATGCGGGCGGCCGAGGCGATGGTCGCGCGGGCCTCGCGCTCGCTCAGGCCCGTGTGCAGGGCCGCTTCCACCAGCGGGTCGACGAGGTCCGGGCCGAATCCGTTGTCGTAGGCCCGGCAGGCCGCCCAGAACAGGCGGGTGTTGCGCTGGCCCTCGTGGGCGGCGAGGACGAACTGCACCAGGCCCCGGCCGTGGTCGCCGGCCGGTGGCGGCGCGGCGTGCGGGGCGCGCGGCGGTGGCAGGAGCAGCCGCAGCAGGGACGGCGGGCAGGGCGCGGGCGGCAGGTGGGCGGTGCCGGGTGCGGTGCCGTAGACGCCGTGGTCGGTGCGGGAGCCGGGGCCGACCAGGTAGCCGCCGGCGCCCCGGATGTCGATGCCGGGGGCCAGCCGGCCGGCCGAGTTGGGGACGACGACGTCCGGCGGGCCGGTCAGCCACAGGTGGCGGCCGCCGCTCGGGGTGAGGACGACGACCGTCTCCGGGATGGTGAACAGGTGGCGCAGGGCCAGCTCGCGCAGGGCGGCCGAGGAGTCAGTGCCGGACTTGGTGTCGAGGTCGACGCCGATCAGGTGGTGCGGGGGCAGGCCGCAGGCGATGCCGTAGCCCGTGGCCCAGGGCGCGGCGGCGAACAGGCGGCGGATGTGCGCGGGGTCGGTGGAGGCGTCGTACACGCCGTGCCCGAAGCGGCCGCACTCACCGTGGCAGGGGCGGGCGCCGGGCCGGTCGCGGTGCGGGGAGCGCAGGGCGGGGAGCTTCGTGCGGGACAGGGGGATCACCGCCAGGCCGCGTTCGGCGGCTGACAGGGCGTGTGCGAGGGCCAGTGTCGCGGCCTGCCGGTCGGTGGTGGCCATGACTCCATGTTCGTACGCATGTTCGAAAAAGGGAAGAGGGCGGCGCCGGGAGGGGGTCGGGATCCTGGGTGCCGGGCCCGTCCCGCGGACCCTGTGACCGGCCCCGCCGGCGGGCCGGTGTCCGGGTCGGTGTCCGGGCTGGTCCGGGCGGTGGGCGGTCCGCCCCTCAGGGATGACCCGCACAGGGCCGCACCCCGGCTCTCCACCTACAGGAGGTGGGGCCGGCCCCACCCCTACAACCTGAGGGGGACTCCGCTTCGGGACCTGCGGCCGATCCGCGCGACGGGGCCCGCTCCTAGCGTGGAGCCATGACCACTGCCGTCCGCCCCCGTGCCTCGGCCGACCCCGCGCCAGCGGGACAGCCGGCGGGCCAGACCCTCCCCCGCCCCCGGAGCGGCGAGGCCTGCCTGTACCCGTCGTTCGCCTCGTACGTCCGGGCCCGCCAGCCGGTCCTGCTGCGCACCGCGCGATCGCTGACCGCCAACCCCAGCGACGCCGAGGACCTGCTGCAGACCGCGCTCGCCAAGACCTACGTCGCGTGGGAGCGGATCGAGGACCACCGGGCGCTCGACGGCTATGTGCGCCGGGCGCTGCTGAACACCCGGACCTCGCAGTGGCGCAGGCGCCGCGTCGACGAGTTCGTCTGCGACGAGCTGCCCGAGCCGCCGGAGTCCGCGCCCGGCGGCTACGACCCGGCGGAGCGGCAGGCGCTGCACGACGCGATGTGGCGGGCGATCATGAAGCTGCCCGCCCGGCAGCGGGCGATGGTCGTCCTGCGCTATTACGAGGATCTCAGCGAGGCCCAGACCGCCGAGGTGCTCGGGGTGTCGGTGGGCACGGTGAAGTCGGCGGTGTCCCGGGCCCTCGGCAAGCTGCGCGAGGACCCCGAACTGGGCCCGACGCGCTGAGCCGACCCGGCGGCGCGGTGGCCCCATGACCCGGCGGGCGTCCCGGTGACCCCGTGGCCGAGCGGGTCCGTACCCCATGGCCGGGTGGGGCCGTACCCCGTGGCCGAGCGGAGCCGTACCCCGTGGCCGGGCGGGTCCGTCCCGGTGCCGGCCGCGAGACCGTGACCTACCACCTAGTGACATACCAAGTGGTATGTGAGCAGAATCAGCGCAGCCCTTACCACCGCGTAGGCAACGCCGCCCCGGGAGGACGCCGTGCTGAGCACCATGCAGGACGTACCGCTGACCGTCACCCGCATCCTGGAACACGGGATGCGCGTGCACGGACGGTCCCAGATCACCACCTGGACCGGTGAGGGCGAGCCGCAGCGCCGCTCCTTCGCCGAGGCGGGAGCACGGGCGGTACAGCTGGCGAACGCCCTCCGCGACGAACTGGGGGTGCGCCGGGACGACCGCGTCGCCACCCTGATGTGGAACAACGCCGAGCACGTGGAGGCGTACTTCGCGGTGCCCGCCATGGGCGCGGTGCTGCACACGCTCAACCTGCGGCTGCCCGCCGAGCAGCTGGTGTGGATCGTCAACCACGCCGCCGACCGCGTGATCGTCGTCAACGGCTCGCTGATCCCGCTGCTCGCCCCGCTGCTGCCCAAGCTGCCCACGGTCGAGCACGTCGTCGTCTCCGGCCCCGGCGACCGCTCCCCGCTGGACGGGGCGACGGCGCGGGTCCACGAGTACGAGGAGCTGATCGCCGGCCGGCCCACCACGTACGACTGGCCCGAGCTGGACGAACGCCAGGCCGCCGCCATGTGTTACACCTCCGGCACCACCGGCGACCCCAAGGGCGTCACCTACAGCCACCGTTCCATCTACCTGCACTCCATGCAGGTGAACATGACCCAGTCGATGGGCCTGACCGACCGGGACACCTCGCTCGTCGTGGTCCCCCAGTTCCACGTCAACGCCTGGGGCCTGCCGCACGCCACTTTCATGACCGGCGTGAACATGCTGATGCCGGACCGCTTCCTCCAGCCGGCCCCGCTCGCCGAGATGATCGAGTCGCAGCGGCCGACGCACGCCGCGGCCGTGCCCACCATCTGGCAGGGCCTGCTGGCCGAACTCACCGCCCGCCCCCGGGACGTGGGGTCCCTCACCCAGGTCACCATCGGCGGCTCGGCCTGCCCGCCCTCCCTCATGGAGGCGTTCGACCGGCTCGGCATGCGCGTCTGCCACGCCTGGGGCATGACGGAGACCTCACCGCTGGGCACGGTGGCCCGTCCGCCGGCCCACGCGGCCGGCGCCGAGGAGGAGATGGCCTACCGCCTCACCCAGGGCCGCTTCCCGGCCGGCGTCGAGGCCCGCCTCACCGGCCCAGGCGGCGAACGCCTGCCCTGGGACGGTGAGTCGGCGGGCGAGCTGGAGGTGCGCGGCCCCTGGATCGCCGGCGCCTACTACAACGGCCCCGACGCCGAACCCCTGCGCCCCGCCGACAAGTTCAGTGAGGACGGCTGGCTGAAGACCGGGGACGTCGGCACCATCTGCCCCGACGGCTACCTCACCCTCACCGACCGCGCCAAGGACGTCATCAAGTCCGGCGGCGAGTGGATCTCCTCGGTCGACCTGGAGAACGCGCTGATGGCCCACCCGGACGTCGCCGAGGCCGCCGTGGTCGCCGTCCCCGACGCCAGGTGGGGCGAGCGCCCGCTGGCCACGGTCGTCCTCAGGCCGGGCGCCAGCACCGACTTCGAGGCCCTGCGCGCCTTCCTCGCCGCGGAGGGCCGGATCGCCAAGTGGCAGCTCCCCGAGCGCTGGACGGTCATCGAGTCGGTGCCGAAGACCAGCGTGGGCAAGTTCGACAAGAAGGTCCTGCGCAGGCGCTACGCGGACGGCTCCCTGGACGTCACCGAACTCTGACCCGCACACCGCACACCGCGCACCGAGCACGGGGCACCGAGCACGGGGCACCGGCAGGCGCGGGCGGCAGGGCCGACGGGGGGCCGGACCTCCACGGTCGGCCCTGCGGCCCGTGTCGGGCTCATTCCGGCCGCCCCGCGTCGGTCACCCCACCCGGGTCACTCCCCGGTGGGTCAGTTGGTGCCGATCCGCGCCAGCAGGTCCACGATCCGGCCCTGCACCTCCGTGCTGGTGGACCGCTCGGCGAGGAACAGCACCGTCTCCCCGGAGGCCAGCCTGGGCAGGTCGGCCGGGTCGACGGCGGCGGTGTAGACGACGAGCGGGGTGCGGTTGAGCTGCCCGTTCGCCCGCAGCCAGTCCACGATCCCGGCCCGGCGGCGGTGCACCTGGAGCAGGTCCATCACCACCAGGTTGGGCCGGAACTGCCCGGCGAGGGCCACCGCGTCGTCGTCGCTCGCGGCCCGCGCCACCTGCATGCCGCGCCGCTCCAGCGTCGCCGTCAGCGCCAGCGCGATCTCCGCGTGCTCCTCGATCAGCAGCACCCGCGGCGGATGCTGCTCGCTGTCGCGCGGCGCCAGCGCCTTCAGCAGGACGGCGGGGTCGGCGCCGTACGCCGCCTCGCGCGTCGCCTGCCCGAGCCCGGCCGTCACCAGCACCGGCACCTCGGCGGCCACCGCCGCCTGCCGCAGCGACTGCAGGGCGGTACGGGTGATCGGCCCCGTCAGCGGGTCCACGAACAGGGCGGCGGGGAAGGCCGCGATCTGCGCGTCGACCTCTTCGCGCGAGTGCACGATGACGGGCCGGTAGCCCCGGTCGCTCAGCGCCTGCTGGGTGGTCACGTCCGGCGCGGGCCACACCAGCAGCCGGCGCGGGTTGTCCAGCGGCTCGGGGGGCAGCTCGTCGTCCAGTGGCTGCGGATGCGGGGTGTCCGCCACCTCGACGGCCCCGCCCGGACCGTCCAGCGGCTCGGGCCCCTCGGCGGCGTTCTCGTCCGGTGCGCCTATGGCGTACGACCGTCCGGCCCCCTCGGTGGCCGGGGCGAGCCTGGCCTGCCCGGCGAGCGACGGCTGTCCCGGCATCGGGGCGGCAGCGGGCTGTTCGGCCGTCGGATGCGGCCTGGCGCCCTGCTCCGGCTGCGGCTCCGGGCGGGCCGCCGGGTCGGGCGGCGTGCCCAGCTTGCGGCGGCGGCCGGAACCGTTCGGCGCGTGCGGCGGCGGCGTGGCCGTGGGCTGCTGCACCTGGGCGGCCTGGCGGGCGAACGGCACGCCCTGCCCCAGCGTCCGCACGCTGAACGCCCGCCCCTGGGTGGAGTCCGGGTCGACGGGAGCGCCCGCCGCGGCCTCGGCGGGCAGCGGCTGCGCGGCACGCGGCGCCCGCGCGGCGGCGTGCTCCGGCGGCAGCGGCGTACCGGCCGCGGGCGTACCGGCACCACCCGGGGCTACGGCGGCGGGGGCCACCGGGGTTCCGGCGGCGGGGGTCCGGTCGGTACCGGGCCACTGGTGCGGCACGGCGGCGCCCGGCTGGGCCGCGCCCGGCTGAGCCGCGGAGGCCTGGGCCGCCGGTGCGGGGAGGGGCTGCGCGGGCAGCGGCTGCGCGGCGGCCGGTGCGGTGACCGGCTGATCGGGAGCGACCGGGGCGGCCTGACCTGCGGTGCCCTGAGCCGGTACGGCGGCGGGCGGCAGCGTATGCCCGGCGGGGACCTGCGGAGCCGGGGCCTGCGGGACGCCGCCCTGGCCGGGGGCGGCCTGGACGGGTGCCCCGGGTACCGCGGGCGTCCCGGGGGCCTCGGCCGGCTGGGCCACGGCCCGTCGGCGCCGGCCCGTGGGGGCGGTGGTGGGATGCGGCTGGGGCGGGGTGTGGTCGTCGGCCTGGTCGAGCGGCACGGCGTCGTGCCGGCCGTCGTCCTCCGCACCGGCCGCAGGGGCGGGCACCTGAACCGGACCGGGGGCCGCCGCACCCGGCACCTGCGCCTGGCCGGGCACCTGCGCCTGGCCGGGCGCCTGAGCCTGGCCGGGAACCTGGGCCTGCGCCGGAACCTGGGCCTGGGCCTGCACCGGAATCGGGGCCTGGGCCTGCACCGGAATCGGGGCCTGGGCCTGCATTGGAATCTGGGCCTGGGCCTGCGCCGGAATCTGGCCCTGGATCTGCCCCGGAACCTGGGGCTGCCCCGCCACCTGCGCCGGACCGGCAGCCGGAACCTGACCGGGCAGCTGAACCGGACCCGGACCCTGCGCCGCACCCTGCGCCGGACCTGCGACCGGAACCTGCGCCGAACCGACCTGCCCCGGCACCCGAGGGACCGCAGCCCCGGCCCCAGTCGCAGCTCCGGTCGGAGCGCCAACCGCGTCCGCCGCTCCGGGAACCCGGTCCGCCTCGGCGGGCGGCAGGGCGAAGACCTGGCGGGCGCCGCCGCCCGCCTCCGCCGCGGCGGCCCGCTCGGCGGCCGCGGCCAGCGCACGCCGGCGCCGTCCGGTCGGCTCCCCGCCCTCGGCCGTCTCGACGGCGTCCGCGGCGTCGGTCCGCGGTCCCGCCTCCGGTGCCTGCGCGGGCGGCAGGGCGTTCTGCGGCGCGCCGGTCTCCCGCCGGGCCCGCCGGCCCGTGGGCACGGGCACGCCCTGCGGCGGAACGGTGCCGCCGAGCCCGTTGCCCGAGGCGGCCGCGCCCGCCGCGTGCTCGGCCGCGGTCACCACGGCACCCTCGGTCGTCGAACCACGTCGCCGGCCGGTCCCGCCCGAGCCGTCACCCGGGCCCTGCGCGTCCATCTGTTCCAGTTCCCCGGCCGGCTCCCCGGCCGCCGCGCGCCTGCGCCGCCGCCCGGTGGGCACGGACGCGTCCGCCTCCCCGGCGACCTGCGGCAGCGCGAGCATCGCGCTCCCGGGGTTCCCGGCGCCTTCGGCGCCGTCCAGGAAGGCGTCCGTGGAGGACCGCCGGGCCCGCCGCCGCCCGCCGGCGCCCGCGTCGGGAGCACCGTCCACGGCGGCCGTCCGGTCGTCGGCCGCCGGGCCCTCGCCCGCCCGGGCGTCGGGCACCTGGTCCGCCGCGACCGCACCCGCCCCGCCGCCGATCGGCACCTCGAGCACGTACGCGCTGCCGCTCATGCCCGGCACCTCGTGCGTCTGGAGCACACCGCCGTGCGCCCGCACGATCCCGCGCACGATCGGCTCGTGCACCGGATCGCCCCCGGCGTACGGCCCGCGCACCTCGATGCGTACCACCTCGCCGCGCTGCGCGGCCGCCACCACGACCGTATTGTCCAGGTAACCGCCCGCCGAGACGGGCGAGTTGCCGGTGGCGTCGACACCGGCGACGTCGGCGACGAGGTGCGCCAGCGCGGTCGCGAGGCGCTGCGGGTCGACCTCGGCCTCGATGGGCGGCGCGTGCACGGCGAACTGGATGCGTCCCGGGCCGACGAGTTCGACGGCCCCGTCGACACCGGCGGCGACGACCGCGTCGAGCATGACCTTGGTCCGGGTGACGTCCTCCAGGCCCGCGTCGAGCCGCTGGTAGCCGAGGACGTTGTCGATGAGCTGCGTGATGCGCGAGTAACCGGCCGACAGGTGGTGCAGGACCTGGTTGGCCTCGGGCCACAGCTGTCCGGCGTCGTCCGCGGCGAGGGCGGCCAGCTCCCGGCGCAGCTCGTCGAGCGGACCGCGCAGCGAGCGCCCGAGCAGGGTCAGCAGCTGCTCGTGCCGCCCGGCCAGCGCCTCGTACCGGTCCTTCTCCCGCTCGCCGAGCGCGGCGTAGCGCTCCTCGCCGGCCGCCAGCTGCTCCTCGTGCCGCTCGCGCTCCTCCTCGAGCTGGGCGACGTGCTCCTGGCGCAGCGCGGTGAGGTCGGAGGCGTGCTCCTCGGAGAGCCGCTCCAGTTCGTCGGCGTGCGCCTTCTCCAGGGCCTCCTTCTCCTGGACGACCGAGTCGTACGGGCGCCGGTCGGTGAAGGTCATCACGGCGCCGACGAGCTGGTCGCCGTCGCGCACGGGCGCGGTGGTCAGGTCGACCGGCACCCTCTTGTCGCCCTTGGACCACAGCACCTGGTTGCGCACCCGGTGCTTGCGTCCGGAGCGCAGGGTGTCGGCGAGGGGCGACTCGTCGTACGGGAAGGGCGAACCGTCCGCGCGCGAGTGCAGCACCAGGTTGTGCAGCTCCTTGCCGCCGAGTTCACCGGCCCGGAATCCCAGTATCTGGGCGGCGGCCGGGTTGACCAGGACGATGCGTCCGTCGGTGTCGGTGCCCACGACGCCTTCCGAGGCGGCGCGCAGGATCATCTCGGTCTGCCGCTGCGAACGGGCCAGTTCGGCCTCGGTGTCGACGGTGCCGGTCAGGTCCCGTACGACGAGCATGAGCAGCTCGTCGCCGCTGTAGCCGTAACCGTCGTAGGCCTGCTGGCCGTTCTCCAGGTTCGCACTGGTGACCTCGACCGGGAACTCGGTGCCGTCGGTGCGCCGGGCGACCATCCGGGTGGGCTTGGTGCGCCCGCGCGGGTCCATGTGGTCGGGCCGCCGCATGGACCCCGGGATCAGCCGGGAGTCGAACTCGGGCAGCAGATCGAGCAGCCCGCGCCCGACGAGCGCGGTGCCCGGGGCCTCGAACGCCTCCAGGGCGATGGTGTTGGCGTTGACGACCGTGCCGTTTGCGTTGACCAGGACCAACGCGTCGGGCAGCGCGTCCAGTATGGCTGCGAGGCGAGCAGCGCCTCGGGATGGCCTGCTGCTCACGCGACGCTTCCTCCCTGTTACCGCACCTTGCCGACCGCTCGGGCCATATTGCCAACCGGCCCGCGACGTGTCACGCGAGGGAGTCTAAGGGCACGGGTTGCGCTCGCGACGCGGATGAGAGGGAGGTCGCACGACGAAGTGACGACAAACCCCGGACCACCTGCTCGGCTTCGCGAGTCCTTCGCGGGACTTTTACGAAACCGGGGATTCCGCCATGAAACGCCTGTGCGAGCCGTCCCCCCTGGCGTCGCCCCTCGCGCCGATCGCCGGCAGCAGGGGCACCAGGCGGTCCCAGCGGGCGATCTCGCACCCGTTGCTCCGGTCGTAGACGGCGTCGACCGGGCGGCCGGCCCAGACACCGGTGACGTGGGCGGTGGCCGGGCCGCCGTAGCGCAGGGTGCAGGCGCTGCCGGGGGCGGTGGGCGCGAAGGTGTCCCGGCCCCAGCGGGTGTTGCGGTCGAGGGCCCGGCAGGCGCCGCCCACGTCCGGGTGGCTGCCCGCGCCCGGGTGGCAGCCCACCTCGTACCGCCCGTCCCGGCCGGGGCCGGCGTGCCGGACGACGACGGTCAGCCGATCACCGGACGGCAGACCGGGCCGGTCCTCGGCCCGCACGGGCGGCGGGGCGGACAGGCGGGCCGGTACGGCCCCGAAGGCGGGGACGGCGGGAACGGTGGGAACGGCGGGAGCCGCGGAGGCGGACGGGAGGGCGGCGCAGAGCGAGGCGAGGGCGGCGGCGGAGGCCGCGGCGGCTCGGGAGATGACCAGCAGCATGCCCTGTCCAACGCGTCCGGGCTCCGGACGGTGCGCCGACGCACGGGCGCCGGGAACGGCTTTGCCCTGCGGGGCGACTGCCTAGTACCGTAGGGGGCGATTGGTGACACCACGCTTGGCTGTGTCATCATCTGCACGCACCACTCGCGGGCTCGCGTGGTGGTTGTGCTGGAGGCGTCGCCTAGTCCGGTCTATGGCGCCGCACTGCTAATGCGGTTTGGGTCTTAAAGCCCATCGAGGGTTCAAATCCCTCCGCCTCCGCACTGATCGTCGAAGCCCCGGTCCCAGCGACCGGGGCTTCGGCGTTTCGTACCCCCGTCGCACGGTGTTTGCGCAGCTCACAAGGGGTGCGGGGAACGGATTTCACATGGCGGCGGCAGTCATGTAATGTTCTTCCTGTCGCCGCGAGCGGGCCGGAAGGGCCGGGAGCGAAGACGAAAAACTCAACAAGCACTCGTAGCTTAACGGATAGAGCATCTGACTACGGATCAGAAGGTTGCAGGTTCGAATCCTGCCGAGTGCACAAAGAAACACCAGGTCAAGGCCCTGATTCTCCCAGGTGGAGGTCAGGGCTTTTGCGTTGGTGTCTCACAGAATCCATGTGTCACCGTACGTGGCTGACCAGTTACAGATCAGCCGAGTGGTTCGCAATCGTCGACCACGACGCGGCCGGATGCCTTGCCGGCGGCCAGGGTGCGGGTGATCTCGACACGGATGGCGCCCTGCTCCAGGTCGACGTCCATTCAGCGCAGGCCGACGGTCCGTCTGGGCTTGGTTCGTCTCAGATGCTGTAGAAGGCCCGGTTCGACTCGTACACCTGGTCCGCCGCGGTCGCCAGCAGATCGTCGCTGGAGCCCCTGTCGCACGTGGCGCCCAGATCCACCTCGAACTCTTGATCGCGCTTGTCGAGGGAGTTCGGTCGCCCTCGGTGCTGCTGGACAGACGCGTCAGGGCGAGCGCAACGTCCGTCGCACTGCACTGATGAGGTTCTGAGCGTCAACGCCGTACACGGCGGACTCCCGGAGCGTGTTCCAGACCCGCAGGTAGGTGGCCACGCTCTCGGCGTCGTCCAGCCACAGCTCCGCATGCCAGTCCTCGGTGATCACGAGCCTGTCGTCCAGGATCCAGAAACCGTTGGCTGTCGGGATCTTGAGCGAGGCACCGAGCGGAATGATCCCCAGCTCCACGGTGTCCATGCCGACGATGCCCGCGAGTCGATCGAGTTGGCCGGCGAGGACAGACGGAGGACAGATCAGGGCGTGTAGGGCCGCCTCCCACACCAGGGCGTGGAACTTCCGTCCTGCCTCGTACAACCACTCCTGGCGCCGCATGCGAGCGCGGACGGCAGCATCTGTGTCGCGGACCGAGCCCTGGAGGTCTGCATACCGCAGGAAGATGTGCCGTGCGTAGTCGGCAGTCTGCAGCATGCCAGGGACGACAGACTCCTCCCAGGCGTGGATGACTTGGGACCGCCCGACCTCAAGATTCCAACTGTCCTGCACGGGCCGGTGCCCGGCGGCCAGTTGCCGGCGCCAGGAGCGGATGTGGGACTCGAAGCCCTTGAGTCGGGCGTCCAGTTCATCGAAGACGTCCGGCAGGCCGACGCCTCCGGCCCAGGCCCGCAGGTCTTCGCTGGTGGCGGTCTGCTGGCCGTTCTCAAGCTTGTAGATCTTGGAGTGCGGCCAGCCGAGTCGCTGAGCCAGTTGCGTGCCGGTGAGCCGTCCTCCCGGGGCCGACAGCCGGATTTCCCTCAAGCGCAGCCCGAGGGCCTCCCTGGCCTGCTGGAAGTCTGTGCTCACTGATTCCGCTCGCTAGCGGTCGGCGGCGAGAAGCGCCGCGAACTCGTCGTACCGGACTGACCCGTGCACCGCGGCGTCACGGACCTGGCAGTACCGCAAGACCTCGGCAGGCTCCGTGATGATCTCGACGTCATGGAAGGCGTCCTCGTCGTCGAAGCGCAGCACGGCCACCAGCCGACTGTCGAAGATCCAGAAGTCCTCCGCGGGCAGCCGGAGCCGCTCCGCGTCCTCGCGCCACAGGTTCCGCACGTCCTCACCCGTCGCCGCGTTGCACTTCGCATAGTCGAGCAGGAACAGCTGTCCCTCGGTCGGCGGGTCGTCGACGACGCGCACTCGTCCCACGTACTTGCCGCCGGCCGTCTGCCGGCGGATGTTGGCGCACCACTCGCTGTCAAGGTCGTACGGGGCCGTGCCGGTGGAGAGGAACTCCGCGTACCCAGGATCCTCCCGGTCTGATGCGTAGCCCCGCCGTGACTCCAGGTGCCAAGCCGAGTGCTCGAAGGTCTCGAAGAGCCGCCCGAACTCCTCCAGACCGATCAGCTTGGGCACGCGGGTGAACTCCTTGGGCCCGTGGTTGACGAGGAGTTCACGTGGCACGATCACTGCGGCATCGCCGGGGCCGAAGTGCTGGAGCTGGGCGATGTCCTCGGGGTCGGTGAGCGGCGCCCCTTGAACGAGGATCTCACCGGAGTCGAGATCCTCGTGAACGGCGGGGCAGCCACCGTTTTTGCTGTCGGTGCCGTTGAAGCGCAGTCGTCGTGCCACGGTCGCCTCCCATGGTGTGGGGCCCTGTCGCCAAACAGCTTCACCGGCGCTGATGTGCCCGCACCACAGCGTGCACCCCCTCGCGTGAGACCACACGAGAACATTCAGCCAGGCTGAGAGAACATACGAGAACATCGCATAGCAACGAGTAACTCCCCGTCCTTACCGTCCTGTCCATGGCCACAGCACGCGACGATGTCGAAGCCTTCGCAGCCATGGAGTCCCTGCGAGCGGCTCTCGATCAGGCACGCGTCGTGCTGCCATCGCTCGGAGTCGATGCCGGCTCGCCCGCTCTTGAGCTCGTGGAACTGGGGCGTGTACGCGCCGACGTGGCCATGCGACTGGCAGAGGCGCTCCGACACGGCGGCGACGAGTGAGCGGCGCGGGTGGGCCCGGCGAGGACGGTGGTCTCTCGCCTCGGATGACCACGCCCGTTCCAGCCAGATCACCCAGTAGCTCTCGCTGGGACGGGATCCGCAAGGCGCACGCACCGCGCGTCCAGGCCTGGACAGGCTGGCAGACGGGGCGGGCTCGAACCGGTACGGCACGACCTGTCTCCAAAGGAGTAGTCCATGACCGTTACGCTCGACCGACCTACGAGCACCCGCACACGGGACCCGAAGGAACTCCTCAACGCCGTCCAGCCCCACATCAAGCACCTGACGATCAACGTGCTGGACACCGGCATGACCCTCTGGGACCGCGAGGTCGCCCTGCTGCTGCGTGACCACACGATGGTTCGCGACATGGCCGAACGCATCCTCGGCAACGCCGTCATGTACACCATCGGCTGCATGCAGCACCCCGAGGTCCACCTGGGCGTCGGCAAGCTCATCGACATCGGCGTTCACCAGCTCATCCTCGACACACCGGTGTGGTGGGCCCTCTGCGACGTGTACAACGAGGGCCGCTACAAGCACCACGCCCCGTTCATCGAGCGCCGCCGCGACGGTCTGTGCCTGCGCACGGCGGACTTTCTGAAGTCCATCGGCTTCGGCGTCGACGAGGAACTGTGGGCGATCGACGGTACGGACTGCTCGCCGTGCGACAACAAGGTCCCCGACAGCCACTGAACGGCCCTACGCCGGCCCCTGTCCTCGGTCCTCCGGAGGACAGGGGCCGGCCCTGGTGAAGAGGAATCGCCTTGCCCGCACAACACGACATCGCCGCCGAGACGGAGCTGTGGGACACCTTCGCCGCGTCCGCCTTCAATGACGACGCGGAGCCAAGCTTCTGCTGGACCCAGTACGCCGGTCACGGACCGGGTCCGGAACTACTCGGCGATCCGCGCTCCGTTCTGGAGATCGGCTGCGGCACCGGTCGCGCCCTCGCCCACCTCGCTCAACACGGCATCACGGCTCGGGGCGTGGACCTGTCTCCCGTCATGGTTAAGAAGACCACCACGAAGTGGGCCGGCACCGGCGCGGAGTTCGTGTGCTCCGAGGTCCTGGAGTACCTGGGCGAGCACGAGGACACGTACGACGCCGTCTACTCGATCTTCGGAGCCGCCTGGTTCACTGACCCGAGCCGCCTCTTCCCTCTTGTCCGTCAGCGGCTCACCTCCGGTGGTGTCTTCGTCTTCTCGCAGCCTCCCGCCATCCCTGGCGCTTACGGGCCCCAGGGCATGTACAAGGGAGGCTTCGCCGGCAAGGCGATGTTCACCTACCGCTACAGCTACCGTCCGGCCGTGTGGGAGCGCCTGCTCACCCGGGCCGGCTTCGCCACGGCCAGCGCGCAGATCCTCGACGCACCGCAGGCTGGGCATATCGGAACGCTACTGGTCCGCGCCGTGACCCCATGACGATGTTCCCCAGTCGTGGATGGGCCCGATTCCGCGAGCTTCACCGCCCGTCTGGCCGGAGGCCGGCTCGCGATCTCGGACGAGTCCACGGAGCTGCGGTTCGTCAGGCCGGAGGAGATCGATCAGCTGCCGATGCACCACACACAGCGGCTCCGGATCCGTCACTTCCTGGAACACCGTGAGCGGCCCCACCTCGGCTGATCGCGCCCGCGACCCCCGCTTCAGGATGGCTGCCCGTTGCTTCCCTCGAACCGCTGGGCGCCCTACGCGCTGATGGGGAGTGCTCTCGCCCGCTCGCGCGCCCTGGCCCGCAGCTCCTTGAGGGAGCCGTGGAAGGCGTTGTGGCGGTTCTGATCGAGGTTCAGTGGCAGGTCGAGCCGGGAGATGAGTTCCGACTCCAAGGTCCACGGTTCATGGTGCTCCAGCCAGCACACTCGCGCGTTGTCGGCCATCCACTGGCTGAGGACGTCTTCTCCGGCCTTGCCGAAGGTCAGGCGGGTCCCGCTGCCGACACGGCGTAGCTCCAGGCCGAGGAGGCAGCCGAGGGTGAGCCGAAGCGTGGATCCGGCCGCGTTGCCCCGATAGTGATAACGCACGCGTTTCCGCAGATTCTGCGTGCTGGTCCGGTTGGCCATGTGGCGCGGGGCTATACCGACGTAGAGCAGTCGTCCGGAGGCCACTTCGGGGTGGGGCGACTCACTGAAATGCCACCCGTAGACCCCGGCCGCAGCCGGCACCGGACTCGGACTCGCCAGGACCTCTCGCGCCGACCACAGTCGATCAGGGCAGACGAGGGCAGTAGCGTCCACAGAGCCTCCGACGTTGGCATGCGCATTACGGTGCAGACTACTGGGAGGCCCATGCCGCCCACGGGTGGGAGGCACGTGCCGGAGCGGGGCGATACCGCCGGCGTCGGCCGAGACACCTCCTCGCTCCACCCGAGAGCTGAGTACTCCTACTCATGCGGACGCCTCGCCCGGGCGAGCAAGGTTGCGGGTATGGACCTGCCCGCTGCACCGCCGGCCTTCGACGCGACCACCGGCCCGCGGCAGCGCCGCCGTGCCGACCGGGGTGCCGACATCGGAGCCGGATGCGGTCTGGTGTTCCTGGAGCTGATCGCCCTGGCGGCCGTCTTCGGGCGCTGGCTGCTGTCCGCGTTCAACCTGGACCCGGCCAGGACGGTCGTCGTCGACTCGTTGTGGGCGTACCTGGCTGCCGCCGGCATAGTGGGAGTCGTCGCCGTCGCGGCTGCCGTGATCGCCGCGCGGGCCGGGGCCGTGGTGACGGTGGTCGCCCAGGGCGTCATGGCGGTGCTGATCTGTGCCCTCGTGTTCTGCGGGGCCGCGGCGCAGTCCCATCAGGATCGGCTGTGCCGTGACATGCCGTCGGCGTCCGGCTGCCCGGCCGGCCACTAGGAGCCGGCGTCAGCAGTCCTCGTCCGGGTCGTTGCGGTTGAGCTTCTCCAGGTACTCGTGGGCCAGGGCGGTCGCGCGGGTGAACCAGTCGGTGAGGCTCGCCAGCTCGTCGGGGGAGTAGTCGGCGAACAGGACCATGAGGCGCCGGTAGTGGCCCCCGTAGACCGCCTCGACGCGGGTGACCGCGTCCGGTACGGCGGCCACCCGGACGCGGCGCCGGTCCGCGGGGTCCGGGCGGCGGGTGACGTAACCGGCGCGCTCCAGGCGGTTGAGGATGCCGGTCACCGCGCCGGTGGTGACGTGCGCGCGGGTGGCCAGGTCGCCGGCCGTGAGCAGATCCTCCCCGGCTTCCAGGACGAAGCCGAAACACGTCAGGTCCGTGACGTTCAGGCCCAGCCGCCGGGCCAGTTCCTGCTGGCCGATCAGGTGCGCGGCGATGAGGTGGTCCATCGCCGACAGGGCCTCGACGGGAGTGGCGGCCGGTCGCGGCGTGCCGTGCATTTCACTGTTCCCTTAGCTTGTGAGACATTGAGGTTGTAAATTGCTTACGCGGTGAGGGAAGTGGGGCTCCCCCACGCGAGTCTTTCCGCTGCCCGGGAGAGGGAGGCGTCCATGAGCGCGCATCTGCACGACGAGGGTCACACAATCGCCGGCTGGACGGGGGCCGGCATTGCGATCGCCGGGACCGCCGTACTGGGTCTCGGGGTGTGCACGGTCTCCGTCCCGGTGCTGGTCACCGGGGCGGCGATCACCGTCCTGAGCGTCCTGGTCACGTGGGCGCTGCACCTCACCGGCTGGGGCAAGCCGTCCGGGCCGCGGCCCCGGGAGCAGTGGGCCATGCGGGTACGGGACAACGGGGCCCGCGCGGGCCACGCCGGCTGCGTCGGCTGCCGGATGGCGGGACGGGGCCGGCGTCCGCGGGGCGGGGAGCGGACCGCGCCCGCCGCCGTCGGCCCGCAGCCGGAGCCGCGGGACGTGGCGGAGCCGGAGCCCGTGGCGGTCGCGGCCGGGAGCTGAACCCCGGGCGGCGCCCGACTCCTCGGCGCGGCGCGTTGTCAGTGCCCCCTCCTACCCTCGTCGGTGATGCCACAGCTATGGACGTGCTCGGGGGTGCGCTGGTCGCCGGAAGGGCCCGCGCTGGTGTGGAACGGCGCGGGCGGCCGCCGGGAGAGCGCGCTGCCGTGGGGGAAACGGGTGGCCTTCCAGGTCGCCGAGGGGACCGTACGGCGCTGCGTGGGAGCGCGCGGTCACGCCTGTCCGCGCGCTGTCGCGGTCCCGGCGCGGGGGACGAGCGCCCGGTGCGAGGAGTGCGCGCGGCTGGAGCGGGCGCACTCCGTCGCCGCCGACACCTTCACGGACGACCCACGGCCCTACCACGTGTATCTGGCGTGGTTCGGGCCCGGCATGGTCAAGGTCGGGATCACGGCCGTCGAGCGCGGCCCGGCGCGGCTGCTGGAACAGGGTGCCGTCTGCTTCAGCTGGCTGGGCGCGGGCCCGCTGATGGCCGCCCGGCGCACCGAGGAGGTGCTGCGCGCCGCCCTGGGCGTGCCGGACCGCGTCCCGTACGCGGCCAAGCGGGCGGTGCGTTCGGCGCTGCCGGGGACGCCGGACGAGCGCGCGGCCGAGGTGCGGGAGCTGCACGCACGGGCCGCGGCGCTCGCGGGGTGGCCGGAGACCCTGGCGCGCGAGCCGTGCCGGCCGGTGGACCTGGCCGGGGCCTTCGGGCTGGCGGGGCTGCGGCCGGCCGGTGCGGAGGTGACCGGCCTGGTCGCGGGCGGGACGCTCAGCGGTGAGCTGCTGGCGGCCGCCGGACCCGATCTGCATCTGGCGGCCGGCGGACCCGGTGCCGTGATCCTCGACACCCGGCTGATGAGCGGCTGGGAACTGGCCCCCCTGCCGGGCAGTGCCGGCGACGACCGGTGCACCCTGCCCCTGCGCGGGCTCGCGGCACCCGAACCGGACGGCCAGGACGGCCTGTTCTGACGGCCGCAGCCCGCGGCCGGCCCACCGCCGGACGCCGGCGGGGCGGCCGCCCGGAGCGCTTCCCAGGCGTTTCCTGAGAGGCGCCTGTGCGTTTCTCAGCGAAATCACAGATTGTGGAAAGGGCGTTCTCAGAGGACCCCGACATGGTGTCCACCATGACCACGACCTCGCCCCAGGGGCGCACCGAACTGCTGAGGCCGGACGGGAGCCCCGTCCGCGTGCTGGTGGTGGACGACGAGTTGTCGATCACCGAACTGCTGAGCATGGCCCTTCGTTACGAGGGCTGGCAGATCCGCAGTGCGGGCGACGGGCAGGGCGCCATCCAGGCGGCCCGTGAGTTCCGCCCCGACGCGGTCGTCCTGGACATGATGCTGCCGGACATGGACGGTCTCGCCGTGCTGGGCCGGCTGCGGCGCGAGCTGCCCGAGGTGCCCGTTCTCTTCCTGACCGCCAAGGACGCGGTCGAGGACCGGATCGCCGGGCTCACCGCCGGCGGCGACGACTACGTCACCAAGCCCTTCAGCCTGGAGGAGGTCGTGGCGCGGCTGCGCGGGCTGATCCGGCGCTCCGGCGCGGCCGACCGGCGCTCCGACTCCGTGCTGGTCGTCGGCGACCTGACCCTCGACGAGGACAGCCACGAGGTGTCGCGGGGCGGGGACAACATCCACCTCACGGCGACCGAGTTCGAGCTGCTGAGGTTCCTTATGCGCAACCCGCGGCGCGTGCTCAGCAAGGCGCAGATCCTGGACCGGGTGTGGTCCTACGACTTCGGCGGCCAGGCCAACGTGGTCGAGCTGTACATCTCGTACCTGCGCAGGAAGATCGACGCCGGGCGGGAGCCGATGATCCACACCCGGCGTGGGGCCGGCTACCTGATCAAGCCCGCCACGTCATGAGCGGGCGACGGCGGCCGCGTACGCGGAAGCGGCGGGCACGGCAGCCGCGGACCCTGCGGACCCGGCTCGTCGTCGCCTCGGTGATGCTGATCGCCGTGGTCTGCTCGGTGATCGGCGCCGTGACCACGGTGGCCCTGCGCTCGCACCTGTTCGAGCAGCTGGACGGGCAGCTGGGCGAGGCGGTCGCGCGCGCGTCCGGCTCGTTCGGGCCGCCCGGTCCCGATCCGACGGGCGGCGCCGCCGATCCCGGTGGCGGGAAGTTCAAGATCCACCCGATGGTCCTCGACCAGTTCGTCACCAAGGCTCCGCAGCCCCAGGGTTCGGTCGCGGCCAAGGTGACCAAGGGTGTGATCACCGAGGCCCGGCGCGGCGAGAAGTCCACCAGCGACTACGAGATGGACCCCAAGCCGCTCACCAAGGCGCAGACCGCCGCCCTGGCCGCCGTCCCCCGCGACGGCCGCCCGCACACCGTCGGCCTCTCCGGACTGGGCGGCTACCGGGCCGAGTTCCGCACCGGCGAGAACGGCAGCTACTACGTCGCCGTACCGACCTCGGACGTCGACAACACCATCAACACGCTGCTCCTGGTCGAGGCGAGCGTCACCGTGGCGGCGCTGATCGCCGCCTCCCTGGCGGGCACCGTCATCGTCAGCCTCGCCACCCGGCCGCTGCGCAAGGTCGCCGCCACCGCCACCCGCGTCTCCGAACTGCCCCTGCACACCGGCGAGGTGAACCTCAGCGAGCGGGTGCCGGAGGCCGAGTGCGACCCGCACACCGAGGTCGGCCAGGTCGGCGCCGCGCTCAACCGCATGCTCAACCACGTGCACGGCGCCCTGCACGCCCGCCAGCAGAGCGAGACGCGGGTACGGCAGTTCGTCGCCGACGCCAGCCATGAGCTGCGCACCCCGCTGGCCTCGATCCGCGGCTACGCGGAGCTGACCCGGCGCGGCCGTGAGCAGGTGGGCCCCGACACCCGGCACGCCCTGGGCCGGATCGAGTCCGAGGCCGGGCGGATGACCCTGCTCGTGGAGGACCTGCTGCTGCTCGCCCGGCTGGACGCGGGCCGCCCGCTCCGGTTCGAGCACACCGACCTCGTACCGCTGGTCGTGGACACCGTCAGCGACGCCCGGGCGGCCGGCCGGGACCACAACTGGCGGCTCGACCTGCCCGAGGAGCCCGCCGTCGTCTCCGCCGACGCGGCCCGCCTCCAGCAGGTGCTGGTCAACCTGCTGGCCAACGCCCGTACGCACACACCGCCCGGGACGACCGTCACCGCGCGCGTGCAGCGGCGCGGACCGTGGACGTGCGTGGACGTCGAGGACGACGGCCCGGGCATCCCGCCCGAACTGCTGCCGCGCGTCTTCGAGCGGTTCGCGCGCGGCGACTCGGCGCGCTCGCGCGCCACCGGCTCGACCGGGCTCGGCCTCGCCATCGTGCAGGCCGTCGCGACCGCGCACGGCGGTGCCGTGACCGTGGACAGCGTGCCCGGCCGCACCGTGTTCACGGTCCATCTGCCGGCGATCGCCCCGGACGCGGCGCTCCCCGCGCCCCGCACGGACGACGCGGCGCTCCCGGCCCCCGGGCCGGACCGGGCCTGGGACTCACAGCCGCAGCACAGTGCCACCATATGGGTGCGACAGGGCAGTTGACGAAAGTCGGTGCCATGCGAACCGACTCTTCTCCCGGCACCCTGCCGGCGCGGGAGCACCTCCCGGCCGGACACGCCGGTACGCCTGTCCTGGACGTAGTGATCCCCGTCTACAACGAGGAGAAGGACCTCCAGCCCTGTGTGCTCAGGCTGCACGAGCACCTCACCCGCACCTTCCCGTACGCCTTCCGCATCACCGTCGCGGACAACGCCTCCACGGACAGCACCCCGCGGGTGGCCGCGCGGCTGGCCCGGGAGATCCCGGAGGTCGCCACCTTCCGGCTGGAACAGAAGGGCCGGGGGCGTGCCCTGCGGACCGTGTGGTCGGCGTCGGACGCCCCGGTCCTGGCGTACATGGACGTCGACCTGTCCACCGACCTCAACGCGCTGCTGCCGCTGGTGGCGCCGCTGATCTCCGGCCACTCCGACCTGGCGATCGGCTCCCGGCTGGCCCGCAGCTCCCGCGTCGTGCGGGGCCCGAAGCGGGAGTTCATCAGCCGGGCCTACAACCTCATCCTGCGCGGCTCGCTCCAGGCCCGCTTCTCGGACGCGCAGTGCGGCTTCAAGGCGATCCGGCGCGACGTCGCCCAGGTGCTGCTGCCGCTGGTGGAGGACACCGGCTGGTTCTTCGACACCGAGCTGCTGGTGCTCGCCGAGCGGGCGGGCCTGCGCATCCACGAGGTGCCGGTCGACTGGGTCGACGACCCGGACTCGACCGTGCACATCGTGCGGACGGCGACCGACGACCTCAAGGGCGTGTGGCGCATCGGCAGGGCGCTGACCAGCGGTTCGCTGCCGCTGGACCGGCTGGCCCGGCCGTTCGGCGACGACCCGCGCGACCGCGAGATCCAGGACGTGCCCCGGGGCCTGGCCCGGCAGCTGGTCGGGTTCTGCGTGGTCGGCGCCCTGTCCACCCTCTTCTACCTGCTGCTCTACAGCGCCTTCCGGCAGTTCGCCGGCTCCCAGCTCGCCAACGCGCTCGCCCTGCTGGTGTCGGCGGTCGCCAACACGGCGGCCAACCGGCGCCTGACCTTCGGCGTGCGCGGCCGGGGCGGCGCCGTCCGGCACCAGGCGCAGGGCCTGGTCGTGTTCGGCATCGGGCTGGCCCTCACCAGCGGTTCGCTCGCCGCCCTGAGCGCGGCCACCGACGACGCGGCCCACTCCACCGAGCTGGCCGTCCTCATCGCCGCCAACCTCGCCGCGACCGTGCTGCGGTTCCTGCTCTTCCGCGCCTGGGTGTTCCCCGACCGCGTCGACCCGGACCACGCCACGCCCGACCCGGGGCGGCCCGGCCCGTTCGCGCTCCCGCGGCAGTCCCGCGGCCCGTACGCCGGTGTCCGGCAGCACGCCGCCTCACCCGGCACCCCGCACGACACGACGGCGTACGACACGACGGCGTACGACACGACCCCGTACGGCACGACGACGCACGACATGACGGCCTGCGACACGACGACCGAGGTCCGCGCCGGTGACGCCGCGGACGGCACCTGGAGGGACGCGACGATGCGGCTGCAGCCGGTCCGCTCCCACGACACCGACCCGGGGGACCTCCGATGAGCACCCACACCGACCGCACACCCGCCGCGGGAGCTCCCGGCCCCTCCGGCTGGGGCCCGCCCGAGGCCGCCGCTCCCCCGGCCCCGCCAACGGCCGTCGCGCCGACCGGGCCGACCGCGTCTACCGGGCCGACCGGGCCGACCGGGCCGGGTGAACCGGGGCAGCGGCGGCCCCTCGTCCACCGCCTGTGGCGCGGCCGCCCCGAGGACCCCCGCTGGGCCCGCCCGGGCCTCCTCGGCCTGCTGGCCCTCACCCTGGTCACCTACCTGTACGGCCTCAGCGCCTCCGGGTACGCCAACTCCTTCTACTCGGCGGCCGTCCAGGCGGGCAGCACGTCCTGGAAGGCGTTCTTCTTCGGCTCGCTGGATGCGGGCAACGCCATCACCGTCGACAAGCCCTCGGCGTTCCTGTGGCCGATGGAGCTGTCGGTGCGGGTCTTCGGCCTGAACTCGTGGGCGATCCTGACCCCCCAGGTTCTCATGGGCGTCGCCACGGTAGCCGTCGTGTACGCCTCCGTCCGGCGCAGGTTCAGCCCCGCGGCCGGTCTGATCGCGGGTGCGGTGCTGGCGCTCACCCCGGTCGCGGCGCTGATGTTCCGGTTCAACAACCCGGACGCGCTGCTGGCCCTGCTGTCGTCGCTGGCCTGCTACTTCGTCCTCCGTGCCGTGGAGGACGGGCGGACCCGGTGGCTGGTGTGGGCGGGCGCGGCGATCGGCGTCGCGTTCCTCGCCAAGACGCTCCAGGCGTTCCTGATCCTGCCGCCGCTGGCGATCGTGTACGCGGTGTGCGGGCCGGTGCGGCCGCTCAGGCGGCTGGCGCAGCTGGGTCTGGCGACGGCCGCGCTGGTGGTCTCCGGCGGCTGGTGGGTGGCGGTGGTCGAGCTGTGGCCGGCCTCCTCGCGCCCCTACATCGGCGGTTCCCAGAACAACAGCTTCCTGGAGCTGACCTTCGGCTACAACGGCCTGGGCCGCATCAGCGGCGACGAGACCGGCAGCGTGGGCGGCGGGGGCGGCACCGGTACCGGCCGCTGGGGCGCCACCGGCTGGAACCGGATGTTCAACTCCGAGATCGGCAGCCAGGTCTCCTGGCTGATCCCGGCCGCGCTGCTGCTGCTCGCCGCCGGCCTGTGGGCGACCCGGAGGGCCCGGCGGACCTCCGTCACGCGGGCCTCGTTCCTGGTGTGGGGCGGCTCGCTGCTGACGACCATGGCCGTCTTCAGCTACATGGCGGGCATCTTCCACCAGTACTACACCGTCGCCCTCGCGCCCTACATCGCCGCCGTGACCGGCATGGGCGCGGGCCTGCTCTGGGAGCGGCGCCGCGACATCCGGTCCTCGGTCACGCTGGCCGCCTCCGTCGTGGCCGCCTCGGCCTGGGGTTACGTGCTGCTCAACCGCGTCCCCGACTACCTGCCCTGGCTGAGGTGGCTGGTGCTCGTGGGCGGCCTGCTCGCCGCGCTCGGGCTCGTCTTCGCCGGCCGGCTCTCCCGGCGGCTGGCCCTCGGTGCCGCGGCGGCGGGCCTGCTGGCGGCGCTCGCCGGTCCGACGGCGTACACCCTGTCCACCGTGGGCTCCGCGCACACCGGTTCCATCCCGACGGCCGGTCCGGCCGGTGCCATGGGATTCGGCGGGGGCGGCCCCGGCGGCGGTGTGCGCGGCGGCTTCGGCGGCGGCATGCCTGGCCAGACCCCGCGGAACGGCACCGGAGGCTTCCCCGGCGCCACCGGCGGCACCGGCGCCTTCCCCGGCGGGGGCATGCCGGGCCAGGGCGGGCCGAACGGCACCGGCGGCACCCAGAGCCCGCCGAACGGCACCGGCGTGCCCGGCGGCCGGGCGGGCGAGGGCGGCCGGGCGGGCGGCGCCGGCGGTCTGCTGAACGGCGCCACGGTCACCGCCCAGGCCAAGAAGCTGCTCCAGGCGGACGCGGACCGCTACACCTGGGCCGCCGCCTCCATCGGCTCGCAGAACGCCGCGAGCTACCAGCTCGCCACCGGGCGGCCGGTCATGGCGATCGGCGGCTTCAACGGCACCGACCCCGCCCCGACCCTGGCCCAGTTCCAGAAGTGGGTGGCGGACGGCCGGGTCCACTACTTCATCTCCGGCGGCGGCATGGGCGGCATGGGCGGCAGCTCCGACGGCACGTCGTCCCGGATCACCTCCTGGGTGGAGAGCACCTTCAAGAAGGTGACGGTCGGTTCGGCCACCTTCTACGACCTGACCCAGCGCACCGGCTGACGGCCCCGACCGGGCGGAGGCGGTGGCCCACGGCCACCGCCTCCGCCGGGTCGCCACCTGGCCGCCTCGCTGCCTCGCCGCATGTCCCCTGTACAGCGTATAACTGTCGCTCTACGCTGTACGGCATGACGACGACGCCCGAGGCGCATCCCTCTGACGGCGATGCCCGACCCGATGACGGCGGCCCGGCCGCGCAGGACCGGCCGCCCGCGCAGGGCCACCCCCGGCGCTGGCTGATCCTCGGTGTCATCTGCCTGGCGCAGCTCACCGTGCTGCTGGACAACACCGTCCTCAACGTGGCCATCCCCTCCCTGACCCGGGAGCTGCACGCGACCACCTCCGACATCCAGTGGATGATCAACGCCTACTCCCTGGTGCAGTCCGGCCTGCTGCTCACCGCCGGCAGCTCCGCCGACCGCTACGGCCGCAAGAAGATGCTGGTCGCGGGGCTCGTCCTGTTCGGCGCCGGTTCGCTGGTGGCCGCACTCGCCCACTCCACGGCCCAGCTGATCGCCGCGCGGGCCGGCATGGGCGTCGGCGGCGCGCTGCTGCTGACCACCACCCTGGCCGTGGCGATGCAGATCTTCGCCCCCGCGGAACAGCCCCGGGCCATCGGCGTCTGGGCCGCGGTCAACGCCCTGGGCTTCGCGACCGGCCCGCTCATCGGCGGTCTCCTGCTCAACCACTTCTGGTGGGGCTCCATCTTCCTGCTCAACCTGCCCGTCGCCGCCCTCGGCGTGATCGCGGTGCTGGCCCTCGTACCGGAGTCGAAGAACCCCAGCGGTGACCGCCCGGACCTGGTCGGCGCGGTGCTGTCCACCATCGGCATGACCTCGCTGGTCTTCGCGATCATCTCCGGCCCCCGGCACGGCTGGGCCTCGGGCCGGGTGCTGCTCACCGCTGCGGTGGCGGTCGTGGTGCTGTGCCTCTTCGCGTACTGGGAGAGCCGCGTCCCCTTCCCCATGCTGGACCTGAACCTCTTCCGCGACCGCCGGTTCACCGGGGCCGTCGCGGGGGCCGTGCTGATCACCTTCGGCATGGGCGGGGCGCTCTTCCTGCTCACCCAGCACCTGCAGTTCGTCCTCGGCTACGGCCCCCTGGAGGCAGGGCTGCGCACGGCGCCGCTCGCGCTGTCGGTCGTGGTGCTGAACTTCTCCGGGCTGTCGGCGAAGTGGGCCGCGAAACTCGGCGTGTCCCCGGCCATCGCGTTGGGGATGACGCTGATGGCGCTGGGTCTGGTGTCGATCGCCGCCGGTCCCGGCGGCTACCCGGGCACGCTGCTGGGGCTGCTGCTCATCGGCGTGGGCTGCGCCGTCGCCAACCCGGCCATGGCGCACGCCGTCATGAGCGCGATCCCGGTGGAGAAGGCCGGGGTGGGGGCCGGCGTCAACGGCACGCTCGCCGAGTTCGGCAACGGGCTGGGCGTCGCGGTGCTCGGGGCGGTGCTCAGCTCGTCGGTGGCGTCGGGCAGGTCCCTGGCCGCCGGGCTGGAGGCGGGCCAGCTGGTGGGCGCGGCGGCAGTCCTGGCCGGCGGCCTGGTGGCGGCGGAACTGCTGCGGCGGGCCCAGAAGGCGGAGGCGGCGACCGCCCGGGTGAACGGTCACGCGGGAGCGGCCTGACGTGCCGCCCGGCCGGCACGGTGGCGACAGGACCTGGTTGGTTCACCGCGGCACCAGGGCTTGTCCGGCGATTCGCGTGGCAGACGGGAATGGCCGGACAGGCCCTAGCATCGTGCCGAGTGGCCGGAATCTTGCGGGAAGGTGCGCCGATGGTGAAGGCAGCCGAGCGGTCGGCGCGGACCAGTGTGTGGCTGGAGGGGAAGGCGCGGCGCGGCGGGCGCGGCGGCGGGCAGCCCTCCGGGCTGGACCGGGAGCGGATCACCGAGGCGACCGTGCGGCTGCTGGATGCCGAAGGGCTGGAGAAGTTCTCCATGCGGCGGCTGGCAGCCGAGCTGAACGTCACCGCGATGTCCGTGTACTGGTACGTCGACACCAAGGACGACCTGCTGGAACTCGCCCTCGACGCGGCCTTCGGCGAGCTGCGGCTGCCCGACCCGCGGGCGGCCGGCGAGGACTGGCGCGAGCAGCTGCGGGCGCTGGCCACCGACTACCGGCGCCTGCTGGTGCGCCACCCCTGGCTGTCGCCGCTCGCCGGGCGCTACCTCAACATCGGCCCCCGCTCGCTGGCCTTCTCCCGCGTGGTGCAGCGGGTCGTGCGCCGCGCGGGGCTGCCGGCGCACGGGGTGACGGGGGCGATCTCGGCCGTCTTCCAGTTCGTCTACGGCTACGGCACGGTCGAGGGCCACTTCCTCGCCCGGGTCGAGGACGCCGGTGTGACCCCCGACGACTACTTCCAGCAGGCCATGAGCGCGGTGAGCGAGGTCCCCGAGACCGCCGAGGTGATCGAGGAGTCCCGGGAGATCATGGCGGCCCGGGGCGGTGACACGGTCGGTGAGATGCTGGACCGGGACTTCACCTTCGCGCTGGACCTGCTGGTCGCCGGCATCGAGGCGATGGTCGCCCGCGGCTGACCGGGCGGCCCGGTGGACCGAGGGGGCCGGGTGGGCCGGGGCTCAGCCGTTGTCCGCCAGTGGGGCCGGGAAGCCGCCGGTGGCCACCGGGCCCCAGCGCTCCGGTGTCACCCGGATGATGGACTTGCCCTGCCTGAGCATCGCCGCGCGGTACTCGTCCCAGTCGGGGTGCTCGCCGGCGATGGTGCGGTAGTACTCCACCAGCGGCTCCACGGAGTCGGGCGCGTCGATCACCTCGGCCGTGCCGTCGATCTGGACCCAGGGGCCGTTCCACTCGTCGCTCAGCACGAGCAGGCTGACCCGCGGGTCCCGCTTGGCGTTGCGGGTCTTGGCGCGCTCCGGGTAGGTGGAGACCACGATCCGGCCCGCGTCGTCGACTCCGCAGGTCAGCGGCGAACCTTGCGGGCTGCCGTCGGCGCGGCGGGTGAGCAGCAGGGCGCGGTGGCGGGGGCGGACGAAGTCCAGCAACTCGTCCCGGGACACGCTGGTGTTGGTCGCGATGTTCGGTGCCATGGAGGCAGCCTAAGCCGGGTGAGGGCTCGTCAGCCTGACCCTGTGAGGGCCACGTTCACGGTGTCAGGGCGTCGACGAGGTTGTCGTACACCGGGACGTCCCGGCGCAGGCCGGTCAGTTCCAGGACGCGGCTGGGCAGCTCGAAGGGGAGCGCCACCACCCGGACCTCGGTGCGCCGGGGCAGCCGGCCGCGCACGTCCTCGATCATCCGGGCGCCCTGCGAGTCCATGAACCGGGTGGGCGAGAGGTCCAGGACCAGCACACGCAGCCGCTCGGTGCGGGTGTGCACGGCGGACATGACGTGGTCGAACAGGGCACCGACGTTGCACAGATCGACCTCGTCGGGGAAGGCGAGCAGCGTGCAGCCGGGGAAGTCGCGCGGTTGGCAGGGGCTCGGGAAAGGGGTCACCACACTCACCTGACGGAAGGTGTCGGCTGGATGTCCGCGTCCGGCTGGGTCGCCGGATTCCGGTAGGCCGCTTCATGACCCGCGGTTCCATTGCACCATGCCCCGCCCGGACGGGGAAGCGGGTAACTCCACGACGCCCACCGAACGTCACCTCGCCGCAATGGAGCAGCTAAAGTTGCGATGTCCTGTGCTCGCAGTCGGGAATGTGCTGCGGAGCTCTCCTGAGCATGGCCGCAAGGCCGTGCCATCCGAGAGGTTCGTGGTGGCTGCGTCCGATTTTTCCGATGTGACCCGTGATGCGGTCGGTCTCGAGCTGGCCGAGGCGCTCACGGCGGCGGCTCAGCAACTGCATGAGACGACCACGCCGGACGCCATGCTGAGTACGGCGGTCCGACTGGCCGTCACCCTGCTGCCCGGCGCTCAGCACGCGGGAATCACCGAGATCGAGCGAGGCGAGTCCCGTCGTACGGTCGCCTGGAGCGACGACATCGCGCGGGACGCCGAGAGTCCCGACCGGCCGCACTGGGAGCAGCTGTGGACCTCACCGGTGGTGCGCAGCGGCGACGGTGACGCCGACAAGGACGACGGTTCGCTGTCCGACCTGGGCCTGCGCTCGGTGCTGTCGCTGCGGCTGCGCGCCGACCGCCGCAAGCTGACCGTGCTCACCGCCTACTCCAGCGAGCCAGGCGCCTTCGACGAGGACGCCGCCCGCCTGGGCCGCCTCTTCACGGCCCACGTCAGCCTGGCCCTGAACTCGGTCACCGTCCGCGAGCAGCTCACCGAGGCCATGCGGACCCGGGACCTGATCGGCCAGGCCACCGGCATCCTCATGGAGCGCCTCGACATCGACGCGGCGGCCGCCTTCGAGAGCCTGGTCCGCGCGTCCCAGCGGGAGAACGTCAAGCTGCGCGACCTGGCCCGCCGCATCGTGGGCTCGAACGACACCGTCTAGGCCACCCCGGAACGGGGGCCGCTTTCGTGCAGGATTCGGGGAGGACCCGCGCAGGTTTTCGGCGGACGCGGCGCGTCGCGCGCCGGGGCCGGCCCGTACCGCGCTGCTTCATCGGGCGGTGCCGGGATACACGTACGGACATGAGAGCTGAGTCCCCGGACACGCTGGACGCCGCCCTGGCGCAGGGCGAGGGTCTCGACACGCTGCTGCGCGACCTGACCGACCGGGCGGTGCAGGAGGTGCCCGGCACCGCCGCGTGCAGCATCACCCTGCGCCGCGCCGACCGGCTGCTCACCCTCGCCGGCAGCGGCGGACTGCCCAGCGGCCTGGACCAGCGGCAGTACGAGAACGGGTCCGGCCCGTGCGTCGACGCGGCCGAGACGCGGCAGGAGCAGTACGCCCCCGACCTGGCCCGGGAGAGCCGCTGGCCGGGGTACACGTCGTACGCGCTGTCCACCGGGGTGCACTGCGTGCTGGCGCTGCCGCTGGAGACCGAGGGCGAGCCGGGGGCCGCCCTCAACCTCTACGGCGTCCGGGCCGGCGCGCTGGACGAGGGCCGGGAGACCGCCCGGCGCTTCGCCGCCCGGGCCGCCGACACCGTGAACGTGGTCCTGCGCATCGAGCGCGAGCGGGCCTCGGCCGCCGACGTGCGCCTCGCGCTGCTCTCCCGCAGCGTCATCGACCAGGCCATCGGCATCCTGATGGCCCGCGACCGGATCGACGCCCAGGCCGCGATGGAGCGGCTGCGCCGCGCCTCCCAGGACCGCAACGTCAAACTCCGCGACCTGTGCGCCGACCTGGTCCAGCGGGTGGGCGGCGGTGGCCGTCCGGCGTCAGGCGGCCGGTAGCGAGGTGCCCTGCACGGCCTGGATGTCCAGCTCCACGCGCAGCGTCGTGCCGATGGCCGCGATGCCCGCCTGGAGGACCTGGTTGTAGTTCATCGCGAAGTCCTCGCGGTGCAGTTCGGCGGTGGCGCGGAAGGCCGCCCGGGTGCCGCCCCAGGGGTCGGCGCCGGAGCCGAGGTAGGCGAGGTCCAGGTCGACGGCGCGCACGACGCCGTGCATCGACAGCTCGCCGTGGACGGTCCAGCGGTCGGGGCCGGCCGCGGTGATGCCGGTGGAGCGGTAGACGATCTCCGGGTGCCGTTCGACGTCCAGGAAGTCCGCTGAGCGCAGGTGCGTGTCGCGCATCGCGTTGCCGGTGTCGACGGACGCGGCGCCGATGACCGCCTCCACCCGGGACTTGGTGACCTCGTCGGGCGCGATCTCGATCGTGCCGCCGAACCGCGTGAACCGGCCGTGCACGCTGGAGATCCCCAGGTGCTGTGCCACGGCGGCCACGGAGGAGTGCGCCGGGTCGATGGTCCACGGCCCGGGCGGCGGCAGCTCGGCCCCGCCCTGCCGGGCCAGGGTCACCGTGCCGACCTCGGCCCGCCCGCCGGCGGTGACGAGCGCCCCGACGGCCACCGGCGCGTACCCGACGGCGGTGACGATCACCGTGTACGCCCCCGGCGCCAGCTCGGTGGTGTCCCGTACGGCGCCCTCCGCGTCGGCCTCGGCGCGCAGCACCTGGCTGCCCGTCATGTCGGTCACCGTGACGACCGCGTGCGACACGGCCCATCCGTCGCGGGTGCGGATCCTGGCGGTCAGTCCCATCCCGTTCTCTCCTTCACAAGCCTTGCATACCGGTCGAAATAAACCGGCCCGTGGCGTACGCGCCGCCGCTCGGGGCGCGCCCGCCACGGGCCGGGGTGGGGAACTACTCGCCGGGGTGGGCGAGTTCGACGACGTGTCCGTCGACTCCGGGGCCGGAGACGGTCAGGGCCGTGGCCACGGGCGGGTAACCGGTCGCGATGACGGTGTACTCGCCACTGTCCAGGTCGGTGAAGGCGTACGCCCCGTCCGTCCCGGTGGTGGCGGTGCCGACCACGTTGCCCGCCGCGTCGACCAGCGTCACGCGGGCGTCGGCCAGCGGACCGTGCGGCGCCCGGACGACACCCTGCAACTGGGCGCCGGCGTCCAGGTCGACCTCGACCCGGGTGACCCCGGCGGCACCGACCTCGACCGGCAGCGCGCGGGGCCGGAACCCGGCCGCGTTCACCGCGACGGTCACCACGCCGGGCACCAGCTCGGCGAGGGCGAACTCGCCCTGCTCACCGGTGGCGGCGGTGGCCAGCAGGTCGCCGCGGACGTCGGTGACGATGACCATGGCGTCCTTGACGGGCAGCGCGCTGCCCACGGCCCGCACCACACCGCTCAGCCCACTGGTGCCGCTGAGCAGGATGTCGTACGACACCGGCTCCTCACCGACCATGACGGTCGACGCCTGCGGCTGGTAGCCGTCGGCCGAGGCGATCAGCACGTACGAACCCGTGCCCGGCGCGGCCAGCGTGTAGGAACCGTCGGCGTGGGCGACCGCGCGGCCCAGCTGGCGGCCGGACAGCGAGATCAGGGTGACCGCGGCCTGCGGGACCGGGGCGCTTTCGGCGCCGCGGACGTAGCCGTGCACCGGGGTGCCACCGCCGGTGGCGGGTCCGGCGACCGTGGCGACGGCGGCCGCGGGCCGCGCCTCGGTGGCCGCTTGCTCACCGGTGACGGCGGGCGCGGCCCAGCTCGGGACGTTCTCCGCGGCCGGGGCCGGGGCCGGGGCGGCGGGGGCCTGGGCCTCCGCGACGGCCGGGGCGGCGGCGGGGTCGGCGACGGGGGCCTCGTCCGCGGCGGCCTGGGCGAGGGCGCCCCGGGTGCGCAGCGGCACCTCCTTGATGAACAGCGTGATCAGGAAGGCGACGGCGGCGAGGCAGCCGGCGATGAAGAAGACGTCGGCGATGCCGTGGCCGTAGGCGCTCTCCATGACCGTGCGCAGCGGCGCGGGCAGTGTGTCCATGTCCGGGATGCTGTCGCTGGCGCCGGAGGAGGCCAGGGCGGCCGCGTACTTCGGGTTGAGGGCGGCCAGGCCGTCCTTGACGTAGTCGGTGATCCGGTGGGACATCACCGCGCCCAGCGCGGAGACGCCGACCGCACCGCCCAGCGAGCGGAAGAAGGTGACCGTGGAGCTGGCCGAACCGAGGTCGCGGGGCTCGACCTGGTTCTGCGTGCACAGCACCAGGTTCTGCATCATCATGCCGATCCCGAGGCCCAGCAGGGCCATGAAGATCGCCATCTTCCAGTAGTCGGTGTCGTACCGGATGGAGCCGAGCAGCAGCAGGCCGGCCGTGACCAGCACGCCGCCGCTGACCAGCCAGGCCTTCCAGCGGCCGGTGCGGGTGATGAACTGACCCGAGACGGTCGAGGAGACGAACAGACCGCCGATCATCGGGATGGTCATCACGCCGGACATCGTCGGCGACTTGTCGCGGGCCAGCTGGAAGTACTGGCTGAAGAACACCGTGCCGGTGAACATCGCGATGCCGACGAACAGCGAGGCGAGCGAGGCGAGGGTGATGGTGCGGTTGCGGAACAGCCGCAGCGGGATGATCGGCTCACGGGCCTTGGACTCGACGAGCACGAACAGCGCGCCGAGGACGACCGAACCGGCGACCATCGCGTACGTCTGCCAGGACACCCAGTCGTACTTGTCACCGGCGAAGGTGACCCAGATCAGCAGCAGCGAGACGGCGGCCGAGATCAGCACCGCGCCGCCCCAGTCGACCTTGACCTCGCGCTTCACCACGGGCAGGTGCAGCGTCTTCTGGAGCACGATCAGCGCGATGACCGCGAAGGGGACGCCGACGTAGAAGCACCAGCGCCAGCCCAGCCAGGAGGTGTCGGTGATGACACCGCCGAGCAGCGGGCCGCCGACGGTGGCGACGGCGAACGTGGCGCCCAGGTAGCCGGAGTAGCGGCCCCGCTCGCGCGGGGAGATCATCGCGGCCATCACGATCTGGGCCAGGGCGGACAGACCGCCCACGCCGATGCCCTGCACCACGCGGCAGACGATCAGCATGCCGGGGTTCTGCGACAGGCCGGCGCACATCGAGGCGACGACATAGATGACCAGGGCTATCTGGACGAGCGCCTTCTTGCTGTACAGGTCGGCGAGCTTGCCCCACAGGGGAGTGGCCGCTGTCATCGACAGCAGGGCGGCCGTGACCACCCAGGTGTAGGCGGACTGGCCGCCGCCGAGATCGCCGATGATCTCCGGCAGGGCGTTGGAGACGATCGTGGACGACAGGATCGCCACGAACATGCCGAGCAGCAGCCCGGAGAGGGCCTCCATGATCTGCCGGTGCGTCATCGGGGCCTCGTCGGAGCCTCCCCCGTGCTTGGCGTGAGCCCGCACACCGGCTGGTGTGGTCGTTGCCATGGGCTTCCTTTTCCTACGTGTCGTCATGCGGGTGTACGGGTGGTCGTGTCGAGTACGGGTGGCGTGCGGGCCGGGAGCGGGGCCGGGGCGTGCCCGGTGCGGCAGTCGCCGAAGCTCTTGTGCAGCCGGGTCATGAGGACGATCAGCTGGCCGACCTCGTCGTCGCTCCAGTCGCTCAGCCGCTCGGCCAGCAGTTCGGCGCTGCGCCGGGACAGTTCGTCGAGCGTCTCCCGGCCGGCGGGCGTCAGGCGCAGGATGCGCGAGCGCTTGTCGGCGGGGTCGGGGGACCGGAGGATCCAGCCCCGCTCGGCGACGTGGGCGACGTGTCGGCTGGTCACCGACATGTCCACGGCGAGCAGCTCCGCGAGCTTGCTCATGCGCATGTCGCCGTGGCGGCCGAGCAGCGTCAGAACGGCCGCGGAACCGGCCGGGCAGTCGTGCGGCAGGATGCGCCCCATGTCCCGTTTGACGGTTCCGACGGCGCTGAGCTGACGCGCGAGCTCCTCGAACTGCGCCTGCTCCGCCATCACACCTCCCGTAATCGTTGCTTGGGGCAACCATAGAACTGCTTGGTTGCCGCAGGCAAATATGTGAGTGGGCTACGGGGCAAAAACTTGGCAAAGGCACGTATTGCTGGTGTGAATGTGCAGGTGAGTGCGGGCGGGCTGGACCTCGGGTGCGGCGCGGGCGGGCACCGACTGGGCACCGGGCTGGCGCCGCACTGGCGCCGGGTGGGCATCGGGCGGGCATCGGGCGGGCTCCGGGTGGGTGTATCGGCCCACGGGGACCCGCACTTGGGCCGCACCCCCGGATTCGCTAGTGTCTCGGCCCATGGCTAACACCCAGGGCCCGCAGGGCAACTACGACCCCGCCGGCAGCACCCAGATGTTCCGCGCGTTCGTCGACGAGGCCCCGCAGGGCCCGCAGCAGACCGCCGCCCCGAGGGGCCCCCGCATCGGCCTGATCATCGGTGTCGTGGTGGCGCTGGTGATCGTGGCGGGGGTCGCCTGGCTGGCGCTGAAGTAACGGGGGCGAGGGACCGCCCGGTCCGGCCGGGACCGGTCCCGCCCTCGTCCGGACGGGCGACGGCCGCCGACGCTGCCGTGAACGGCGCCTCGGCGGCCATGTCCATGCCGGTGATGTGGCCCGGGTCGGCCCCGGGTCAGTCGGAGATCAGCCCTTCGCGCAGGTGGGCCAGGGTCCGGGTGAGCAGGCGCGAGACGTGCATCTGGGAGATGCCGACCTCCTCGCCGATCTGCGACTGGGTCATGTTGGCGAAGAAGCGCAGCATGATGATCCGGCGTTCGCGCGGCGGGAGCTTGGCGAGCAGCGGCTTGAGGGACTCGCGGTACTCGACGCCCTCCAGCGCCGTGTCCTCGTAGCCCAGGCGGTCCGCCAGGGAGCCCTCGCCGCCGTCGTCCTCGGGGGCCGGGGAGTCGAGGGAGGAGGCGGTGTAGGCGTTGCCCACCGCCAGGCCGTCGACGACGTCCTCCTCCGACACGCCCAGCACGGCGGCCAGTTCGGTCACCGTCGGGGAGCGGTCGAGCTTCTGGGAGAGGTCGTCGCTGGCCTTCGTCAGGGCCAGGCGCAGCTCCTGGAGCCGGCGCGGGACGCGCACCGACCACGACGTGTCGCGGAAGAAGCGCTTGATCTCCCCGACCACCGTCGGCATGGCGAACGTCGGGAACTCCACGCCGCGTTCGCAGTCGAAGCGGTCGATCGCCTTGATCAGCCCGATGGTGCCGACCTGGACGATGTCCTCCATCGGCTCGTTGCGGGAGCGGAAGCGCGCCGCCGCGTACCGGACCAGCGGGAGGTTCAGCTCGATGAGGGTGTCCCGGACGTAGCCACGTTCGGGGCTGTCCTCGCCGAGTGCGGCGAGCCGCAGGAACAGGGAGCGGGACAGGGTGCGGGTGTCGAGGGCCTCCGGGGCCGTGACGGCCGGGGCCGGTGCGGCCTGGAGGTCCGGGGCCGTGACGGTGTCGAGCACGTCGAGCGTGTCGAGCACACTGGGTGCTGCCTCGCCCGTCGTGGGCGTGAGCACCTTCGAGCTGCCCTGGTCTGCGGACATGCCACCCCCTTTGGGTCGCGGGACGGTCGTGGCGGACGTCCCGTCGGAGGAACGCAGCCTTCACCTGAATACCGGAGCCGGAGCCGCGGCAAACGCTCTTCCCGCAGAATGTCACATGTCGGCAACACGCTGTAGTGACATGTCGACATGTGAGAGGTGAATAGGCCCTGGAAAGAGGGGGTCTGACGGTTTTTCAGCCAGTGACTGTCGGGAACCGCCCAGGTGAGCGATTCGCTCGTGACGGTGATGGCTCGATCGTGCTTACGGTTCCCCGATCGGCCCGACGCACACTCAGGCGTCGATCCGGTTGGCCGACCGCAGCCGCTGGAAGCTGCGCGCGAGCAACCGCGAGACGTGCATCTGCGAGACGCCGAGTTCCGCGCTGATCTGTGACTGGGTGAGGTTGCTGTAGTAGCGCAGCAGCAGGATGCGCTGCTCGCGCTCGGGGAGCTGGACCAGCAGATGTCGGACCAGGTCCCGGTGCTCCACGCCGTCCAGCGCGGGGTCCTCGTAGCCGATCCGGTCCAGCAGCCCGGGCAGCCCGTCGCCCTCCTGGGCGGCCTCCAGCGAGGTGGCGTGGTACGACCGTCCCGCCTCGATGCAGGACAGCACCTCGTCCTCGCTGATCCGCAGCCGCTCGGCGATCTCGGCGGTCGTCGGGGAGCGGCCGTGGGCGGTCGTGAGGTCCTCGGTCGCGCTGTTGACCTGCACCCACAGCTCGTGGAGCCGGCGCGGTACGTGGACCGTGCGGACGTTGTCGCGGAAGTACCGCTTGATCTCGCCCACCACGGTCGGCATGGCGAAGGTCGGGAACTGCACGCCCCGCTCGGGGTCGAAGCGGTCGATGGCGTTGATGAGCCCGATGGTGCCGACCTGGACGACGTCCTCCATCGGCTCGTTGCGGGAGCGGAAGCGGGCGGCGGCGTAGCGCACGAGCGGGAGGTTGGCCTCGATCAGTGCCCCCCGCACCCGGTGGTGCTCCGGCGTGCCCGGCTGGAGGTCCTTGAGCTGGGCGAAGAGCACCTGGGTGAGGGCCCGGGTGTCGGCTCCCCGGCGCTTCTCGGGGGCCACCGGGGCGGGGGCCTCCTCCTGGGGCGGCGCAGTACTGGCCGACACGGTCAACGCCACCTCTTCATCGGTCAATCATCCGTCAAAAGCGGTCATAGCATCACAAGACATGTGCACAGTGTGCAAGCACCGCATAACACCGTGTTGAGGGCCGGACGCCAAGTCGGCCCCCGGGCCTCGCGGAACGGGCTGATGGAACGGCCTGATGGATACGGGCTGGTGGAAGCGGCTGAGGGAAGCGGGCTGACGGGTATGGGTCGATGGGCATGGGCTGGTGGGAATGGGCTCGTGGCAGGGGTACGTGGAGGCGGACCGGTGGGGACGGACTGATGACGCCGGTCCGGTGGCGGCGGACAGCGGACATGTTCCGGAGACAGTGGACGCGCTGGAGCGCACGCGCGGGCGCGGACACGCGGGAGCAGGCGCGAGAAAGCCCCCCACCGGGGCCGGCGGGGGGCTGAGGGGCGTAAGGCCCGAGGGGAGCCGGGGGTCAGATCTCGTAGTCGGCGATCACCCAGGTGGCGAACTCGCGCCACAGCGCGACGCCCGCCTGGTGCGCCGGGTGCTCCAGGTAGCGGCCCAGCGCATCCGCGTCCTCGACCGCCGAGTTGATCGCGAAGTCGTAGGCGATGGGCCGGTCGCTGATGTTCCAGCCGCACTCCCAGAAGCGCAGCTCCTCGATCCGGCCGCCGAGGGCGCGGAAGGCGGCCTCGCCCGCCACGACGCGCGGATCGTCGCGCTCGACGCCCTCGTTGAGCTTGAACAGGACCAGGTGGCGGATCATGGGCGTTCCCTCAGCTCTTTCCTCCGTCGGCGAGCCAGGTCATGAAGTCACCGACTGCCTTGGCCGCGTCCGATATGCCCTCGAAGCCTATCTGGACGTAGTCGGCGGCCTTGGCCGGGTCCGTGATGATCACGTACAGAGCGAAGACCACGAGCACGTACACGGCGATCTTCTTGGCGTTCACCGCCACCGCGGCCTCCCCTGTGCCTCGTCCGGCCCGGAGGGCCCCCTGTCGACGGCGGCGAGTGTAACCTTCGGCCCCCGCCCGGCGGCCAACACCCCGCACGTCCGGGGCCCTTGTACGCGCGAAGGGTCCGGCTCGATGAGCCGGACCCTTCGTCCACGCGGTAGCGGAGGGATTTGAACCCTCGGTGACTTGCGCCACACTCGCTTTCGAGGCGAGCTCCTTCGGCCGCTCGGACACGCTACCGAGGGAGACCTTACAGCACGGCGGGGCGAGGTTTGAAATCGATAGGGAGGTGCGGACGGACCGCCTGTCGTCAGCGCGCGCGGAAGAAAGCGGTGAGCAGACCCGCGCACTCCTCGGCCAGCACACCCTCGACGACCTCGGGCCGGTGGTTGAGCCGCCGGTCGCGCACGACGTCCCACAGGGAGCCCGCCGCGCCCGCCTTGTCGTCGCGGGCGCCGTAGACGACACGCTCCACCCGGGACTGGACCAGGGCTCCGGCGCACATCGTGCAGGGCTCCAGCGTCACCACCAGGGTGCAGCCGGCCAGCCGCCATTCACCCAGCCGCGCGGCGGCCCGCCGCAGGGCGAGGACCTCCGCGTGCGCGGTGGGGTCCGCGGTGGCCTCGCGCTCGTTGTGCCCGGTGGCGAGCACCGTCGTACCGTCCGGGGACAGTACGACGGCGCCGACGGGGACGTCCCCGCCCCGGGCGGCCCGTCCGGCCTGGCCCAGGGCGAGCCGCATCGCGGCACGCCAGCGGTCGCGTACCGGGTCCGGCGTCCGGTGTGCGGCGCCCGGCCCGGTTTCCTCAGGTGCGTTCAGCGGACGGTCTCCAGGACCTCCGAGGCGCCCAGGGCCTCGGCGATGGTGCCCAGCGCGTCGTCGGCGTCCAGGGCGCGCAGCTCCTTGTGGCTGATGCCCAGGTCGTCGAGGATCTCGCTGTCGCCCACCGGGCTGTGCGGCACCGCCTCGCCGGTGGGGCCGGCCTCCTCGTCCTCCGTCTCCTCGTCGTCGGACTCGCCGTCCTCCGTGCCGTCGAGATCGAGGGCGTCCAGATCGGGGACGTCGTCGCCGGGTTCGCGGCCGAGCAGTTCGTCGGTGAGCAGCAGCTCGCCGTAGGCACTGCGGGCGGCGGCGGCGGCGTCCGAGACGTAGATGCGAGGGTCATCCTCGCCGTCCACGCGGACGACGCCGAACCAGGCGTCCTCCTGCTCGATCAGGACCAGCACCGTGTCCTCGTCGGGAGAGGCTTCCCGGGCCAGGTCGGCCAGATCCGACAGGGTCTCCACATCGTCCAGCTCCGTGTCGCTCGCTTCCCACCCGTCTTCGGTGCGCGCGAGCAGTGCGGCGAAGTACACCGTGACTCTCCCACTGGTCATAGGCGTGCCGGTTGGGGGTCCCCCCGGCGGAGGTCTGGGCGGAGAGAGCTGTGCTCCGAGCCCCGCCCACTCGGAATCGTGGCAGAAACAAGGCGTTCAGGGGACGTCTTCGGCTCCCTGTGTCCGGCAGTTTCGACCGGACGTCCGTCGCGGCCCACCGGCGCGCTCATTGCCGCCACCTGCGGATCGTACGCGGCTTTTCCCGGCGGCCACGTACCCCGCCTCGGAAACGTCGGGGCGGGCTTCGATCTTCCCCGCGCTCCGCCGGATCGCGCGCCCGGCCGTTCGGCGGAGCGTGCGGCGCGGCGTTCGGTGGAGCGTTCGGCGGGTCGCGCGGTGTCCTGGCCGCCGGCGCCCTACCAACGGAAGGTGCGCATCCGCATCGCGTGCCGCAGCCGGGCGGCCTTGGCGCGCCGCGGCTGCACCCGGTCGCGCAGTTCACGGGCCTCGGCGAGGTCGCGCAGGAACTGGGCGCGGCGGCGCCGGCGCTCCGCGTCGGTCTCCTCCGCGGCCCGTTCGGCAGCCCGTTCGGCAGCCCGTTCCACGGCGCGTCCGGTGGCCCGTTCAGCGGTCTGTCCGGTGTCCTCGCGGGAGCGTCGAGCGGCGCGCTCGTCGGCGTGTTCGCGGGACCGGTCACCGGCGCGTTCGCGGGAGCGTTGGCCGGCGCGCTCGTCGGCGCGCTCGCGTGAGCGCTCACCGGCGCGTTCACCGGCGCGCTCGGCACCCCGGCCGGTGCGGCGGCCCGCTCGGCGGGCGCTCGTGCGGCCGGGCGCGTCGCCTCCGCGCTCGGGCAGGTCAGGCAGGTCAGGCAGGTCGGGCACGGTCTCACCACCCCAGTCCGTCCCTACCGCCTTCCCCCGCACGGGCCGTTTGATGCCAGCACGGGGTGCGGGTGGGCGCGGTTACTGTTAAGGACATGCGTCTCCACGTCGTCGACCACCCTCTGGTCGCCCACAAGCTCACCACCCTGCGCGACCGGCGCACCGATTCCCCGACCTTCCGCCGGCTGGCCGACGAACTGGTCACCCTGCTCGCCTACGAGGCCACGCGGGACGTGCGTACCGAGGCGGTCGACCTCCAGACCCCGGTGGCCCGGACCACCGGAGTCAAGCTCGCCCGTCCGCGTCCGCTGGTCGTGCCGATCCTGCGGGCCGGCCTCGGCATGCTGGACGGCATGATGCGGCTGCTGCCGACGGCCGAGGTCGGCTTCCTGGGCATGATCCGCAACGAGGAGACGCTCCAGGCGTCCACCTACGCCTCGCGCATGCCGGAGGACCTCTCGGGCCGTCAGGTGTACGTGCTCGACCCGATGCTCGCCACCGGCGGCACCCTGGTCGCGGCCATCCAGGAGCTGATCAGGCGCGGCGCCGACGACGTGACCGCCGTCGTCCTGCTCGCCGCCCCTGAGGGCGTCGAGGTGGTGGAGCGCGAGCTGGCGGGCACGCCGGTCACGGTGGTCACCGCGGCGGTCGACGACCACCTGAACGAGCACGGTTACATCGTCCCCGGCCTCGGCGACGCGGGGGACCGGCTGTACGGCGCGGCCGAGTAACCGACCCGGACGGCAGCTCTCGGCGAGCTTCAGCGGCCTCCTGCGGGCTTCGGCCCGCAGCGGGCTTCAGCAGTCCTTCTCCGGCGTGGCGGCCTTCGTCCGTGCCGTGGCCAGTGCGGCCAGGGCACGGTCGGCGGCCGTCCGTGCGGTGAGGCCCTTGAAGCCGTCGCCGATGATCAGGTCGACGGAGTCGCCCTTGCGCGCGGCGTCGGTACGCGGCTGTGCGCCGGCGAGCTGGGTGGCCAGCACCGGCAGCGAGGTGTTCAGAGCGGCGGCGGGCCCGAGGACCACCCCGGTGCCCTTGACCTTCTTGTCGTACGCCTTGCCGGCGTTGCCCACCTGACCGATCTTGAAGCCGCGCTTCTTCAACTCGTCCGCGGTGGCCTTGGCGAGCCCCGTGCGGTCGGTGGCGTTGAGGACGTTGACGGTGATCAGCGCGGGCCGGGGCAGCACCTCGCTGCGGGTGTGCGCCGCGGGGCTCGCCTTCGCCGGGCAGACCGTGCCCGATCCGGCCTTCGTGTCCTTCGAGCCACCGCCGGTGAAGACGTCGACGAGCTGCAGGGTGCCCCAGCCGATCAGCCCGAGTACGGCGACGGAGGACACCAGGCCGAACACGAGCCTGCCGCGCCGCCGGGGAGGGCGCATCCGGGGGTACGTGTCACCGGTGATCCGGTACTTCCCACCCATGCCGGGGGGAGTCAGCATGCTCATGGGCGCAGCGTAGTGCGCGCGGGCGGCGATGCCTACTAGATGATCATTCGACGCCGCTCAGCGGACCCGAAAGGGCCAACCGCCCGCCCGTCCCCGCCCGTCCGTTCGTCCCCGGTCGGTCGAGCCCGGCTGTTCGTCCCTGGTCGGTCGAGCCCGGTCAGTCGAGTTCGAGCACGCGCGCGTGCAGCACCTGGCGCTGCTGGAGCGCGGCGCGTACGGCACGGTGCAGGCCGTCCTCCAGGTACAGGTCGCCCTGCCACTTCACGACGTGCGCGAAGAGGTCGCCGTAGAAGGTGGAGTCCTCGGCGAGGAGGGTCTCGAGGTCGAGCTGGCCCTTGGTCGTCACGAGCTGATCGAGGCGGACCGGGCGCGGTGCGACGTCCGCCCACTGCCGGGTGCTCTCCCGGCCGTGGTCGGGGTACGGCCGGCCGTTTCCGATGCGCTTGAAGATCACACGGAAAGCCTACCGGCCCAGGCGTTCCGGGCGCAGCCATGGCGGCGCAGCGCGGCGCTGCAAAAAGTGCTGGATTTCGGCTGATACCGAGACAAGAACGATCACCGTCGAGCGCCGGCGAAGCGTCCGCCGGGGCGCGGCGTCGTGCACAGGCTGTGGACCGTGCCGCGGGCCGCGGGCAGTCGGGCGCGGGCCGCGTCCGGGGCACCGGCCGCGCGCGGACGTACGGGAAGTCGACGGTGGGCGGGCGTACGGCGAGTTGACGGTGGTGGGCCCGGGTGACGCGGGTGACTCCGCGGCATGCGGGGGCCGTTCGGCCGCCCGGTCGGCCGTCACCCGATCGGCCGCGCGGCCTGCCCGCCGGGTACGGCCCGGCGGAGGCGGGAGCCGCCTCCGCCGGTGGGTCAGCGGTCCCCGTCCTTCCGGGGCCGCTGCGGTCGTGGGGGCGTCGACGGCGGCTTGGGCGCCGCGCTGCGCACGGCCTCCGCGCGCAGCAGGGCGCGCAGGACCGCGTACGGGTCTGCGGGCATGGCGGTGTGTCCTTGTCCGTGTTCCTGACGTCGTTGTTCACGACGGCTGACGTGCCTACCGGCCGAGTGGCCGACTGGTGTGCGGCCGGGGACGGTCAGCAGCGCAGGACCACGGTGCGCGGCGGCGGGGGCGGCAGCGGCGGGGCGTACGGCGGCCGGGGCGCGCCACGGCCGGGACCGGACGGGTGGCCGGCGGCGGCCGGGCCCGGCAGGGGCGCGGGGCGCAGGGGCGCGCCGGGGCGGTGGGCGGCACACGGGGGCGGTCGCAGCGCGGTGTCGGGCAGGTCGTACTCGCCGGCCTCGGCGGACGCAGCCACGGTGGCGGCCGCGGCGGCCTGGAGATGCACGCCGGGCAGCAACAGGGCGAGCAGCAGCACCAGCACCCGCAGCCCACCACGGCCCCGTAGGACGCAGTGGCTACGGCTACGGGTATGGCAGCGGCTGCGGCCACGGTCCGGGGAGAGACCCGCTGTCCCGCTCACGCCGCATCCCTGCCCGGGCCGGGGACGCGGGACGGCGCGCCGCGCCCGGGAACCGCCCGTTCGGAGCACCGGCGGAACGCGAAGCCGGTGGGGCCGGTCACGGGAGGCCGGTCGCTGGGCCGGCCGCGGTCACAGCTCGCGCGGGACCCGGCGGGCACGGGTGCGGAGGCCGATCGCGGTGACGATCTCGACGAGGCCGACCACGACCAGCCAGATGCCGCCGACCAGGGTGAGCACGGCGACCGACTCGAGCGGCGAGTCGATGAGCACGATGCCGGCGAGGAAGGTGACGATCCCGAGGAACACCTGCCAGCCGCGCGCCGGCACGCCGGGGTCGGACACGGCGGCCATCGTCTGCGTGATGCCCCGGATGAGCCAGCCGATGCCGACCCACAGGGCGAGCAGCAGGGTCGACTGCATGGGCCCGCGGAAGCAGAACAGCCCCAGCAGGATCGACACGGCACCGCTGATGAAGGCCAGCACGCGCAGCGCGGTCCGCTTGTGCGTGCCGAACGCGGAGATCAGCTGGAAGACGCCGCTGATCAGCAGGTACAGCCCGAACAGGACGCCGGCGGCGCGCAGCGAGGCGCCCGGCCAGATCAGCACCAGCACGCCCAGGACCAGGGAGGCGATGCCGGTGAACAGGACGACCTGCCAGGCGGCCTGCGCCAGGGCGTGCAGGGGGCCCTCGAAGGGGGGCTCCGCGTCGTGGTGGTCGTGCGGTGACCGGGCCGCGCCGGCCCCGGTCGGCGTCCCGCCGGAGGCGGAAGGGGCGGCGAAGGACCCGGGAGGGGTGGCGCCGGACCCGGGGGTGGCCGCCGTGGGGACCTTGCGGTCGTGGAAGTCCGGGTCCGGGGCGGGTCCGCTGCTGGGGGGCTCGTTCATGCTCCATGGTGGGAACGGCCCCCGGGGTCCTGCCAGCCGGGAGCGCCCGCCCGGATGAGCGGCGCGGCCCCGGCCCGCACCGGATCGGGTCACCGGGCCACCGAGGCAGCCGAGGCAGCCCCGGCCGGGGCTAGGGCCTGTCGTTTGGATCATGTCGGCGTCGCGGGGCGTGGCACGCACATCTGCGGCGTTCTCCCTCCTCCGCCTTGCGGCTGCACGCACCACGCCCCGCTCGGGTCGGCCGGAAGGCGCAGTTCCTCTCAGCCGACCTGATCCGAACGACAGGCCCTAGTGGACGGCCTTCGCCGCCTTCGCCGCCGCCTTCATCTCCTGCTTGTGCGCACGTACCTTGGCGAGGGACTCGGGCCCGGTGATGTCGGCGACGGACCGGAAGGCCCGCTCCTCGCCGTACGGCCCCGCCGCCTCCCGCCAGCCCGTGGGCCGCACCCCGAGCTGCTTGCCCAGCAGGGCCAGGAAGATCTGCGCCTTCTGCTTGCCGAAGCCCGGCAGGTCCTGCAACCGCTTCAACAGCTCGGGCCCGCTGCCGACGTCCCGCCACAGCGCCTCGGCGTCCCCGTCGTACCGCTCGACGAGGTACTGGCACAGCTGCTGGACGCGCTTGGCCATGGACCCCGGATAGCGGTGCACGGCGGGTTTGTCGGAGAGCAGCGCGGCGAACGCCTCCGGGTCCCGGGCGGCGATGTCGTGGGCGTCGAGGTCGTCGGCGCCGAGCCGCGCCGCGATGGTCGCGGGGCCCTTGAACGCCCACTCCATCGGCACCTGCTGGTCCAGCAGCATGCCGATCAGCGCGGCGAGCGGGCTGCGGCCGAGCAGCGCGTCGGCCTCGGGGTCCTGGGCGAGGTGCAGCGTGACGTCCATGCCTCGATGATCCCGCGCCCGGTACGCCCCCACCACCTATCCCAGTGCATAGTTAGGCTAGCCTTACCTAAAGATCCACGAGGAAGAGGGCACGGTGACCGCCGAGACCTACCGCGACTCCTGGGGCATCCCGCACCTGCGGGCCGGCAGCGCCCGCGAACTGGCCCGGGCCCAGGGCCGGGTCACCGCCCTGGACCGGGCCTGGCAGCTCGAGACCGAGCGGCACCGGGCGGGCGGCACCTCCGCGTCCTTCCTCGGCGCCGCCGCCCTGTCCTGGGACGTCTTCGCCCGCCGCGCCCGCCTCGACGACACCGCCCGCCGCTGTTTCGCCGCCCTGGAGCGCCGCGACCCGGGGACCGCGGACTGGGTCGGGGCGTACGTCGACGGCGTGAACGAGGGGCTCGCGGCCGGCGCCCGCCGCGCCCCCGAGTTCGCCGCCACCGGTCTCGCCCCCGGCCGCTGGGAGCCCTGGACCCCGCTCGGCGTCTGGCTCGCCACGCACATCCTCTTCGCGGGCTTCCCGGCCAAGCTGTGGCGCGAGCAGGCGGTACGGCACCTGGGCCCGGAGGCGGTGGCGCTGTTCGCCACCGACGGACCCGGCACCGCCGGCAGCAACGGCTGGCTGGTCTCCGGCGAGCGCACGGTCACCGGGCAGGCGGTCATCGCCGGCGACCCGCACCGCTTCATCGAGGACCCCGGCGTCTACCAGCAGATCCGCCTGGCGTGCCCCGAGTTCGACGTCACGGGCCTGGCCGTACCCGGTGTCCCCGGCATCGCGCACTTCGCCCACACCGGCACGGTCGCCTGGGCCATCACCAACGCCATGGCCGACTACCAGGACCTCTACCGGGAGCGGCTGCGCCGTACCGGGGCGGGCGTGGAGGCGCTCGGACCCGACGGCCGCTGGCACCGCGCGGCCCGGCACACGGAGACCGTGACGGTGGCCGGCGAGGACCACCCGGTGGAGGTCGAGGTCATCGAGACCGACCGCGGCCCGGTGATCGCAGGCGGCCCCGAAGGCCTGGACGGCGGGGCAGCGAGGCCGGGGCCGGGCGACGGCTTCCCCGCCGCCCTCGCGCTGCGCTGTCCGCCCAGGGTCACCGGCGACCTCGGCTTCAGCGCCCTGCTGCCGCTGCTGCGCGCCCGCCGCGTGGCCGACGTGGACCGGGCCCTCGACGCCTGGGCCGAGCCGGTCAACGTCGTGCAGGCCGCCGACACCGAGGGCGGGGTGCTGCACCGGGTGGCGGGCCGGGTCCCGGTGCGGGCGGCGGCCAACCTGGTCGGGCCCGTGCCCGCTTGGGAACCCGGGCACGCGTGGCGGGGCTGGCACGAGCCGCCGTACGCCGGACTCGCCGACGGCGTCGCCGTGATGGCCAACCAGCGCGGCCCCGCCGCCCCGCTCGGCGTCGAGTTCGCCCCGCCGCACCGCGCCGACCGCATCCGGGACCTGCTCGCCGGGCGCCGCGCCTGGTCCGCCGCCGACATGCCCGCCATCCACACCGACACCCACCTCGCGTCGGCCGGCGCGCTCCTGGACCGGCTGGCCGCCCTCGACGGCCTCGGCCCCGCGGCCGCCCTGCTGCGTGACCGGCTGCTGGCCTGGGACCGCCGGATGGACGCGGACAGCACCGACGCGGCCCGCTACGCGGCGGTGCGCGCGGCGGTCGTACGCCGGCTCGCCGCGCACCCGGCGTTCGCCGCGCTCGCCGAACCGCCCGCGTACCCGGAGGTGCTGCTTCCTTGGCTGGCGCTCACCCCGCGCATCGGCTTCGCCCTCGAGCACCTGCTGCGCGCCGAGGAGTTGTACGGCATCGACCGCCCCGCGGTGGTGCGGGCCGCCCTGGAGGAGGTGGCCGCCGCCGAGCCGGCCGGCACCTGGGCCGACGTCCACCGGCTCGCCCCCTGGCGGGCGCTGCCGACGCGGCGGTGGTCCGAGCCGGGTCTCGCCGGTGACCACGACTGCGTGCTGTGCACCTCCGCCGTGCCCGGCGTCACCGAGCTGAGCGCGCGGGGCCCGGCCGCCCGCTACGTCTGGGACCTGGCCCGCCGCGAGGACAGCCGCTGGGTGGTGCCCTTCGGCGCCGACGGCGTCCCCGGTTCGCCCCACCACCGCGACCAGCTGCCCCACTGGCTGCGTGGAGACCTCGTCCCGGTCGTCACCGACTGGGACCGTCTGAGCAAGGAGACCGTGACCTTGGAGAAGGAGAGCATGACCCTGGACCGGGAGAGCGTGACCCTGGAGAACGGGACCATGGCCGACCCGTACGCCGCCCCCGTCCGCGAGGCCGTCCACGAACAGCTCGTCGAGGGCTTCGGCACCGTCCGGCTGCTGCCCCTCGACCCGGCGGCCGACGCGGGCGTCGTGCACGCCTGGGCCGCCGAGGACCGGGCCGCCTTCTGGGGCATGAACGGCCTCTCGGTGGCCGAGGTCCAGGAGATCTACGCCCACCTGGACACCCTCGACACCCACCACGCCTTCCTGGCCCTGAAGGACGGCGAACCGGTCGGGCTGCTGCAGACCTACGAGCCGGCGTCCGACCGGGTCGGCGCGTGCTACGACGTGCGGCCCGGTGACATCGGCGTCCACGTCCTGCTCGCCCCCGCCGGACCGGCCGGCCCGCGCCCCGGCTGGTCGGCGGCGCTGCTGGCCGTCTTCATCCGCTATGCCCTGCTCGGCCTGGACCGGCAGCGGATCGTCGTCGACCCGGACGTGCGCAACGACAGGGCCGTCACCCGCTTCCGCCGCCAGGGTTTCACGTCGGGCCCGGCCGTGGTCCTGCCGGAGATCGACCTGCCGGACGTCCGGCTGCCCGAGAAACACGCCCGGCTGGCCTTCCTGACCCGGCGGGCCGCCTTCCCGGCGGACCCGGGCACGGACACGGAGACATCGGTGGGCACCGGCACCGCGAACTGAACGCGCCGCGCACCGCACACGTATCCCACCCGAGGCCGGGGCGGGGCCGGAGGCCGGAGGCCGGCAAGTGCGAAGCGGGAGAGAACGTGCGCCGACTGCGGAACGAGGGACGACGCCGGCGGGCGCTGCGGCACCTGCTGCTCCTGGCCGGGATCCTGCTCACCCTCCTCGCCGGCGGTGCCGCGCCCGCCTCGGCGCACGCCACGCTGCGCGCCACCGACCCCGCCGACGGGAAGGTCCTGCCGTCGGCGCCGCGCTGGATCACGCTGACGTTCACCGAGTCGGTCGGCCTGCTCGACGACTCCCTGCGCGTCTACGACCCCCGCAACCACCGCCTGCGCACCGGCCCGGCGCGGCACGCACCGGACCGCTCCGACACCGTCCGGGTCGGGCTGCCTGCCGCCGCCGGCCGGGGCACCTTCACCGTGGCGTGGCGGGTGGTCTCGGCGGACAGCCATCCGGTCTCCGGCGCGTTCACCTTCTCCGTCGGCGAGCGCTCCGCGACGGTCACCGGCATCGACCCCGGCCCGGTGGAGCACCCGCTCACCGGCAGGCTGTACGACCTCGCCCGCTACGCCGCGTACGGCGCCGCGGCCCTGCTCATCGGCACCGCCGCGTTCGTCGCGCTGTGCCGCCCGGCGGACACCGCGGCGCTGCGCACCGCGCTGCGGGCGGGCTGGTGGGGGCTGCTGGCCGCCACCGTGGTCCTGCTGGTGCTGCGCGGCCCCTACGAGACGGGCACCGGCCCGCAGACGGCCCTCGACCCCGCGTCCCTGACCCGCGCCCTGTCCGCCCGCCCCGGCCTGGCCCTGCTGGCCCGGCTGGCCCTCCTGCTGCTCACGGGCGTCCTGCTGCGCCGGGTACGGCGGCCCTCCTCGCGCCCGGTCCTGGCGGGCGGGGCCGTACTGGCCGTGGCGCTCGCCCTGACCTGGGCGGCCGCCGGACACGCCTCGGCCGGTGTCCAGGTACCGCTCGCCATGACCTCCACGGTGCTGCACCTGCTGGCCATGGCGACCTGGCTCGGCGGCCTGACGGCCCTGCTGACGACGCTGAACCGGGCACCGGCCGACGGGATCGCGGCCGTCACCGCCCGCTTCTCCCGGCTGGCGTTCACCTCGGTGACGGTCCTCGTCGTCACCGGCGTCTACCAGTCCTGGCGCGGCCTCGGCTCCTGGCAGGCCCTCACCACGACGTCCTACGGCAGGCTCCTGCTCGCCAAGGCCGCGGTGGTGACCCTCCTGCTCATGGCGGCGAGCCGCTCCCGCCGCCACACGACCGGCGTGGCGCCGGTGCCGTCCGCGACAGCCGCGGACCTCGCGGCTTCCGGGGCCCTGAAGGCACCCGAGGCGGAGCGCGCGCCGGTGACGGTGCCCGCCGGGAAGGACACCGCCCCCCGGACACCCCTCCCCCCGTCCGCGCCCCCTGCGTCACCTTCCTCCGCGGGTCGGGGTGAGGCGGACCGCCGGGCCCTGCGCCGCTCGGCGCTGGCGGAGGTGGCCGTGGCCGTGGTCGTCCTGGGGGTCACGACCGTCCTGACGAACACGGTCCCGGGCCGGGCGGCGGCCCGGACCCAGGAGGCGGCGACGGCCTCGGCGGCCGGCGGGCTGCCCACGGCGTCGGTCACCACGCTGCCCTTCGCCGTCGACGCCGCCGGCACGCCCGGCGCCCACGGCACGGTGCAGGTCACCCTGGACCCGGGCCGGACGGGCCGCAACTCCGTCGAAGCCGTCGTCTACGGCGCCGACGGCGGCCTCGCCACGGTCCCCGAACTCCGGCTGTCCTTCACCCTGCCCGCCCGGGACATCGGCCCGCTGAACGCCGGGCTCACCGACCGCGGCGGCTACTGGGCGGCCCCCGCCGTCGACCTGCCCATGGCCGGCACCTGGACGATGAGGGTGACCGTACGGGTCTCCGAGCTGGACCAGGTGACCGTCTCCGAGCCGGTGCGCATCACCCGGCGCTGAGCCCGGCGTTCACCCGCCCGGGTCGCCCGGGTCGCCCGCACCGCACCGGGTGGAATCTCCTTGGGGTCATGAGCAACGGCGACGAGCAGCTGTCGGCCAGGGAACGCACGGAGCTGGACGAGCTGCGCGGCCGGGTGAGCGCCCTGGAGGGCGGTGGCGCGTCGGGGGCGGCCGGACACCACCGGCTGCGGTCGCTCGGCTCGGCCCTGCTGATCCTCCTGGCCGCGCTGCTGTCCCTGCTGGCCGTCGTGGCGGTGTGGGCGAACAGCATCGTCGACGACACCGACCGCTACGTCGCCACCGTCGCCCCGCTGGCCGAGGACCCCGATGTGCAGCAGGCGGTCACCGCCCGGGTGACCACCGCCGTGCTGGCGCAGATCGACGTGGACGCCCTGGTCAAGCAGCTGTCGGACGCGGCCTCGGAGAAGGGGGTGCCCCCGCGGGCGGCGCAGCTGGTGAACCAGCTGGACGGGCCGATCACGAGCGGCCTCAAGCAGCTGGTCGGCGCCACGGTGGAACGGGTGATCCGCAGCGATGCCTTCCAGACGGCCTGGGTGGAGGGCAACCGCAGGGCCCACAGCGCCCTGGACGAGGCCCTGACGGGCGAGGCGGGCGGGGCCGTCTCGCTGAAGGACAACCAGGTGACCATCGACCTGGCGCCGATCGTCGCCCAGGTCAAGGACCGGCTGGTCGCCGCCGGTCTCGCACCCGCCGCGAGCATCCCGGCCGTGCACACGCAGTTCGTGGTGTTCGCCTCGAAGGACGTGGGCAAGGTCAGGACCGCGGTGCGGGTGCTGGAGATCCTGGGCGGCTGGCTGCCGCTGATCGCCCTGCTGGTCGCCGCGGCCGGTGTGTACCTGGCCGTCCACCGCCGGCGCGCCCTGATCGGCGCCGCGCTGGCGGTGTTCGTGGCCATGGTCGTCCTCGGTGTCGCCCTGACCGTGGCCCGCGACATCTACCTCGGCCACCTGCCCCCCGGCACCTCCCAGGCCGCGGCCGGCACCGTGTACGACGCGCTGATCAAGTTCCTGCGCGCGGCCGTACGGGCACTGGGCGCGGTCGCCCTGTTCACCGCGCTGGGCGCCTTCCTCGTCGGCCCGAGCCGCGCCGCCGTCACCACCCGCACCGGCTGCCGCCGGGGCATCGGCGCCCTTCGCGACGTGTCGGCCTCCGCGGGCCTCCGCCTCGGCGCCACCGGACGCTTCGTGCACCGCTACAAGCACTGGATCGGCGTGGCCGTCCTGGTGATCGCGGCGGTCGTCCTCTTCACCTGGAGCTACCCCACCACCGCGGTGGTGATCTGGACGGCCGTCCTCACCCTCCTGGCCTTCGCCCTCAGAGAATTCCTGGACCCCGGCGATGACACCGGCACCCGGCCGGCACCGCCCGCGAACACCCCACCCGGCGAACCGACCGCAGGACACTGACCTCACCGGTCACGCACGACGAAGGGCCCCACCGCGAACGGTGGGGCCCTTCGACATCGTGCCCGGTGAGGCACTGGCGGAGGATACGAGATTCGAACTCGTGAGGGGTTGCCCCCAACACGCTTTCCAAGCGTGCGCCCTAGGCCTCTAGGCGAATCCTCCGCTCGGAACATTACATGACCGAGGGGAGTGCTCGCGAACTCGTTCTCGCAGGCCGGGATCGGGTACTCTTTCGGCAGCCCCTCACGCGGCGCTATCTGACTGAACTCCCCCAGGGCCGGAAGGCAGCAAGGGTAGGTCGGCTCTGGCGGGTGCGTGGGGGGCGTCTGCGTTCCCGGGCGGAGCGGGAGCGGGGAGGCCGCGGCGGGCCGTCGGGGCGGGCCCGCGGGTGGGGCGGCCGGGGCGGAGATCGTCGGCGGGGTCGCGGGTTGTGGGCGATGTCTCGGGCGGGGCTCGTTGTCGGTGGGCGCCTATAACCTCGTATGCGTGTCGTCTCTCGCGCTGTACCGCCGCTATCGCCCGGAGTCCTTTGCCGAGGTCATCGGGCAGGAGCATGTCACGGACCCGTTGCAGCAGGCGCTGCGGAACAACCGGGTCAATCACGCGTACCTGTTCAGCGGACCGCGTGGCTGCGGCAAGACGACCAGCGCCCGCATCCTGGCCCGCTGCCTGAACTGCGAGCAGGGCCCGACCCCCACCCCCTGCGGGAAGTGCCAGTCCTGCCAGGACCTCGCGCGCAACGGCCCCGGTTCCATCGACGTCATCGAGATCGACGCCGCCTCGCACGGCGGTGTGGACGACGCCCGTGAGCTGCGCGAGAAGGCGTTCTTCGGGCCCGCGGGCAGCCGGTACAAGATCTACATCATCGACGAGGCCCACATGGTCACGTCGGCCGGCTTCAACGCGCTGCTGAAGGTCGTCGAGGAGCCCCCGGAGCACCTGAAGTTCATCTTCGCCACGACCGAGCCCGAGAAGGTCATCGGGACCATCCGCTCGCGCACCCACCACTACCCGTTCCGGCTCGTGCCGCCGGGCACCCTCCGGGACTACCTGGCCGAGGTCTGCCAGAAGGAGGACATCCCCGTCGCGGACGGCGTGCTGCCGCTCGTCGTGCGGGCCGGCGCCGGTTCCGTGCGTGACTCGATGTCGGTCATGGACCAGCTGCTCGCCGGCGCCGGGGCGGACGGTGTGACGTACCCCATGGCCACCTCGCTGCTCGGCTACACCGACGGCTCCCTCCTCGACTCCGTCGTCGAGGCCTTCGCCACCGGTGACGGGGCCGCCGCCTTCGAGGTCGTCGACCGGGTCATCGAGGGCGGCAACGACCCGCGCCGCTTCGTCGCCGACCTGCTGGAGCGGCTGCGCGACCTGGTGATCCTCGCCGCCGTCCCGGACGCCGCGGAGAAGGGGCTGCTCGACCACCCCGCCGACGTCGTCGAACGCATGCAGGCCCAGGCCGGCACCTTCGGCGCCGCCGAGCTGAGCCGCGCCGCCGACCTCGTCAACGAGGGCCTGACGGAGATGCGCGGCGCCCATTCGCCGCGCCTCCAGCTGGAGCTGATCTGCGCCCGCGTGCTGCTCCCCGCCGCCTACGGCGACCAGCGCGCCCTCATGGCCCGCCTCGACCGCCTGGAGCGCGGCGTCAGCTTCTCCGCCGGCACCGGCGCGCCCGCGATGGGCTACGCCCCGGGTCCCGAGGCCCACGGCGGCCCGGAGACCGGCGCCGGCACGCCCCCGTCCACGGCCGCACCGCTGCCGCCCGGCACCGGCGCGGCCGCCGCCCGCGCGGCCGTACGGCCCCCGGTCGCCGCCGGTGGCGGTACGGGGAGCGGCGCGGGCGGTACGGCACCGGGCCCGGCGCCCGCGGCCCCCGTGGCACAGGGCGGCCCCGCCGCCCCGGCACCGGCCCCGGCAGCTGCCGCGACACCCCCGGCACCGGCACCGGCACCGACGGCGCCCGCCGCCCCCGCCCCGCAGGCCCCGGCCGCCACCGCCCCCGGCGCCTGGCCCACCGCCGCGGCCGTCGGCGGCGGCCGGCGCCCCGGCGGCTGGCCCTCGGCCACGCCGGGCGGAGCGGGCCAGGGCCAGAGCCAGGGACAGCCGCAGAGCGGGCCCCCGGCCGCTGCCACCCCCGCCCCGGCCCCCGCGCCCACGGCCGCCCCGGCACCGGCCTCCGCCCCCGCCGGCGGCCTCGACCCCCGCACGCTCTGGCCGAACATCCTGGAGGCGGTCAAGAACCGCCGCCGCTTCACCTGGATCCTGCTCAGCCAGAACGCCCAGATCACCGGCTTCGACGGCACCACCCTCCAGCTCGGCTTCGTCAACGCCGGCGCCCGTGACAACTTCGCGGGCAGCGGCAGCGAGGACGTCCTGCGGCAGGCGCTGTCGGAGCAGTTCAACGTGCAGTGGAAGATCGAGGCGGTCATCGACCCGTCGGGCGGCTCGGCCCCCGCGACGACCGGCGCCCCCGGTGGTCCCGGCGGCTTCGGCGCCTCCCCGGGCGGTGGCTACGGCGCCGCACCCACCGGTGGCTACGGCGGTGGCGGCCAGGCGGGCCACGGCGGCTCGGCAGGCCCCGGCGCGTATCAGGCGGGCGGCTCCGCGCACTCCGCCGGGTCCCCCTCCGGGTCCCCGGGCCCCGCCGCGTCGCAGGCCCGCGGCGCGGCCCCGTCCGCCCCGGCGCCGGGTCCCCGGTCCCAGGCCGCGCCCGAACCGCCCCCGGCCAACGTCGCCCCCGAGGACGACACCCCCGAGGACGACGACCCCGACCTGGACGAGTCGGCCCTCTCCGGTCACGAACTCATCGTCCGGGAACTGGGGGCGACGGTGATGGAGGAGTTCACCAACGAGTGACCGGCGAGCGGACTCCGGCGTGCCCGGCGCCCCCGCGTTCGGAGAAACGCACAGCCCACCGCTCCCTCCCCCTTCGGCGGCCCGCACAAAGCGCCGCACCCCCGGCCCGTTAGGCTGACCCCCGTGAAGGTCCTCGTCATCGGCAGCGGTGCCCGCGAACACGCCCTGTGCCGTTCCCTGTCCCTCGACCCCGACGTGAGCGCGCTGTACTGCGCCCCCGGCAACGCCGGCATCGCCGAGGTCGCCGAGCTGCACGCGGTCGACGCCCTGGACGGCAAGGCCGTGGCCGCGCTGGCCACGGACCTCGGCGCCGGTCTCGTCGTCGTCGGTCCGGAGGCCCCGCTGGTCGCCGGGGTCGCCGACGCCGTGCGCGACGCGGGCATCCCCGTGTTCGGCCCCTCCGGGGAGGCGGCGCTGCTGGAGGGCTCCAAGGCCTTCGCCAAGGACGTGATGGCGGCGGCCGGGGTGCCGACCGCCCGGTCCTACGTCTGCACGACCGCCGACGAGGTCGCCGAGGCCCTCGACGCCTTCGGCGCGCCGTACGTCGTCAAGGACGACGGGCTGGCCGCCGGCAAGGGCGTCGTCGTCACCTCCGACCTGGAGGCCGCCACCGCGCACGCGGCCGCCTGCCTGGCCGTGCCGCCCACGCCGTCCAGGCCGCGGGGCAGCGTCGTCATCGAGGAGTTCCTCGACGGCCCCGAGGTGTCGCTGTTCGCGATCACCGACGGCGTGACGGTCGTCCCGCTCCAGCCCGCCCAGGACTTCAAGCGCGCCCTGGACGGCGACGAGGGCCCGAACACCGGCGGCATGGGCGCCTACTCGCCGCTGCCCTGGGCCGACCCGGAGCTGGTGGAGGAGGTGCGGCGGACCGTCCTGCAGCCCACCGTGGACGAGCTGCGCCGCCGCGGCACCCCGTTCTCCGGGCTGCTGTACGCCGGTCTGGCCATCACCGGCCGCGGCATCCGGGTGATCGAGTTCAACGCCCGCTTCGGCGACCCGGAGACCCAGGTGGTCCTGGCCCGGCTGCGGACCCCGCTGGCCGGTGTCCTGTTCGCCGCCGCCACCGGCACCCTCGCCGACCTGCCGCCGCTGCGCTGGAGCGAGGACGCCGCCGTCACGGTCGTCGTCGCCTCCCACAACTACCCCGGCACCCCGCGCACCGGTGACCCGATCACCGGCCTGGACGAGGTCGCCGCCGAGGACGCCCCGCACGCCTACGTCCTGCACGCCGGGACCCGGCTGGACGGCGACGCCGTCGTCAGCGCCGGCGGGCGTGTGCTGTCCGTCACCGCCACCGGCGCCGACCTGACCGAGGCCCGCGAGCGCGCCTACCGTGCCGTGTCCCGCATCCGCCTCGACGGCTCCCAGCACCGCACCGACATCGCCGCGAAGGCGGCCGCGGGCGCCTGACCTGGCCCTTCCGCACCACCGCAGCCCCTCAGGCCCCGGACGAGGAATCCGGGGCCTGATCTTTGCTGTCCGTCATCCAGCTTTGACCAAGGCCATTCCATCGAGTGACCGATGCCTTTTCCTGCTGACGTGGGCCGGGGCCCCAACTAGGGTGCGGCGCAAGCGTTCCGGCACTTGGCCCACCGGCATTGCGATGTCGGTGGCGGGTGCCACAGTGGGGGAGTGAGCAAGAGCCAGGGCAGCGCGACGCAGGGAGGGGGTGTGGTCCGCGCATGACCGGAATCGGTGCGGAGATGGGCGCGCAGGCAGCGCGTTCCAGGGCCCTCGCCGTGCTGCGCGTGCGCGGCCGGGCCCTGGGCGTGGCCGTGCTGCCCGCGGCGGTGGCGGTGGTCCTGCTGGCCGGCGGCCACAGCGGCCACTTCACCGGTGCGGGCTGGGACGCGGCCCGCTGGGCGGTGGGCGCGCTCGCGCTGCTCGTGCTGCTGGCCGCGGCCGGTGTCGCCCTGGTCGTCGCCCGCGCCCGCCCGGCGGTGACCCCCACGGTCCGGGTCGCCGAGGAGGCGGCCCCCGACCTGTACCGGATGGTGCGCGACCTCGCCGACCGCCTGGACGTGCCCGCCCCGTCCGCCATAGCGCTCACCCCGGACTGCGACAGCTGGCTGGAGGACCGCACCCACCCCGCGCACGGCCCGCCCCCGCGCGAGGCGGCCGACGAGACAGCGGACCCCGGCCGGCGCGCCCAGCGCCGTACGCCCGCCGCGCCCGTCCTCGTCATCGGCTCCCCGTTCCTGTGGTGGATGCGCGTCGGGGAGCTGCGCGCGGTCCTCGCCCCGGTCGTCGCGGGCACCGGACCCTCGGCGCACCCCGACATAGCGGCGGCCCGCCGGTTCGTGCGGGGCCTGGACGCGGCGGTCGCGGTCGCCGCGACGCCCGGCCGATGTCCGCTGACCCGGGGTCTGTGCGCGGCCGTCGGCTGGGTGGCCCGGCTGCTGCTGCGCGGCTGCCGGGAGCACGCGGCCCTGATGGAGCGCGGGGTCGCCGCGGCGGCGGCCGAGCGCGCCCAGGCCGTGGACTACGGCCTGCGGATCGTCGCCCAGGAGCAGGTCGGGCTGGCGTACGCGGGCTGGGACCGGCTGCTGACCAGGGTGGCGCTGCCGGCCTGGCGGATGGGCCGCTGGCCCTCCCGGCTGGACGCGGGCGTCGTCGCGGCGCTCACCGAGCTGTCCCGGCGCGACCGGCTGGCCGAGGGCTTCGCCTCCCGCCTGGGCGAGCGCCCCGCCTGCGACCTGCTGGAGGAGCCGGGCGCGGTCGACGAGGCCGCCTCCCTGCTCGCCGCCCGGCTCTTCCACGGCGGCCCCGCCGAGCCGGGCGCGCACTGGGCGCCGGTGGGCTGGCAGGAGTACCCCGAGGAGGTCGTCGACCGCACCTGGCGCGCCGACGCCGCCCGGCTGCACCGCGTCCTGGACTCCCTGGGCGTACGCCCCGCCCCTGGCTCCACCACCGACCAGGCCGGTCCCACCCTGGCCCGCGTGCTGGAGCACCTCACCGACACCGACACCGACCCGGCCGCCGCCGCGACGACCGCCCCGGACGCCTACCAGGCACGCGGCACGGGGGCGCGAACGGCCGCCGCCGACCACGGCACCGGCTCCCGCGCCACCGGAGCCCGAGCCGGCGCCTACGCCGACGACGACGAGGACGGCACCGGCAACGAGCGCGGCGCCGCTCTCGCCGCCGGGCTGAGCGCCGAGCTGGCCCGCGAGGAGGCCGCCTCGGCCGCCGCCCCCAAGGCCGCCGCCCGCGAGTCCGGCCCGGGCCGGGGCGCGGCCGGGCAGGAGCCGGCCGTGCCGGGCACCGCCGTAGCGGCGCCCGCCCCCGCGGGGCCGGACCTCGCCCTCTGGGACGACGCCGCTCTGCCCCTGTTCCCGCTGCGCCCCCCGCGCACCGCCCGGGAACTCCTCGCCGAGCACGTCACGGCGATGGTGTGCTGCGCCGCCGTCGACACGGCCGGTGGTGCCCCCGCGCTGGACTGGCTCGACGGCCCCTCGCTGCTGCTGGGCGGCGAGCGGGCCGCCGACCTCGGCCCCAAGGTCCGCAGCCTGATCGAGGAGGGCGACCCGGGACCGCTGCGGGCCTGGCTGGTCGCCACCGGCATACGGCCGGAGAAGCCGGTGCGGCTGGTCTGAATCGGGACCGCCTCCGCGTCCGGCCCCGGTCGCCCGGCCCGCGGTCCCGGGTCAGGAAACGGAATATCTGGTTCCACTTAAGGTCAATTCGCAACGACCAGTGACCGGACGCGTGCGTGATGTGATGTGCTGGGACCGACCTCGCGCGCGGCACGAGCGTGCGACCTACGCAGAGCGACCGAGACACGGGGGCATGAGGGAGGGGAGCGTCCATGGCCTCGGACCACATCCGCCGCTGGGAGTCCGGAGCGCTCGCGCATGCCGTCACCGACCCCTTCGGCCAGGGCCCGGTCCCCTGGCTGCGCGGCAGCGAGACCTACTTCGACGACACCGGCCACGTCGTCCCCTGGTACGTCGACCCCAGCCGCCCGCAGCCCACCGGTGAGAACCCCCGGGTCCCCGCGCCGCGCCCGGCCGGCGGCGGACCGCGCTCGGCCGACGACGTGCACCGGCAGATCAAGGGCTTCACCTCCACCGGCGCGGTGGCCCCCGGCGAGGCCATCGACTTCCACATCACCGTCGACCCGCCGCAGCAGTTCAGCGTCGACATCTACCGGATCGGCCACTACGGCGGCGACGGCGCGGCGAAGATCACCACCAGCCCGCGTCTGTCCGGCATCGTCCAGCCCCCGCCGCTGGCCGCGGACCGCACGGTCTCCTGCCACCACTGGTGGCTGTCCTGGCGCCTCCAGGTCCCCTCCTACTGGAGCGTCGGCGCCCATGTGGCCGTCCTGACCACCGCCGACGGCTACCGCTCCCACGTGCCGTTCACCATCCGCGACGACCACCCCGCCGACCTGCTCCTGCTGCTCCCGGACGTCACCTGGCAGGCGTACAACCTCTATCCGGAGGACGGCCGCACCGGCGCCAGCCTCTACCACGCCTGGGACGACCGGGGCCGGCTGCTCGGCGAGGCCGACGCCGCCACCACGGTCTCCTTCGACCGGCCCTACGCGGGCGCGGGCCTGCCCCTGCACGTCGGGCACGCCTACGACTTCATCCGCTGGGCCGAGCGCTACGGCTACGACCTCGCCTACGCCGACGCCCGCGACCTGCACGCCGGCCGCGTCGATCCCACCCGCTACCGGGGCCTGGTCTTCCCCGGCCACGACGAGTACTGGTCGCCGCAGATGCGCCGCGCGGCCGAGGTGGCCCGCGAGCACGGCACCTCGCTGGTTTTCCTCTCCGCCAACAGCCTGTACTGGCAGGTGGAGTTGGGCCCGTCCCCGTCCGGCGTCCCGGACCGCCTGCTGACCTGCCGCAAGCGCAAGGGCCCCGGCAGGCCGGTCCTGTGGCGCGAGATCGACCGGCCCGAGCAGCAGCTGATGGGCATCCAGTACGCGGGCCGCGTCCCCGAGCCGCACCCGCTGATCGTGCGCAACGCCCGCCACTGGCTGTGGGAGGCGACCGGCACGCAGGAGGGCGACGAGATCGCGGGCCTGGTCGCCGGCGAGGCCGACCGCTACTTCCCGCGCACCGCGCTCCCGGGGCACGACGAACGCATCCTGCTCGCCCACTCCCCCTACACCGACAGTGCCGGCGTCCTGCGCCACCAGGAGACCTCGCTCTACCGCGCCCCCTCCGGCGCCCTGGTGTTCGCCTCCGGCACCTTCGCCTGGTCCCCGGCGCTGGACCGTCCCGGCCATGTGGACGCCCGCGTCCAGCGCGCCACGGCCAACCTCCTCGACCGCATCTGCAAACGGGACTGAGCCCGCGCGCCCGCCGGACCCGTGCGACCCGCTGTCCGCGGCCGGTGTCCCGTACGGGACAATCGAGGCACTCAGACAGAACCACGGGGAGGAACCGTGTCCGGATTCGTCGAAAAGCCCGAGCCGATCGAGGTTCCGGGTCTGGTGCATCTGCACACCGGAAAGGTGCGCGATCTGTACCGGAACGAGGCGGGCGACCTCGTGATGGTCGCCAGCGACCGCATCTCCGCCTACGACTGGGTGCTGCCCACCGAGATCCCCGACAAGGGCCGCATCCTGACCCGCCTCTCCCTGTGGTGGTTCGACAAGCTGCGCGACCTGGCCCCCAGCCACGTGCTCGGCACCGACCTCCCCGAGGGCGCTCCCGCGGACTGGGCGGGCCGCACGCTGGTCTGCAAGTCCCTCGACATGGTCCCGGTGGAGTGCGTCGCCCGCGGCTACCTCACCGGCTCCGGGCTCGCCGAGTACCGCCAGAGCCGTACCGTCTGCGGTCTCGCGCTGCCCGAGGGCCTGGTCGACGGCTCCGAGCTGCCCGGCCCGATCTTCACCCCGGCCACCAAGGCCGAGGTCGGCGAGCACGACGAGAACGTCTCCTACGAGGAGGTCGCCCGCCAGGTCGGCGCGGAGACCGCCGCCCAGCTGCGCCAGGCCACGCTGGCGATCTACTCCCGCGCCCGGGACATCGCCCGCGACCGGGGCATCGTCCTGGCGGACACCAAGTTCGAGTTCGGCTTCGAGGGCGACACCCTGGTCCTGGCCGACGAGGTGCTCACCCCGGACTCCTCCCGTTTCTGGCCCGCGGACCAGTGGCAGCCGGGCCGGGCGCAGCCGTCGTACGACAAGCAGTTCGTGCGGGACTGGCTGACCTCCGCCGAGTCCGGCTGGGACCGCACGGGCGAGCGGCCGCCGCCGGAACTGCCGCAGCCGGTGGTGGAGGCGACGCGGGCCAAGTACGTCGAGGCGTACGAACGGCTCACGGGCACCAGCTGGTCCTGACGCGAAAGGCCCCCGGGGGAACCCGGGGGCCTTTTCGTGGAGCGGACGACGAGGTTCGAACTCGCGACCTCAACCTTGGCAAGGTTGCGCTCTACCAACTGAGCTACGTCCGCACTGCGCCGTGGCGCGGAAGCAACTATACCCAACCCGGCCCCCGCGCGGGACGCCCTCGCCGCGGGACACGCGGCGCCCGGCGTCCCGTCGAGGCCCCGGGCGGAATCTCGGGCGGGGTCCGCCGTGCCGCCGTTCCCCGGTGGGCCGCTGCCCGCCTCCGCCTGCCCGCCCGGCCCGCCCGGCCCGCCGGGCTCCCGCGCGGCCGGCGGTGGGACGAGCGCCCGTGACGGCCCGGGACTCAACTCCGGCCGCCGACAGGCGTCTTCCGGCGGTCGCCGCCGAGGCCGGTCCGCGCCGCGGCTGCCGGGTGCCCGCCGGGTCCGGCCGCCCGCGCCCGCTCCGGGGCGGACCGCGCACGCCGCCGCGAGGGAGCGCCGCAGGTGCCGGGCCGTCCCCGCCGGATGCCGAGCGGCGGTGCGTCGCCGGGCGGTCCTGCTTGCGCGGATGTGGCCGTCTTCACACCGTCCCCGCGTGCGGGCGGCGTGGTCCGGACAACGAGAAGACCCCGGTCCGATGGACCGGGGTCTCGTTCCCGAGCGGACGACGAGGTTCGAACTCGCGACCTCAACCTTGGCAAGGTTGCGCTCTACCAACTGAGCTACGTCCGCACTGCCCCCGACCGGCTCCCACCGATCGGTGCGAGCACCAGCCTACCTGATCCACAAGAGCCCTTGTGACGGTCGGCGGTGCAGAGCGGGTGACAGGAATTGCACACTGCGCCTTCCCCCTGGAAGGGGGATGTTCTACTACTGAACTACACCCGCGTGGACCTCGGGGGTTCCGGCCTTTCGGCCCTCGCCCCTCGGCGTGCTCCAGACATTAGCTGATCAGCAGGGGGGTAGCGCAAGTCGGTGGCCCCCGGCGCCCAAGTCGGCCCCTCCCAGGGTCCGCTGACGGGCCCTGGGAGCGGCTGCCCGCACGGCGTCACTGCGCCGCGGTGAACGCCTCGTAGACCTTCTTGGGGATCCGGCCGCGGGCGGGGACGTCCATCTTGTTCGCCTGGGCCCAGGCGCGGACCGCCGCGGGGTCGGGGGCGACCTCCGTCTGCCGGTACGCCTTGCCCGACCTCGACCGCTTGCGGCCGGCCTCCACGTAGGGCGCGAGCGCCTTGCGCAGTTTCTTGGCGTTGCCTTCATTCAGGTCGATCTCGTACGACTTGCCGTCGAGGCCGAAGGCGATCGTTTCCGCCGCTTCCGAGCCGTCGATGTCGTCAAAGAGAGTGACCACGACCTTCTGCGCCACGAATATCGGTCCCTTCGTGCGACACCGCGTCGCCATGACGTGCCAGGACGCCATGGGGGATACGACCCGGATGTCGACTGTCCGCCAGTTATCGAGCAAAGTATCGGCTATTGCCAATTCATTTGTACAGTGCCCGGCAATGCAAAGTGAAGCCTGACTAAATCCGCCCGCGTGTCCGGGCGCAATAGATGTCGGGGGCCGATCCGTCGAACTTTCCCAGAACTTTTCGCCGGACCGCCCGTTCGACACCTGATCGTGATGGCGGTCACGTAGCTTCCTCCAACTCTACCCGCGTAGAAATTTTGTGCGGGTAGTCTGAAGGAACCTGCTCAGCACCACACACCGGGAGTGCCAGTGGCACGCGTCGTAGTCGACGTCATGCTCAAGCCGGAGATCCTCGACCCCCAGGGCCAGGCGGTCCAGCGGGCGCTGCCGCGCCTGGGTTTCGACGGCATCTCGGACGTCCGCCAGGGAAAGCGATTCGAACTGGAAGTTGACGGGCCGGTCGACGAGGCCGCGCTCGCGCGCATCCACGATCTTGCCGAATCCTTCCTCGCCAACACCGTGATCGAGGACTTCACCGTCAAGGTCGAGGAAGCGGCGGAAGTCGCGGAGGCGGCGAAGTGACCGCTCGTATTGGGGTCGTCACTTTCCCGGGAAGTCTCGACGACCGGGACACCCAGCGCGCGATCCGTCTCGCGGGCGCCGAACCGGTCGCCCTCTGGCACAAGGACAAGGACCTCCACCAGGTCGACGCCGTGGTGCTGTGCGGCGGTTTCTCGTACGGCGACTATCTGCGCGCGGGTGCCATCGCGCGTTTCTCCCCGGTGATGGAGCCCCTCGTCGAGCAGGCGAAGGCCGGTCTCCCGGTCCTCGGCATCTGCAACGGCTTCCAGATCCTCACCGAGGCCCACCTGCTGCCCGGCGCGATGCTCGGCAACGACCACCTGCACTTCATCTGCCGCGACCAGAAGCTGCGGGTGGAGAACGCGGGCACCGCCTGGACGAGCGACTACCGCGAGGGCCAGGAGATCCGCATCCCGCTGAAGAACATGGACGGCCGGTACGTCGCCGACGCGTACACGCTGGACAAGCTGGAGGCCGAGGGCCGGGTCGCCTTCCGCTACCTGGTCGAGGGCGACGCCGCCGACGGGTACGGCAACCCCAACGGCAGCCTCCGCGACATCGCCGGGATCAGCAACGAGGCCGGGAACGTCGTGGGCCTCATGCCGCACCCCGAGCACGCCGTCGAGCCGCTGATCGGCAGCGGCCGCACCGACGGGCTGCCGTTCTTCACCTCGATCCTCAAGAAGCTGGTCAACGCATGAGCCGGACGCCTCTGGACACGGTCGAACACGCGGCCGCAACCCCCGACGTCGAGCTGCCCTGGGCCGAACTCGGTCTGAAGAAGGACGAGTACGAGCGGGTGGTGGAGATCCTCGGCCGCCGCCCGACCGGCGCCGAACTCGCCATGTACTCGGTCATGTGGTCCGAGCACTGCTCGTACAAGAGCAGCAAGGTGCACCTGCGCCAGTTCGGCGAGAAGGCCCCCCAGTCCGACGCGCTGCTCGTCGGCATCGGCGAGAACGCCGGTGTCGTCGACGTCGGCCAGGGCTACGCGGTCACCTTCAAGGTGGAGTCGCACAACCACCCCTCCTACGTCGAGCCCTACCAGGGCGCGGCCACCGGCGTCGGCGGCATCGTGCGCGACATCATCGCGATGGGCGCGCGCCCGGTCGCGGTCGTCGACCCGCTGCGCTTCGGCGCCGCCGACCACCCCGACACCAAGCGCGTCCTGCCCGGCGTCGTCGCCGGCATCGGCGGCTACGGCAACTGCCTGGGGCTGCCCAACATCGGCGGCGAGGTCGTCTTCGACGCCTGCTACCAGGGCAACCCGCTGGTCAACGCCGGTGCCATCGGCGTGATGCGGCACGAGGACATCCACCTCGCCAAGGCCTCGGGCGCCGGCAACAAGGTCATCCTGTACGGCGCCCGGACCGGCGGCGACGGCATCGGCGGCGCCTCCATCCTGGCCTCCGAGACCTTCGACGACGCCAAGCCCTCCAAGCGCCCCGCGGTCCAGGTCGGCGACCCCTTCCAGGAGAAGCTCCTCATCGAGTGCACCCTGGAGGCGTTCGCCGAAAAGCTGGTCGTCGGCATCCAGGACCTCGGAGCGGCCGGGCTGTCCTGCGCCACCTCCGAGCTGGCCTCCAACGGCTCCGGCGGCATGCGCGTGACCCTGGACGACGTACCGCTGCGCGACTCCACGCTCTCGCCCGAGGAGATCCTCATGAGCGAGTCGCAGGAACGCATGTGCGCGGTGGTCGAGCCGGCCAAGGTCGAGCGCTTCCTGGAGATCTGCGCGAAGTGGGACGTCATCGCCACCGTCATCGGTGAGGTGACCGACGGCGACCGCCTGGAGATCTACTGGCACGGCGGCAAGATCGTCGACGTCGACCCGCGGACCGTCGCCCACGAGGGCCCGGTGTACGAGCGCCCCTACGCCCGCCCGGACTGGCAGGACGCCCTCCAGGCCGACGACGCGAACAAGCTGCCCCGGCCGGCGACGGCCGAGGAGCTGCGCGAGCAGGTGCTGAAGCTGGTGGCCTCGCCGAACCAGGCGTCCAAGAAGTGGATCACCTCGCAGTACGACCACTTCGTGCAGGGCAACACCGTCCTCGCCCAGCCCGAGGACTCCGGCATGATCCGCGTCGACGAGGAGACCGGGCTCGGCGTCGCCATCGCGACGGACGGCAACGGCCGCTACGCGAAGCTGGACCCGTACCACGGCGCCCAGCTCGCCCTCGCCGAGGCCTACCGGAACGTGGCGACCACCGGCGCCAAGCCGCTCGCCGTCTCCGACTGCCTGAACTTCGGCTCGCCCGAGGACCCGGCGGTGATGTGGCAGTTCGCGGAGGCCGTCCGCGGTCTGGCCGACGCCTGCCAGCAGCTCGGCACCCCGGTGACCGGCGGCAACGTCTCGCTCTACAACCAGACGGGCGAGGCCGCCATCCACCCGACCCCGGTCGTGGCCGTCCTCGGCGTCATCGACGACGTGGCCCGCCGCACCCCGGTCGCCTTCCAGGAGGAGGGCCAGCTGCTCTACCTCCTCGGTGACACCCGCGAGGAGTTCGGCGGTTCGGCCTGGTCCCAGGTGGTCCACGACCACCTCGGCGGGCTGCCCCCGAAGGTCGACCTGGAGCGGGAGCGGCTGCTGGCCGAGATCCTGATCTCCGCCTCCCGCGACGGCATGATCGACTCCGCGCACGACCTGTCCGACGGCGGTCTCGTCCAGGCGGTCGTGGAGTCGGCGCTGCTCGGCGGCAAGGGCGCGCGGCTGATCGTCCCGGACGGGCTGGACGCGTTCACCTTCCTGCTCTCCGAGTCGGCCGGCCGCGCGGTCGTCGCGGTGCCGCGCTCGGAGGAGGTCCGGTTCAACGACATGTGCGGTGCGCGCGGCCTCCCGGTCACCCGCATCGGCGTCGTCGACGGCGACGCGGTCGAGGTGCAGGGCCAGTTCACGCTGTCCCTGGCCGAGCTGCGCGAGGCGCACGAGGCCACCATCCCGGCGCTGCTGGCGTAACGCCCGCGGCCCGGTCCGCAGCAGGCCCGCGGGCCCCGTCCGGAGTACCGGGCGGGGCCCGCGCGCGTCCGCGGCCGGAGCCGGGCGCACGGCCTTGGGCCGCCCCGCCGTGACGGCATAGGGTCGCTGCCATGCCCACGGCCAGACGACGCGCCCGCACCTACGACCCCGCCAGGACCCGCGCCGCGGTGACCGCCCAGCTCGGCCACGTACGGCAGGCCGTGCGCGGCCTCTCCGCCGGGCAACTGGCGCTGCCCACCCGGCTCGGCGCGTGGACCGTGCGCGACCTGGTCGCGCACATCGGGATGGCGGTCACCGCCGTCCACCGGGCGCTCGAGCGCCCGGAGCCGCCGAAGGCGGACGCCGTCCTGCTCGACTGGCCCTTCGCCACGGCCGCCAACGCCGGGGCCATCGACGAGTTCACCCGCGCCCTGGCCGACCGGCACCCCGACCTCGACGCCTACCTCGCCGGTGTCGAGGACTCCCTGGCCGCGGTCCTCGGCGAGCACTCCGGCGGCCGGGTGCTGGAGACCAACGCGGGGGCGCTGCCGCTGGACGACTACCTCGTCACCCGCACCGTCGAACTCGTCGTCCACACCGACGACCTGAACGCGGCCGTGCCGGGCCTGGAGGTGCCGTTCGACCGCCAGGCCGTGGCCGCCGCCACCCGGCTGCTCGCCGACGCCCTCGCGGTGCGGGCGCCCGGCGCCTCCACCGAGGTACGGGTGCCGCCCTACGCCGTCGTGCAGTGCGTCGAGGGGCCCCGGCACACCCGCGGCACCCCGCCCAACGTGGTCGAGACCGACCCGCTGACCTGGGTCCGGCTCGCCACCGGCCGGCTGTCCTGGGCGGACGCCGTGGCCGGGGCGCAGGTCAGCGCGAGCGGGGAGCGGGCGGACCTCGGCGCCCTGCTGCCGCTGCTGACGTGAGGTGAACCCGGTCGCCGCTCGCGCGCCGGACACCCGGATGATGTGCGAAGCCTCACTCATGGACACCGAAAGGCGGCCGCCGCGGCTGTTCGGCCACCCCGCCGGCCACCGCCTGGAGCAGCCGCCCCTCACCCTGACCAGCGCAAACGGCGAGACGGTGACCGCGCGGGCGGGCGAGTGATCCACTGCGGCCTGGCATCCCCAATTCGGACCAGTGGTCGACCTCGCCTACACTCGGTGGTGTGCCACGTGGTGACGGTCGACTCAATCACGATCTGCTCCCCGGTGAGAAAGGCCCCCAGGACGCTTGTGGCGTCTTCGGTGTCTGGGCTCCGGGCGAAGAGGTCGCAAAGCTCACGTACTTCGGGCTCTACGCCCTCCAGCACCGGGGCCAGGAATCCGCGGGAATCGCGGTCAGCAACGGCTCCCAGATCCTCGTCTTCAAGGACATGGGCCTGGTCTCCCAGGTCTTCGACGAGACCTCTCTAGGTTCGCTCCAGGGCCACATCGCGGTCGGACACGCCCGCTACTCGACCACCGGTGCCTCCGTGTGGGAGAACGCCCAGCCGACGTTCCGTGCCACCGCGCACGGCTCCATCGCGCTCGGTCACAACGGCAACCTGGTCAACACGGCGCAGCTCTCCGAGATGGTCGCCGACCTGCCCAAGGACACCAACGGCCGCTCGACCCGGGTGGCGGCCACCAACGACACCGACCTGCTGACGGCCCTGCTGGCCGCCCAGGTCGACGAGGACGGCAAGCCGCTGACCATCGAGGAGGCCGCGCACGCGGTCCTGCCGAAGGTGCGCGGCGCGTTCTCCCTCGTCTTCATGGACGAGCACACCCTCTACGCCGCCCGTGACCCGCAGGGCATCCGCCCGCTGGTCCTGGGCCGCCTGGAGCGCGGCTGGGTGGTGGCCTCCGAGTCCGCCGCCCTGGACATCTGCGGCGCCAGCTACGTCCGGGAGATCGAGCCCGGCGAGTTCGTGGCGATCGACGAGAACGGCCTGCGCACCTCGCGATTCGCGGAAGCGAAGCCCAAGGGCTGTGTCTTCGAGTACGTCTACCTGGCCCGCCCGGACACCGACATCGCCGGCCGGAACGTCTACCTCTCCCGCGTCGAGATGGGCCGCCGTCTCGCCAAGGAGGCCCCGGCCGAGGCCGATCTGGTCATAGCGACGCCGGAATCCGGCACCCCGGCCGCCATCGGCTACGCCGAGGCCAGCGGCATCCCCTTCGGCGCCGGCCTGGTGAAGAACGCGTATGTGGGGCGGACCTTCATCCAGCCCTCGCAGACCATCCGGCAGCTGGGCATCCGCCTGAAGCTGAACCCGCTGAAGGAAGTCATCAAGGGCAAGCGCCTGGTCGTCGTCGACGACTCCATCGTGCGCGGCAACACCCAGCGGGCCCTGGTCCGGATGCTGCGCGAGGCGGGCGCCGCCGAGGTGCACATCCGCATCTCCTCCCCGCCCGTGAAGTGGCCCTGCTTCTTCGGCATCGACTTCGCCACCCGCGCCGAGCTGATCGCCAACGGCATGACGATCGACGAGATCGGTACGTCCCTCGGCGCCGACTCCCTGGCCTACATCTCCCTCGACGGCATGATCGAGGCGACCACCATCGCCAAGCCGAACCTCTGCCGCGCCTGCTTCGACGGCGAGTACCCGATGGAGCTGCCGGACCCGGAGCTGCTCGGCAAGCAGCTCCTGGAGACCGAGCTGGCGGCCGGTCCGGCGGCCACGGCTGCGTCCGACGCGATCCGTCGCCCGTAAGCCCCGTAGCAACCAACCCGAAAGATCCCAGGCAATGTCTGCTGTGTCAGATCGGTCGTCCTCGACGACGGGCCCTTCCACCGGTGCTTCCTACGCGGCTGCCGGAGTCGACATCGAGGCGGGCGACCGCGCCGTCGAGCTGATGAAGGAGTGGGTGAAGAAGACCCGCCGCCCCGAGGTCCTCGGCGGCATCGGCGGATTCGCCGGCCTCTTCGACGCCTCCGCCCTCAAGCGCTACGAGCGCCCCCTGCTCGCCTCCGCCACCGACGGCGTCGGCACCAAGGTCGACATCGCCCGGCAGCTGGGCGTCTACGACACCATCGGTCACGACCTGGTCGCCATGGTCATGGACGACATCGTGGTGTGCGGTGCCGAGCCGCTGTTCATGACCGACTACATCTGCGTCGGCAAGGTGCACCCCGAGCGGGTCGCCGCCATCGTCAAGGGCATCGCGGAGGGCTGCGTGCTGGCCGGCTGCGCCCTGGTGGGCGGTGAGACCGCCGAGCACCCCGGCCTGCTGGGCGCGGACGACTTCGACGTCGCGGGCGCCGGCACGGGCGTCGTGGAGGCCGACCGGCTGCTGGGCGCGGATCGTATCCGTACGGGTGACGCGGTGATCGCCATGGCGTCCTCCGGGCTTCACTCGAACGGGTACTCCCTGGTCCGCCACGTGCTGCTGGAGCGCGCGGGCCTGTCGCTCGACACGCACCTGGCGGACTGCGGCCGCACCCTCGGCGAGGAGCTGCTGGAGCCCACGAAGATCTACTCGCTGGACTGCCTGGCGCTGACCCGCACCACCGACGTGCACGCGTTCAGCCACGTCACCGGCGGCGGGCTCGCCGCCAACCTGGCCCGGGTGATCCCGGACGGCCTGCACGCGCGCGTCGACCGGGCCACCTGGACCCCGGGCGCGATCTTCGACCTGGTCGGCACGACCGGCGACGTGGAGCGCCTGGAGCTGGAGAAGACCCTCAACATGGGCGTCGGCATGATCGCCGTCGTCCCGGCGGAGTCCACCGAGGCGGCCCTGTCCACGCTGGCCGACCGCGGGGTCGAGGCATGGGTCGCGGGCGAGGTCACCGCGCGCGGCGACCAGGAGACCGGCGCCGAGCTGGTCGGGACCTACGCGCACTGATCACGGCGCTGTCCGGATCTGCGGACAGCACAGAACCCGGTCGGTGGCAGTGCCACCGACCGGGTGAGTGCTCAGTACAAGGTCAAGCGCCGCGACGGTGTTGTGAAGGACCTTGATCCTCGTCCTCGTCGTCGTCCCCATAGAGGTCGGCGTACCGAGAGTAAAGATCGTCCTCATCATGCTCATCGTCCTCGAACGGCTCGCCGTTCGGCGGCTGGCTCGAAGTCGATGCGCCCAGTTCACTGGCCAGACGTGACAGGTCAGTCCCACCGCTGTTGTACTTCAGCTGGCGGGCGACCTTTGTCTGCTTGGCCTTGGCCCGGCCGCGCCCCATGGCTCGACCCCCTCGGTGACGGGGCTCGACGGCCCCAGAGTCTGACACGCGTTCATGATCCGGAACGGACCCTCCGCAGAGAGGCCGGTCCGTAGGGCTTCCACGGTACCTGAGCCCGCGCCCATACGGTACGTCGCCCGCAGCACGCGCGTGTGCACAGGACCCTCGAGGTGCCCTGTCCTCGCTGGTCAGTGGCGATTTTAACCACTTATCGGGGTACGACCCGCCGGTGGAAGTGAGAGTTCTCTCTAAGTTCCCGCCGACGGGTACCGCTCACTTGTGCGATCGGGCGCGCGATCGGACCCCCGGGCCGGCCCGGATCAGCGGGCCACCACGCTCCCGGCCCGCTCCTCCGCCATCCGCTGCTCGGCGATCCGGTCGGCCGCCGCGGCCGGCGGAATCCCGTCCTGCTTCGCACGTGCGAATATGGCCAGCGTGGTGTCGAAGATCTTCGCGGCCTTCGCCCGGCACCGCTCGAAGTCGAAGCCGTGCAGCTCGTCGGCGACCTGGATGACACCGCCGGCGTTCACCACGTAGTCCGGCGCGTAGAGGATCCCGCGGTCGGCGAGGTCCTTCTCCACACCCGGGTGGGCGAGCTGGTTGTTGGCCGCGCCGCACACCACCCGGGCCGTCAGCACCGGCACGGTGTCGTCGTTCAGGGCGCCGCCGAGCGCGCAGGGCGCGTAGATGTCCAGGCCCTCGACGCGGATCAGCGCCTCGGTGTCGGTGACGGCCGTGACGCCCTCGGGGTACTGCTCCAGGACGCGCAGCACGGACTCCGGGCGCACGTCCGTGATCACGACCTCGGCGCCCTCGTCCCGCAGGTGGCGCACCAGGTGGTGGCCCACCTTGCCGACGCCCGCGACACCGACCTTGCGGCCGCGCAGCGAGGGGTCGCCCCACAGGTGCTGGGCGGAGGCGCGCATGCCCTGGTAGACGCTGAAGGCGGTGAGCACGGAGGAGTCGCCGGCGCCGCCGTTCTCCGGGGAGCGCCCGGTCGTCCAGCGGCACTCGCGGGCCACGACGTCCATGTCGGCGACGTACGTGCCGACGTCGCAGGCGGTGACGTACCGGCCGCCGAGCGAGGCCACCATGCGCCCGTAGGCGAGCAGCAGCTCCTCGCTCTTGTCGCGCTCGGGGTCTCCGATGATCACGGCCTTGCCGCCGCCGTGGTCCAGGCCGGCCATGGCGTTCTTGTACGACATCCCGCGCGCCAGGTTGAGGGCGTCGGCGACGGCCTCCGCCTCGGTCGCGTACGGGTAGAAGCGCGTACCGCCGAGGGCCGGGCCCAGGGCGGTGGAGTGGATGGCGATCACGGCCTTGAGGCCGCTTGCGCGGTCCTGGCAGAGCACGACCTGCTCGTGGCCCCCCTGATCCGAGTGGAACAGGGTGTGCAGGACCTCAGCGGGTGCGCCGGTTACGTCGGTCACGGTGGTGACTCCTCGGTATGTGCGGCGGTCGAAAGACCAGCTCCCGTGCGGGTGGCGGGTGCCGTGGGATGAGCGTAGAGCCTGCGCCCACACACCATCCGCGCAGTGTTCAGGATCACTCTCCGGGGCCGCGCGCGCACGCATCCGCGTGGCACGATTCGCAGGTGTTTCGAGGCGGGTCGGAGGGGGAGTGAGCAGGCGTGCCCAAGGTGTCCTCGGTGGTCGTCCCCTACGCCGCGTATCTGCGCGTGTACGAGCCGCTGGCCGCCTTCCCGGAGGCGGAGCGCGAGCACTGGGCCCGGTACGCCCGCCGCCCCGAGCGCCCCTCCTACCAGGACGAACTGCGCCGCTCGCTGGCCGACTTGCTGCCCACCCCGCCGGTGGCGGTGCCGGTGCACGAGAGTGCCGACGCCTTCGTGCTGGAGGCCGACGGGGTGGTCTGCGTCTGCCCCTGGCGCACCCGGCTGCGCGGCTGGCAGGCCCTGGACGGCCTCGCCGAGGAGCTTCCGCCGCCCGTCCTGGACGCGGTGCTGCCCCCGCTGGTGCGCCACCAGGCCGCCCAGGACTACGAGCGCTGGCTCGTGCGCAACCCCGACGCCCGCCCCTGGATCCGCACCGCGACCTGGCAGGTCCCGCTGAACTGGTTCGTGCTGGTCTCCGACGAGGAGCGCCGGTTCGACGAGGGCACCCGCGAGGTGCCGCCCATGCTGCGCTACCGCACGCCGATGGTGCAGGCCAGGCGCCGGGTGGCCCGGGGGCTGCGCACGCTGCGGGACACGGTGGCCGAGGGGCCGCTGATCGACGGCCTGCTGGACGTGGGCCGCTGGCTGGAGGAGTTCCACCCGCGCTCGCTGGTGGAGCTGGACTACGGCGGCCTGGTGCACACCGTCCCGGCCGGCGAGCTGGCGGACGACCACTCGGCGGCCGACGTGGCCGAGGGCATCGACGCGCTGCGCCGGGGCGACGAGGCGGCGGCGGGCGCGGCGTACGCGCGGCTGGCGGAGCGGTGGCGGTCGGTCCGGGACCGCCGGTCGGCGAACTGACGCACACCCGGCACCGCATAAGTGACACGCGTCACAGCTGAGACGGCGTCGAACAGCGTACGGTCAAGCCCACTTCAAACGAACGGACGGGACGTTGGCCCCGATCCGGGCGTTTGTGTCAAGGCTGGAGCAAGGGTGACGGACCGCACGTACGGGGCCCTTGCGTCCCTTCCCCCTCCCCATGCCAAAATAGGACAAGGAGCCCGGGGAGGGCTCCTTCTGTCCACGTGTGCTGCACTGTGGGCGGATTCTCAGCATTGCACGCTTTGGGGGGTCTGATGCCTGGTCTGACGCCTCCTGATCGCCCTGTGACTGATCGTCACAGTGGCGTGACTGTCCGCTATGGCATGGTCCATCGGCTTCCGTCGCTGATGAACACCTGGGAGGGCAATTCCATCGGTTTGGCCGACGCGGCTGGACAGATGGTGTAGTTGTAGTGCCGAGGACAAGCCGTTCGTCCTATAACCGACTCGACTCGCGTCCGCCATTTCGGGCAACGCGGGTCAAGGTGCAGAATTTAGAGGAAAGAACCGAGAAGGTTCGGTTCTCCCGAGGAGGCCGCTCATGACCGCTCGCACCCCTGATGCCGAGCCGCTGCTGACCCCGGCTGAGGTCGCCACCATGTTCCGTGTGGACCCGAAGACGGTCACGCGGTGGGCGAAGGCCGGCAAGCTCACTTCGATCCGTACGCTCGGCGGGCATCGGCGCTACCGCGAGGCCGAGGTCCGTGCTCTGCTCGCGGGCATCCCGCAGCAGCGCAGCGAGGCCTGAACAACTGAATAACCGGGCGAAACGGCTGGTCCCCCAATCGGCCGAGGAGCCCGGACCCCTAGCTCCAAGCGACGCGGGTCCTGCCCCAACAGGCCCCACGCCCAAGCCAAGAGAACGTCACAGGCAGCCAACAGGGTGCGTCGTGGATCGCGCTGGACTCCGCCGGGTCCAGCGCGATCTTTTTTGTGCGCGGCCCGGCCGGAGTCCTGTCGGACTCTGGGCGGCCGTGTCGGTTCCGCTGTGGGGTCTCCTTGAGGCCGGTGCAATTGCACATATTAAATTGACCGGTTGTAGGAGAGGTGTAAGTACCGATGTTTCAAAAACTCATGCGGTGACACCCGTCACATGCCAGGGCGCTTGTTGCCGCTGGCTTATGTGCGCTAGTGGAAGCGGACGCTCCACCACCCCACGGACGGACGGGTGTTGAGCCCGGCGGCGACTCGGCGGCGGCCGGACGCGGTGCGCGGGCGTGCGGCTCGGCGGCGCTCACGCGGTCCGCGGGCTTCCGTTCTCGGCGCCGTCCGCCGCCACGGCGTCCACGCCGTCCGTCACGGCCGTCCGCGCGGTGGAGGGATCACCGTCCTGCGCGCCCGGCGCCTCCCGGGCTCCTGCGGCCCCGGGCGCCCCTGACGCCTCCTCGGCCCCCTCCGGCTCTCCGGCGGCCTCCCAGGGCTCAGCGGCGCAGGGAGGGGCGTCCATCGCCAGCCGCAGCAGCCGGCGGCAGACCGGACAGCGGCCGGTGTGGTGGCGGTAGCCCGAGGCGGCCGCCAGATGCGCCCGCAGGAGTGCCCCTGTCTCGTGCCTGACCGATGCCGCCATCCGCCACCTCCAGGACCGCACAGCGGAACGAGCCCTGTTCCTTGGGTACCGACGGAATGTGACGCCGTCAAGACCGAGGCGGCGGCCCGGACACGACGAAGGCCCGCGCCTCGGATGAGGGCGGGCCTTCTGCACTGCGGTCCTGACGGGATTTGAACCCGCGGCCTCCACCTTGACAGGGTGGCGAGCACTCCAAACTGCTCCACAGGACCAGGTTTCGCGGCACTTGGTGTTGCGCTGTGCTGCGAGAAGGACTGTACAGGAGGGTGAGCCCCCTGGTCGAACTCACCCACCGTGCCGCCCCCGTCACGGCACGGCCGCGTCGATCGCCTTCACGATCCGCTTGTCGGACACCGGGTACGCCGTGCCCAGCGCGTGGGCGAAGTAGCTCACCCGCAGCTCCTCGATCATCCAGCGGATGTCCAGCACCGAGGAGGGCACCGGCCGTCCGGCCGGCAGCTGCTCCAGCAGCCAGGCGTACTCGTCCTGCATCTCGTGCACCTTCTGCATCCGGGTGGTGTCCCGCTGCACGCTGGTCGGCATCTGCTGCAGCCGCCGGTCCGCCGCCACCAGGTAGCGCATCAGGTCCGGCAGCCGGCGTATCCCCGCCCACGTCACGAACCCGGGCTTCACCAGCTCGTCCAGCTGCTTGCGCACGTCCGCCAGGTTGGCCAGCAGCACGGGGCTGCGCACGGCCTTCAGCCGCCGTTCACAGGCCTGCCAGGCGGCCAGCACCTGCTCCACCTGCCCGACCGTCCGCACGGTCGTGTCGACGATGTCCGCGCGCACCTTGTCGAACAGCTTCCGGTACGACTCCTCGTCCCAGGCCGGGCCGCCGAAGTCCCTGATCAGCTGGTCGGCCGCGGCGGTCGCGCAGTCGTCGAACAGGGCCTGGACCGAGCCGTGCGGATTGGCGGACAGGGCGAGCTTCTGGGCGTTCGTCAGCTTCTCGGACGCGAACTTCGCGGCGTTCACCGGGATGTTGCGCAGGATGAGCCGCCGGGTGCCCCGCCACATCGCCGCCGCCTGCTCCGCCTCCGTGTCGAACAGACGGACCGAGACCGTGCCGGCCGCCGGTCCGTCGTCGACCAGCGCCGGGTAGGCCTTCACCGGCTGCCCGGCCCGGCGGGTCTCGAAGACCCGGGGGAGGGAGCCGATCGTCCAGTCGGTCAGGCCCGAGCGCTCCACCGACTCCCCGCCCTGCCGCTCGGCGGTGGCCGCGGCGGCCTGCGAGAGCGCCTGGCGGGCCTTCGGCTTCAGGCGCAGCTTCAGCGCCTGAAGGTCCTTGTCCTCCGCCAGTTTGCGGCGGCGCTCGTCGACGATCCGGAAAGTGATCTTCAGATGGTCGGGAACCCTCGCCCAGTCGAAGTCGTCCGCGTCGAAGGGCACGCCGACCATCCGCTTCAGCTCGCGGGCCATCGTCACCGTCAGCGGCTCCTGGAGCGGCACCGCCCGCTCCAGGAACGCCTTGGCGTAGTTCGGCGCGGGCACGTAGTGGCGGCGGACCGGTTTGGGCAGCGAGCGGATCAGCTCGGTGACGACCTCTTCCCTGAGGCCCGGGATCTGCCAGTCGAAGCCCTCGTCCGTCACCTGGTTCAGCACCTGCAGCGGGACGTGCACGGTGACGCCGTCCGCGTCCGCGCCCGGCTCGAACTGGTAGGTGACGCGGAACTTCAGCGGCCCCTGGCGCCAGGTGTCCGGATAGTCGGCCTTGGTGACCGCCTCCGCCGACTCCCGGATGAGCATCTCCCGCTCGAAGTCCAGGAAGTCGGGCTGCTCGTGCCGCTTGTGCTTCCACCAGGAGTCGAAGTGGGCACCGGAGACGACGTGTTCGGGCACCCGCTGCTCGTAGAATTCGTACAGCGTCTCGTCGTCGACCACGATGTCCCGGCGCCGGGCGCGGTGCTCCAGCTCCTCGACCTCGCTCAGCAGCCGGCGGTTGTCGGCGAAGAACTTGTGGTGCGTGCGCCAGTCGCCCTCGACGAGCGCGTTGCGGATGAACAGCTCGCGGCTGACCTCCGGGTCGATCCGGCCGTAGTTGACCTTCCGGTCGGCGACGATCGGCACGCCGTACAGCGTCACCTTCTCGAACGCCATCACGGCCGCCTGGTCCTTCTCCCAGTGCGGTTCGCTGTACGTCCGCTTGAGCAGGTGCCCGGCGAGCGGCTCGACCCACTCCGGTTCGATCCGCGCGTTGACCCGGGCCCACAGCCGGCTGGTCTCCACCAGCTCCGCCGACATCACGAAACGCGGCGGCTTCCGGAAGAGGGCCGAGCCCGGGAAGATCGCGAACTTGGCGTTCCGGGCGCCCAGGTACTCGTTCTTCGCGCCGTCCTTGACGTCCTTCATGCCGATGTGGGACAGCAGACCGGCCAGCAGGGACACGTGGACGCGGTCGCCGGGCGCGTCCTCCTCGTTGAGGTGGATGCCCATCTGCTTGGCGACCGTGCGCAGCTGGCTGTAGATGTCCTGCCATTCGCGGATGCGCAGGAAGTTGAGGTACTCCTGCTTGCACATCCGGCGGAAGGACGACGAGCCGCGCTCGCGCTGCTGCTCGCGGACGTAGCGCCACAGGTTGAGGAAGGCGAGGAAGTCGCTGGTCTCGTCCTTGAAGCGGGCGTGCTGCTGGTCGGCCTGGGCCTGCTTCTCCGCCGGGCGCTCGCGCGGGTCCTGGATGGACAGCGCGGCCGCGATCACCATGACCTCGCGGACACAGCCGTTGCGGTCGGCCTCCAGGACCATCCGGGCCAGTCGCGGGTCGACGGGCAGCTGGGCGAGTTTGCGCCCGGTCTCCGTCAGCCGCTTGCGCGCGTCCTTCTGGGCGGGGTCCAGCGCGCCCAGCTCCTGAAGCAGCTGCACGCCGTCGCGGATGTTGCGGTGGTCCGGCGGGTCGATGAAGGGGAACTTCTCGATCTCGCCGAGGCCGGCCGCGGTCATCTGCAGGATGACGCTCGCCAGGTTGGTGCGCAGGATCTCGGCGTCCGTGAACTCCGGGCGGGCGAGGAAGTCGTCCTCCGAGTACAGCCGGATGCAGATGCCGTCGCTGGTCCGGCCGCAGCGGCCCTTGCGCTGGTTGGCGCTGGCCTGCGAAACCGGCTCGATCGGCAGCCGCTGCACCTTGGTGCGGTGGCTGTAGCGGGAGATGCGGGCGAAGCCGGGGTCGATGACGTACTTGATGCCGGGCACGGTCAGCGAGGTCTCGGCGACGTTCGTCGCCAGCACGATCCTGCGCCCGGTGTGCGGCTGGAAGACGCGGTGCTGCTCGGCGTGCGACAGCCGGGCGTAGAGGGGCAGCACCTCCGTGAACCGGTACTTCTTCTTCTCCAGGGCGTCCGCGGTGTCCCGGATCTCCCGCTCGCCGGAGAGGAAGACCAGGATGTCGCCCTTGCCCTCCGCCATCAGCTCCTCGACGGCGTCGGTGATGGCGGTGATCTGGTCCCGGTCGGCGTCCGCCGCGTCTGCGCCCCCTTCGGGGACCTCCTCCAGCAGCGGCCGGTAGCGCACCTCCACCGGGTACGTCCGCCCGCTCACCTCGACGATCGGCGCGTCGCCGAAGTGCCGGGAGAAGCGCTCGGGGTCGATGGTCGCGGAGGTGATCACGACCTTCAGGTCCGGCCGCCTGGGCAGCAGCTGGGCCAGGTAGCCGAGCAGGAAGTCGATGTTCAGGGACCGCTCGTGGGCCTCGTCGATGATGATCGTGTCGTAGGCGCGCAGCTCGCGGTCGGTCTGGATCTCGGCGAGCAGGATGCCGTCCGTCATCAGCTTGATGAAGGTGGCGTCCGGGTTCACCTGGTCGGTGAACCGCACCTTCCAGCCGACGGCCTCGCCCAGCGGCGTGTCCAGCTCCTCGGCGACCCGCTCCGCGACGGTGCGGGCGGCGATCCGGCGGGGCTGGGTGTGCCCGATCATGCCGCGGACGCCGCGGCCCAGGTCCAGGCAGATCTTCGGGATCTGGGTGGTCTTGCCGGAACCGGTCTCACCGGCGACGATCACGACCTGGTGGTCGCGGATGGCGGCCGCGATGTCGTCCTTCTTCTGGCTGACCGGGAGCTGTTCGGGGTAGCTGACGACGGGCAGGCGGGCGCGCCGCTCGTCCATCCGTGCCTCGGCCTTGCCGACCTCGGCCTCGATCTCGGTGATGACGGCGGCGCGGGCCTCGGGCTTGCGGATCTTGCGCGCGCCCTCGAGCCTGCGGCCCAGCCGGTGGCCGTCGCGCAGCGACAGTCCGGTCAGGCGGGAGGCGAGGGAGCCGAGGGCGGAGGCGGGATGCGTAGACATACGCCCTCCAGGATCTCACCTCGGCCGAACGACCGGCGAACGATTTGCCGGCGGGCCTGTCCGGCCGCGGCGGGGCGGGGCCGGGCAGGGCCGCCGGGCGTGCCGCTCGCGGGGCCCCGGGAGGGCCGGAGACGGGTGGTCCCGACGAGAAGGACGGTGGCGAGATGATCTAGCGTGGGGTGTATGTCGGAAACGTCGCACGGGGCTCACGGCCGCTCACCCACCCGCGCCGAGCGCTGGGCGGCGTTCCGGGAGTCCCCGTTCCTGCCCGCGACCGTGCTGCTGCTGATCCTCGGCGCCGCGGCCGGGCTCTTCGCCGGTTCCTACACGTACGCCATGGCCAACCCGACCCCGCACACCATCCCCACCGCGGTCGTCGGCGCCGGTGACGGACCGGCGGGCCGGCGGTTCATCGACGGCATGGAGCAGGCGCTGCAGGCCTCACTGCGGTTGCGGCGGTACGGCAGCCGGGCGGCCGCGGTGCGGGCGGTGGACGAGCAGAAGGTGTTCGCGGTGGTCGAGGCGCCCCCCGGCGGGGGGACCATCACCCTGGACGTGTCCGGGGCGTCCGGCGCGACGGTCGCGCAGCTGCTCGGGGAGGCCGCGCTGAAGGTGGGCGAGTCCACCGGCACCCCCGTGGTGATCCGCGACCTCAACCCGCTCCAGCGGGGCGATCCGCGGGGGCTGGCGATCTTCTACATCTCCCTGGCGGCCGTCATCATCGGCTTCGTCGGCGCCATCCAGCTCAGCGTGCACGCGCGGGCCCTCAACCCCCTGGAGCGCATCGCGTTCACCGCCGCCTACTCGCTGCTCGGCGGGTTCGTCATCGCCGCGGTCGTGGACTGGCTGCTGGGGGCGCTGGACCTGCCGTTCGTGGAGTCCTGGCTGATCCTGGCCCTGACGATGTTCGCCTCCGGCATGGTGTTCACGATGTTCAACACCCTGGTCGGACGCTGGGCCATGCTGCCGACCTGGGGCCTGATGGTCCTGCTCGGCAACCCCTCCTCCGGCGGCGCCGTCTCCTGGCCGCTGCTGCCGTCCCCGCTCGGGATCATCGGCCGCTGGCTCCCGCCCGGCGCCTCGGTGAACGCCCAGCACACCGCCGTGTACTTCGCCGGACACCAGCACGCCTTCCCGTTCCTGGTCCTGGCGGGCTGGGCGGTCGTCTCCTGCGCGGTCTTCCTCACCTGGCGCCACCGCCACCCGGGCGGCCGCCCCAGCCAACCGGCGCACGCGGCTTAAATGAGTCGGGGGGACCTTCCGGCATACGCGAACACCCCCGCCGGAGGGTTTCCGGGCGGGGTGTTCTGGGGTGGCTGGGGCCGGGGTCGAACCGGCGACCTTCCGCTTTTCAGGCCGTGTCCTGGTGGGATGGCGCCTGCTCCCAGGCGGAGTGAGTGGCAGCCGGCGGCCGTGGTTGTGCGCCGCTGTTGGCGTACGGGTTGGCGTACGCCCGCGCGTCCACCACGGTTTTCAAGACCGGCCTCTGAGGCGCTCCCGCGGCCCTCTGACCCGGCCTTTCGCCGCTAGTGCGATTCGCACGCCTGCGTGCGTCTATTACGCGGCGCTGCGCCCGGAAGAGGTGTCGATGCTCAGTCGCCGACCAATGCGACCTCCCCGCAGAAGGCTGGGGCCGGCTCATGCCCGCCGGCGCACGGCCGCAGGTGGGTTCGGCCTGGACCGACGACGGCAAGCCGTACGAGAAACGACAGCCGAAACACCGGGCCCACCGCGCGGTCCGCCCGGAGCCCATCCCGCCCGTACTGGTCGCCGTCCTCCAGCGCTACTACGCCAAGGTCCTGGATGGCGAGGAGACCAGGGTGAACGCCCTCATCGAGCAGGGTCTCGCGGAGCAGGACGGCACGACCGGAGAGCCATGATTCCTGGCCGCAGGTTGGCCGCACGCCCTGGTCAGAGCTGGGATACCGGCGAACCGGGGTGAGACAAGGTGCACGCAGAAGGGATGCCCCGAATGCTGGGGCACCCCTTCTGACCTGCAACGCTTGTCACCTGCGCGGAGGCGGTGAGATTCGAACGCACGGTGACACCGCTGCCACGACGGTCCCTTGGGCCGCTCGGGCAACCCACCTGTGCCCCGGCCCACCTGGCCGGGAGCCGGTCTCGCGCGGCGTCCGTGGTCCACACGGTCCACTGGCTTCGTTTCCCTTCGTCCGATCGATCAGACACACGGGGTCGCCCCCCGGCACCCAGAGCAGCGCTGTAAGCCCATCTCGTCAAACTGACGTGAAAAAAAGCTCTACCTGTGTCGTCGCTCCGTCAGCCTGAGTTCCTGGAGACCGATCGCGAGAGGGGCCGCAGGCACAAAGCACCCGTCGTCGGTTCCAACTATCCCGGCAGCTCTGCCCAACTCCGGTACCTTCGACGAACTCGCCGTCCGCCTGGCCGCCACCCTAGAACGGGGCCCCTCACCGGCGCGAAAATGTGTGCTGCGGCGGCACGAGTACCGGCTCTCCCGGGGGCGGGGTCTTCACATCCCGGGCGTCTGTCCGCCGGGCGACACCCCGCCACAGCTGTCCGAGGTACCGGTAGAAGCGGTCCGGGAGGAAGACGGCGTCCGCGACGATCATCGCGCCGGAGAAGAGCGGCAGGCCCAGGAACACCGCGATACCCACGTGCATAGTCAACAACACGACCAGAGCCGGGTACTTGAGCTTGCCGAACAGGACGAACGGGAAAGCCACCTGCACCAGCACGGTCAGGTAGCAGGTGATGGCGATCAGCAGGACGTGTCCGTCCGCCAAGGTGGAAAGCCCGGGCCAGGGCCGGAACAGGTCGAGGTTCAGGGCGTAGTGGAGGGCGGTGCCGTTGCCCCAGGAGGCGCCCTGCACCTTGTACAGGCCGGCGGATCCGTAGAGGAAGCAGACCTGGGCGGCGATGACGAGCATGCCGCAGTTGTGCAGCACGGTGATCACTGTCAGGCGCGCGTCGTGGAGGTGACGTCGCAGCTCGCCGGATGCCTGGCTCAGCAGAAGTCGCCCAGCCTTGCCGTCGGAGGCTGAAAGCCGGGCCCTGCGCGCGTCGAGGGACCAGCGCCGGCCGCATGCGGTGACGACGAGGTAGAGGGCCATGAGGAGGATGAGGTTGTCCCCTCCGTCCGTCATGAAGATCGCCTTGGCATGGAAAGACGCCACTACGACCGCGAAGAGCACGGATACCGCTCTGGTTCGCCAGCCGAGCATGAACAGTGCCGAGATGACGAGGGCTGCCGTGTAACAGACCTCGAAGTAGGCACGGCTGTCGGACACGGTGAGGATGCTGACCCAGCCGGTCTGGTCGAAGAGTTGCCTGGCCAGTGTCGGCGTCCACGGTGAACCGGGACCCCAGATCTCGTCGCGGTGGAGAAACTCGCGCAGCAGGAAGGTGAAGTAGAGGAACCCGTACCCGATGCGCAAGACCGCCGCGGCGTACAGGGAGATCGGCTGCTCCAGCAGAAGGGTGAGTAGCGTCGCGACGCGGGTCAGCATCTGCTGCGGCACGTGGGCGCCCGCTTGCCCGGTGCCGTGTCCGGATCGCGACGGCGTGGTCACCCGGGTCGATGTCGGCTCAGCGTGTTGCATGACGGGTCATCTTCCACCAGGGCAGGTAACGGGTGTCGGCGGGCTTCGGTGCGGCCGCGCCGGGACCGGAGCCACCGGCTGGGGATGGCGCGGTGATGAACACGGTGATCACCCGCAGCTGGATGGATGTGAATGTGCCGTGACGATGAGCGGCGACGCGATCCGCCGCGATGTTGCGCAGGTACTGCTGGATCATCAGAGCACGCTGTGAGTGCGGCCGGTCGTCGCCGCCGTGCGTCTCAAGGTAGGAGGTATAGGCCCGGCGCAGCATGTTCTGTGCTGTATGGCTCGGGTAGGCGTTGTGTTTCACCGCGGCTGTGTCGACGGCGGTCAGGTCGAACCAGTCGCTGACCTGGACGGTTCCGTCCGGGGCGGTGTGCACGGTCCTCGCCGAGATCTGCCGGTTGGCCGACTCCGGGTCCGGGGCGAAGAGTCGCCAGTTCTGCTCGAAAAAGGGGAAGATCCAGGCATTGACCTGCCGGCTGTACTGTCGGGAGATGGAATTCGGAGGTGCCACCTGCAGGAATACCAGGAGCACGTGCACCAGGGCCGTAGCCAGACATAGGACCACAGCGACGTGCACTCCGGCCTTGACGGCGACGGGCGGCCCCGAAGGCGCTTCGGCGGCAGGAGGTCTGCCGCCCTCGTTGTGTGTGGCTTTCCCAGCGGCGGTTCCGTTCAATTGGCCGGCATCCGCTGATGCGACGCCACCCCGCACGGTCCCGCCCGACTCGTGCGGCCCGACTTCTCTCACTTGATTCTCCTGAGGTTTCACCGACGGCGTGCGGCGGAAGCGATAACGATCCGCGCCGCACGCCGTCCGTCCTGCTCACGCACGTGGGCGGCTGCCCCGCACACACCCGCTGCCGGGGAGCGCACGCACGTGATCCGACTACGCCGTCGCGAACCCCAGAGGCATGTGGGATTCGCTCCCGGCCACGCTGACCATCGCGCTAGGCACGGTCACAGTCGTAGTCGTAGTCCGTGCCGGACTGGTCGTCATAGTCGGCGAAATTGTCATACTTACTGTGCTTGCCGGTCTTGCCGAACTCATCGGTCTTGCTGAACTTGCCGGTCTTGCCGAACTCATCGGTCTTGCCGAACTTGCCGGTCTTGCCGAACTCATCGGTCTTGCCGAACATGCCGGTCTTGCCGAACTCATCGGTCTTACTCTTGCCGTGCTTACCGAACTTGCCGTGCTTACCGAACTTGCCGTGCTTACCGGGCTTACCGGGCTTGCCGGGCTTGCCGGGCTTGCAGCCATGCCCGTTTCCGCCGGTGTCGCCACCGGTCGTGCCACCCGTGGTTCCGGCGGTCGTCGAACCTGTGGTCCCGGCCGTGGTCCCGGCCGTGGTTCCAGCCGTCGTCGAACCTGTGGTCCCGGCCGTGGTTCCAGCCGTCGTCGAACCTGTGGTCCCGGCCGTGGTTCCAGCCGTCGTCGAACCTGTGGTCCCGGCCGTGGTTCCAGCCGTCGTCGAACCTGTGGTCCCGGCCGTGGTTCCAGTCGTGGTCCCGGCCGTGGTCCCGGCCGTGGTTCCAGTCGTGGTCCCGGCCGTGGTTCCAGTCGTGGTTCCGGCCGTGGTTCCAGTCGTGGTTCCGGCCGTGGTTCCGGCCGTGGTTCCAGCCGTGGTCCCGGCCGTCGTTGCACCGGTAGTGCCAGCGGCGCACTGCGGCCGGGTGATCGTGTTGGTGTCCAGCGTCACAGCACCGTTACGGGCCAGCGCCCGCCCGTCGATGGTCGCGCCCGTCGTGGCAGAGATCGACGTCAGGGCCAGGATGTTACCCACGAAGGTGGAGTCCGTGCCGAGAGTGGCCGAACTGCCAACTTGCCAGAAGACATTGCACGGCGAGGCGCCGTTGATGAGGAGCACCCTGCTGCTGGACGCCGTCGTCAGACCCGAACCGATCTGGAACACCCAGACGGCGTTGGGGTCCCCCTGCGCGTCCAGGGTGAGGGTGCCGGTAAGCCCGAGAGTGGAGGAGGCGGTGTAGACGCCCGGGACCAGCGTCAGGCCGCCGGCGTCCGCAGGAAGGGCAGCGTCGGTGGCCTGTCCGGCGGCGTCGTTGTATGCGGCGACCAGGTCGGCCTGGGCCTGGGCAGCCACCGCGTCCGCAGAGTGCTGGGCCCCGTTCACCAGGCCGGGCGGGAACCCGCTGATGGCCGTCCCCGGACTCACTCCGAGATCCCCGGTGACCACCGTGGGACCGGTGTTGGTGACGGCCGAACCGGCCAGTACCGCAAAGCTGTCCGCCGTACCCAGTGGTACAGGTGTGGCGAGGGCGCTTGCCTGCGTCGGCGTCACCGCGACTACGACGGCGGCGATCGCTACGGCAACTGCCGCCGCGATCCAAACCGACAGCGTTCGCCGTAGCGATGCAACAGGGATATTCAGCGTCATTGAGGGGCCAACTCCTCTGAGGGGATGGTGACGTCCGGCGATTCTCAATTACTCAGAATCGCCGGGTTTCTGTCGCCGTCATATTACGCAGGAAACATGGGGCGGGTTACGATGCATCTGGGTGATTCATCGAACCTGGCGAGCAAATCGCGATATGCAAAAATGCTTAATGGTCCGAATGGCTTGAATGATCCACCCGGACGGGCAACGGGCTACATCACTGAAGAAGACTTCTTATCCAGCAGAGACAGACGGCAGGCATCGCCGGAACAGAGGCTCAGCCACTGGAGTTCATGCAACCCTCGCGTGACATCGCTGAAGGCAACCGCCCCACGGGCGCCCACAGGAGCGAAACACTTCGTTGTTCTTCTTCAGCGTTCGCCCACCGATATTGAAGGCAAGCGGAATTCGGTCGTACTCGTTTCTTCCCCGTGGCACGCATGCGTCCGAGAGTGGCAGATCGCCTGTACGGGTGACGGGAGTGCAAAAGCCCACGCAGGTTGAAGAGCTTCTCCGCAGCGATGTGCGAGGATGCTTCTGACTCCGGTCACCCTGCCGCTCGGTTCACGATCCGGGCCGGTGGCGCGGACTTTTGCGCCACCGTCGTTTCTTCGGTCTCGGCCACAGGTGCAGCCAGGAGACGGGCCGCCGCTTCGCGCATGGACGGCGGCCCGCCTCCTGGCTGCGCCTCGATCCGACCCGGCCCGATTGACAGAGGGCCGCGGGGCAGTCGCCGACCAATGCGACCTCCCCGCAGAAGGCTGGGGCCGGCTCATGCCCGCCGGCGCACGGCCGCAGGTGGGTTCGGCCTGGACCGACGACGGCAAGCCGTACGAGAAACGACAGCCGAAACACCGGGCCCACCGCGCGGTCCGCCCGGAGCCCATCCCGCCCGTACTGGTCGCCGTCCTCCAGCGCTACTACGCCAAGGTCCTGGATGGCGAGGAGACCAGGATGAACGCCCTCATCGAGCAGGGTCTCGCGGAGCAGGACGGCACGACCGGAGAGCCATGATTCCTGGCCGCAGGTTGGCCGCACGCCCTGGTCAGAGCTGGGATACCGGCGAACCGGGGTGAGACAAGGTGCACGCAGAAGGGATGCCCCGAATGCTGGGGCACCCCTTCTGACCTGCAACGCTTGTCACCTGCGCGGAGGCGGTGAGATTCGAACGCACGGTGACACCGCTGTCACGACGGTTTTCAAGACCGGCCTATGAAGCGTTCCCGCGGCCTTCTGCCCCGGCTTTTCGCCGCTAGGGCGATTCCCACGCCTGTGGGTTGGCCAGAGGTTGGCCGCGGCTGCTCGCTGGCGACCTCTTCGTCCCGAAGCAACTGGGTTCGAGGTGCTGTCTTGGGCTGCTGCGCCTCTCACCTGCGGTGATAGTGCGCTGACGTACGCGGGTGTTCGCGGTTGTGCGCCGTGGTTGTCACGCAGTCAGACACTCAGCCCAGCCTCGCACACGGAGCAGGCCTTCAAAGGCCCCGTAGCGCCTCGTACAGGTCGCTGTAGGCGGCCCAGCAGTCGATGCTGCCATCGTCGTACAGGCTGCCCATGTACCAGTCATCGTCATCGACAGGCTTCACGAGACACAGGCTGTGGAACCCGAGAACGATCTCCGGGCGTGACATCTCGTGGACCTCGCCGACGCTGACCCACTTCACTGGCCGATCGGGATCCAAGGCGGTAGCTTCTCGGTCCCCTGTGACATCGCGGATCTGCTGAAGAGTCCAGCCGCAGGGGAGCCGTATGTCTGCCATCCATGGATGATCCCACTCGCCAGGGGGGCGCCGACGGGCAAGGGCTTGCTCGCCGGCGCTCACTCGTGTGCCTCGTTGCACCCCCGCCAGCCTCAGCCACGCTGCCTGTTTCGATGGCCAGCGCCTGACGGCGGTGACCGGCCGAGCCCTCAGCTTGAGAAGCTTGGGTCTTCTGTCGGTAGTTGCTGCGTCGGCCTGCGCCGGAGCGCCCCTGGAGCCTGACTGGCTGGCGCCCTGGTCCCCGTCAATCCCCGTGGTTCCCTGCACGATCTGGCACGGTTGTGGCACGACCTCTTCGTCCGCTTCCAGGAGTACGGGGCGGTGCCTGGCCGGTGCGATGCGCAGGCTGAGCAGCGTTCACGCGGTGGGGGAGGGACAGTGAGGATCAAGGATCCGGAGTACCCGGCAGCGGTCGAAGCGGCCGCGGAGATCCTGCGGAAGCGGGCCCGGCAGGGACAGACCATCACGTACGGGGAGCTGAGCGCCGAGTTGGAGGCACAGGGCTTCGATTCCATCCCGCCTCACCGCGGAGTCATGACCTACCTGCTCAAGGATGTCTGCCTCCACCGCAACGAAGACGGACGAGCAGCGATGCTCTCGGCGATCGTGGTGAACAAGGCCAGCCGGGAGCCATCCGACCAGTTCTCCGCCCTTGCCCGAAGCCTGCCCTTCTCCCGGCCGGCCAACTGGAGCTGGCGGCACGAGCAACAGCAGGTGTTCGGTCAGTACCGCGAGGAATGACGTCGGTCCTCGACACCCGCTTCAGGAGTTCGATCCGAGTCCGTGTCGGCCGCTATCGTTGGCTGGTGCGAGGACCGGACAGGGTTGCTGGTGTACGCCCTCGTACCCCTCGGCCCCTGCGCGGATCTTCAGATCGACTACGACGGCAGGTCGGGCCTGGGGCGACCCGCTGGAGGGGCGCCACTCTGAGGCACCTGATCAAGCCGTTGGCGTAGCGGTTGGCGTAAGCGGCACGAAAGAGCCCCTCCCCGGATGCATCGGGGAGGGGCTCAAGCCCTGGTCAGGGCGGTTGTGGCTGGGGCCGGGGTCGAACCGGCGACCTTCCGCTTTTCAGGCGGACGCTCGTACCAACTGAGCTACCCAGCCACGAGGCTTCCGAGGAAACCTCAGCGGTCCTGACGGGATTTGAACCCGCGGCCTCCACCTTGACAGGGTGGCGAGCACTCCAAACTGCTCCACAGGACCAAGCTGTGCGTGCAACAGTGTCGCACACGGTAATGCGTGCCCCCAACGGGATTCGAACCCGTGCTACCGCCTTGAAAGGGCGGCGTCCTAGGCCGCTAGACGATGAGGGCTATCGGCCCGCCTGGGCGCCTCTCAGCGCGTCGGGGACGTGAGAAGCATATGGGATGGCGCGGGGTATCGCCAAAACGGTTTACGGCGCCGTCGGGGAGGCCGTGCCGGAGGGCGCCGTGGGGCTGGGCGTGGCACCGGGCAGGTTCTCCTCCGGCAGGTGGCGGCTGACCTCGGCGGTGGTCAGGCCCAGGCCGCCCAGCTTGATCGCGTCCCAGGCCTGGAGGCGGCGGCTGTCCCGGTCGAAGTACAGGATCGACGCCTCGATGGGTGCCGGGTAGCTGCGCTCCACGGCCCGCAGCCCGCTGCCGCCGGTCGAGCCCTCCATCCGCAGCCGGGTGCCGTACTTCAGCACCTGCGTGCCCTCGTGGTGCAGATGGCCGCAGAGCACCAGCGGCACCTCGCCGTCCGTCTCCCGCGCGGCGACCGGCTCGTGGGCGACCGCGACGTCCACCGGGGTCCCGGCCGCCCGCTGGTCGCGCAGCGCGCTCGCCAGGCGGTCGCCGGCCAGCCGCTCGGCGGCGTCGCCGCCGGTCGCCGACGAGCGGTCGGGGGTGAACTGCGGGTCGCCGATGCCGGCGAAGCGCAGCCCGGCGACGGTCACCGCCCGGCCGTCGTCCAGCACGCGCACGTTCCGCATCCGGGCGAGGTAGCGCTGGGTGGCCGCGGAGTCGTGGTTGCCGCGCACCCACACGTACGGCACGCCCAGGTCCGCCACCGGGTCCAGGAAGCCGTTCTCCGCGGCCGTGCCGTGGTCCATGGTGTCGCCGGAGTCCACGATCACGTCGACCTTGTACTGGGCCACCAGCGAGGTGACGATCTTCCAGCCGGCCGGGTTGAGGTGGATGTCGGAGACGTGCAGGACCCGGATGGTGGTCGGGTCGGGCTGGTAGGCGGGCAGCGTCGAGGTGACGTCGTACAGCTTCGTCACGTTGGTCACCAGACGGGCCAGCTCCTGCTGGTAGACGTCGAACTCGGTGACGATGCTGCGGGCGTTGCCGACGACCGAGGGCGCGGAGGACAGCAGGCCGGAGAACCGCGGCTCCAGGACGGACCTGGGGTTCCAGGTGGCGTAGGCGGTCGCGCCCGAGGCGGCGAGGAGGGCGAGGGCCAGGCCGCCGGCGGCGAGGGCGGGGCGCGGGCGGCGGTAGACGGCGAGGCCGAGCGCGGTCGCCCCGGAGACCACCGCGACGCAGGAGCGCAGCGCCAGGTCGCGCGTGCCGTGCTCGACGTCCCGGACGACCTCGTCCTGGAGCCCGGAGAGGCGTTCGGGGTGGTCGACGAGGGCCTGGGCGCGCAGCGGGTCGAGCTGGTCGACGTTCACGTCCAGGCGGACCGGCGCGACATGGCTGTCCAGGGACAGCGCGCCCAGCGGGGAGACGTTGATCTTCGTGCCGCCGGTCAGGGACGGGCGCAGGGCCATCGTCGTGTTCACCGGGCCGACCGGGGCCCGTACGGCGCCGACGATCAGCAGCCCCAGCCAGGCCCCGGCCAGCACGACCGCCGCGAGCCCGAGGGCGCGCAGCCACGGGTGCGGCCGGGCGGCGAGTTCCAGCCGGGGCAGCGGACGGGGGCGGCGGGCGCGGCGGAGGCGGAGACGGCGGGGGCGGTGCGGGGTGCGGTTCGGCATGCGGTCCGGGACTGGGACGGGGAGGCGGGCGGCCATTGGGCCCGTATGCCCGGATCGCGGTGCGGATATGCGGCACTCCGGGAGCGCCCGCCGGATGCGCGCGGTTTCCGCTCTCCCGCGGCCGCCTCGTGCCGGACAATGACCGTGTGCTGGAGATGACGCGCGAGGAGTTCGAGGAATTGGTCGCCGAGGCGCTGGACCGGATTCCGCCGGAGCTGACGCGGCTGATGGACAACGTCGCGGTGTTCGTCGAGGACGAACCGCCCGCCGACGACCCCGGACTGCTCGGCCTGTACGAGGGGACCCCGCTGACCGAGCGCGGCGAGTGGTACGCGGGCGTGCTCCCGGACCGGATCACCGTCTACCGGGGCCCGACGCTGCGCATGTGCGGCACGCGTGAGGACGTCGTCCAGGAGACCGAGGTCACCGTGGTGCACGAGATCGCCCATCACTTCGGCATCGACGACGCCCGACTGCACGCCCTCGGGTACGGGTGACCCGATTCGAACGCGGCGCGTGTCCTCTTGCGGGCGGCGGGAGTTGGGGAGGTTGACTCCCGTACTCGCCCCGGAGGTGGCCGCCGTGCGCCCCTTGAACGTACCCGTCCGACTGGCCACCGCGGTGCTCGTCGTCACCGCTGCCGCCGGCTGTGTGAGCGTGGGCGACGACGCGGGCCGGGCCCGGCCCGCCCACTCGGCGGGTCACCCGGACGGCGAGGCACCGGACGGCGGGCCGGCGGGATGGGGCGGCGGCGGGTACGGCGTGCAGGGCGCCGACGGCCGGCGCGGGCACGGGGGCAGGGCGAAGCGGGGCGCGTCCGCCTCGGCCTCCGCGACCGCGTCCGGGCGGGCCAGCGCGTCGGCGGCGCCCGCGAAGCCGGGCCGGACCGTGAAGCCGGGGGAGCCGGTCCCGACCAGGGCCGAGCCGGTGCCCACCCAGACGTCCGCCGCGCCCCCGCCGCCGGAGACCTCCGCGCCGCCGCCGCCCGTCACGGAGCCGCCCTCGGCGGAGCCGTCGTCGTCGGCCCACGAGGAGCCGGGGCCGCAGCTGGTCCAGCGGGAGCCGGCTCCCCGGGCGGGCGTACCGGTCTAGTCTCCCTGCCCGCCTGACCGTCTGACCTGGTGTTTCGGGGACGGGTTTGCCTTGAGGGGTGATGGGTGCGTATGGTGGTAGATCGTTTGATCCCATTTGCCCGGCGCCAACGCAGAAGCGCGCCGTGTGGCGCGTTCTCTCCTTTGCCGTGGCTGACCGCATAGAGGCGGTCGTGATGCGAAACACGGAGTTGACGGGCGCGTGCCGACGAGACTCCGGAAGGTTTCGCATTCGCATGTCCATTTCCAGTACTGATCACGTCGTCATGCCCGAGGCTGTCGAGCCCGAGGCCGAGACGGTCGACGAGACCAGCACCCCCGAGGTCACGTTCGCGGACCTCGGACTCCCCGAGGGTGTCGTGCGCAAGCTCGCGCAGAACGGCGTCACGGCCCCCTTCCCGATCCAGGCCGCGACCATCCCGGACGCGCTGGCCGGCAAGGACATCCTCGGCCGTGGCCGCACCGGCTCCGGCAAGACGCTGTCCTTCGGCCTGCCGCTGCTGACGCAGCTGTCCGGCGGCCGCACCGAGAAGCTGAAGCCCCGCGGCATCATCCTCACGCCGACGCGTGAGCTCGCGATGCAGGTCGCGGACGCCCTCCAGCCGTACGGCGACGTCCTCGGCCTCAAGATGAAGGTCGTCTGCGGCGGTACGTCGATGAGCAACCAGATCTACGCCCTGGAGCGCGGCGTCGACGTCCTCGTCGCCACCCCGGGCCGGCTGCGCGACCTCATCAACCGCGGCGCCTGCTCCCTGGAGAACGTCCAGGTCGCCGTCCTCGACGAGGCCGACCAGATGTCCGACCTGGGCTTCCTGCCCGAGGTCACCGAGCTGCTCGACCAGATCCCCGGCGGCGGCCAGCGCATGCTGTTCTCGGCCACCATGGAGAACGAGATCTCCACGCTGGTCAAGCGCTACCTAACCGACCCGGTCACGCACGAGGTCGACAGCGCCCAGGGCAACGTCACCACGATGTCCCACCACATCCTGATCGTGAAGCCCAAGGACAAGGCGCCGGTCACCGCCGCGATCGCCTCCCGCAAGGGCCGCACGATCATCTTCGTCCGCACCCAGCTGGGCGCCGACCGCATCGCCGAGCAGCTCTGCGACTCCGGCGTGAAGGCCGACGCGCTGCACGGCGGCATGACGCAGGGCGCGCGCACCCGGGTGCTGGAGGACTTCAAGAAGGGCTACGTCAACGCGCTCGTCGCGACCGACGTCGCCGCCCGCGGCATCCACGTCGACGGCATCGACCTGGTCCTGAACGTGGACCCGGCCGGCGACCACAAGGACTACCTGCACCGCGCCGGCCGCACGGCCCGCGCCGGCCGCACCGGTACGGTCGTCTCCCTGTCGCTGCCGCACCAGCGCCGCCAGATCTTCCGCCTGATGGAGGACGCGGGCGTCGACGCCGGGCGTCACATCATCCAGGGCGGCGCGGCCTTCGACCCGGAGGTCGCCGAGATCACCGGCGCCCGTTCGATGACCGAGGTCCAGGCCGAGTCCGCGGGCAACGCCGCCCAGCAGGCCGAGCGCGAGGCCGCCCAGCTCGCCAAGGAGCTGGAGCGCGCCCAGCGCCGCGCGACGGAGCTGCGCGAGGAGGCCGACCGGCTGGTCGCCCGCGTCGCCCGTGAGCGCGGCGAGGACCCGGTGGCCGCGGTGGCCGAGGCGCAGGCCGCGGTCGAGGAGCAGGCCGTGGCCGAGGCGGCCGTGGCGGAGCAGCCGGCGGCCCGTGACACCGAGCGCGACGAGCGCCCGGCGGCCACGGGATCGTACGAGCGCCGTGACGACCGCGGGGGCCGTCCGTTCGAGCGTCGTGACGACCGCGGGAGCCGTGGCTTCGACCGTCGCGACGACCGCGGTGGCCGTGGCTTCGAGCGCCGCGACGACCGCGGTGACCGTGGCGGCCGTCCGTTCGAGCGCCGTGACGACCGCGGGAGCGGGAGCCGTGGCTTCGAGCGCCGTGACGACCGTGGCGGGCGTTCCTTCGAGCGCCGTGACGACCGCGGTGACCGCGGGGGCCGTTCCTTCGAGCGTCGTGACGACCGCCGTGACGACCGTGGCGGGCGTTCCTTCGAGCGCCGCGACGACCGCGGTGACCGCGGGGGCCGTACGTTCGAGCGTCGTGACGAGCGCCGTGACGACCGTGGCGGCCGCAGCTTCGAGCGCCGCGACGACCGTGGCGGCAGCAGCTCCTCCTTCCGCCGGGACGAGCGTGGCGGCCACCGCGGCAGCGACCGTCCGTTCAACCGCGACCGCCGTGACGACCGCCCGGGCTTCCTGCCCCACACCCGGCGTCCCGCCAGCGGTGGCACCACCTCCGGTGGTCACGAGCGCCCCTACGGCCGTCGTGACGACCACCGCGGCACCGGCTCCTTCGGGCGCCGCGAGGACAAGCCGCGCTGGAAGCGCAACGGCTGACACCCGGCGCGCGACCGCCGGCGGCCGGTGACGACCGCTGACGGCTGACGCCACCGGCGCCGACCGGCGCCGACATGCGAAGGGCCCGTACGAGAACGCTCGTACGGGCCCTTCGCACGTCCGGTGCGGTGCTTTCCGGCCTCCGGGTGACGCATGTCACGGCTCCTGCCAGGGCATTGCTGGGGGCATGACAGAAGACGCGAACGCGGGTGCGCCGGGCCGTCCCGGCGGGCCGTCGGACGAGGAACGGCTCGCCCAGCTCGGCTACACGCAGGTCCTGGCCCGCCGGATGTCGGCGTTCTCCAACTACGCCGTCTCCTTCACCATCATCTCGGTCCTGTCCGGCTGCCTGACCCTGTACCTGTTCGGCATGATCACCGGCGGCCCCGCCGTGATCACCTGGGGCTGGGTCGCGGTGGGCCTGATGACCCTCTTCGTGGGCCTGTCGATGGCCGAGATCTGCTCGGCCTACCCCACCTCCGCAGGCCTCTACTTCTGGGCCCACCGCCTGGCCCCGCCGCGCTCGGCCGCCGCCTGGGCCTGGTTCACGGGCTGGTTCAACGTGCTCGGGCAGGTCGCCGTGACCGCCGGCATCGACTTCGGCGCCGCGTCCTTCCTGGGCGCGTACCTGAACCTCCAGTTCGGCTTCGAGGTGACGCCCGGCCGCACGATCCTGCTCTTCGCGGCGATCCTGGTGCTGCACGGCCTGCTGAACACCTTCGGCGTGCGGATCGTGGCCCTGCTCAACAGCGTGAGCGTGTGGTGGCACGTCCTCGGCGTGCTCGTCATCGTCGGCGCGCTGGCCTTCGTACCGGACCACCACCGGTCGGCGTCCTTCGTCTTCACCGAGTTCGTCAACCGCACCGGCTGGGGCAGCGGCTTCTACGTCGTCCTGCTCGGCCTGCTCATGGCCCAGTACACCTTCACCGGCTACGACGCCTCCGCCCACATGACGGAGGAGACCCACGACGCCTCGACGGCCGGGCCCCGGGGCATCGTCCGCGCCATCTGGACGTCCTGGATCGCGGGCTTCGTCCTGCTGCTCGGCTTCACCTTCGCCATCCAGTCCTACGACCGGGAACTCGCCTCCCCCACCGGGGCGCCCCCGGCCCAGATCCTCCTGGACGCGCTCGGCGCGACGGCGGGCAAACTGCTCCTGCTGGTCGTCATCGGCGCCCAGCTGTTCTGCGGCATGGCGTCGGTGACGGCGAACAGCCGCATGATCTACGCCTTCTCCCGCGACGGCGCCCTGCCCTTCTCCCGCGTGTGGCACACGGTCAGCCCGCGCACCCGGACACCGGTGGCGGCGGTGTGGCTGGCCGCGCTGGCCGCCCTGGCCCTGGGCCTGCCCTACCTGATCAACTACACGGCCTACGCCGCCGTCACCTCGATCGCCGTCATCGGGCTGTACGTCGCCTACGTCATCCCGACCCTGCTGCGTCTGCGCAAGGGCGACGCCTTCGAGCGGGGGCCCTGGCACCTGGGCCGCTGGTCGCGTCCGATCGGCGTCGTCTCGGTGGCCTGGGTGGTGGTGATCACGGTTCTCTTCATGCTCCCCCAGGTCTCCCCGGTCACCTGGAAGACCTTCAACTACGCCCCGGTGGCCGTCCTGGCCGTCCTGGGCTTCGCGGCGCTGTGGTGGGCGGTGTCGGCCCGGCACTGGTTCCTCAGGACCGGCCACCGGCGCGACCGCTCGGGCGCGGCCCCGCTGGAGCCGGCCGACACGTGAACCCGGGCGCCCCGCGACGCGGCCGGGTCCCGATACCCGATCGGCGACACGGCCGCGTCCCGCTATGCTCGGGGAGGCAACATCGCCTGGGCCCTTAGCTCAATTGGCAGAGCAGTGGACTTTTAATCCATTGGTTGTGGGTTCGAGTCCCACAGGGCCTACAGGTTGGACCCCAGCTCAGTGCACGACGGAGCTGGGGTCCTGTCCTTTTTGACCGGTCGTCATGATCGCTAGCTGGCCCGTAGCTGGCCCGAGAGTCGAGTGATCATGATGCCTGCGAGTCGTGCGGCCTCCCGGAAATAGGAGCGGGCGGCCGCCCCTTGGGGGGGGCGGCCGCCCTGCCCCGCTTCCGGTGTCCTCTCCGAGGTCACGCCGAGAGACTCGTGCCTGGCCCCAGCACCGTTGGCGGGTTCATTCCGCAGCTGGCGGACCAGCGGCGGGAGATGGTGTTCCGCATCGGGCGATACCCGCGCGGCACTAAAGATCAAACAATGTAGGCCTACCGCTACAGACATGGTGATCATGGTCGCGGAAGGTGGGGCGGGTGCCTTCTGCCCTGCCGCCGCCGGACTGGGTGCTCGCTGAGCGCCGGGCCATCGGCGAGCGCGTCCGGGCTGCTCGTCTCCATGCCAGCCTGAGCCAGGAGCAGGTGTCCCTTCGGTCCGGTGTGGACCGGGCCTCCGTCGTACGGATCGAGCGGGGCCAGCAGTCGCCCACCGTCGACACCCTGATCCGCATTGCCGCGGCGATCGGCGTCCCGCTGCGAGACCTCGTTGGGTGACGGCCGCCCCCGACGGGGTACGGAGGCGGCCGTCGGCCCGAGGCCGCCCGGGCCGGCGCGCCGGGCGGACGCGGGGGTCTACCAGGCGGTGCGGGTGTACGGATGCCAGTGCCCGCCGGCGCCGTCCCGGGGCGGATGCCCAGCAGGCTCGGTGCAGTGAACCCACGTCTCGGGGTGTTCGGCCCAGCAGTAGCCGGAGATCCCTGCGCGAGGGCGTACCGCCGCGGTGGGCACGGTCTTCTCCTTCATGGCGTAGCTCCCGTGTGTCTATCCGTCTTCGGCCTCCGCGGCCGGGAGGGGCAGCGCGGACCGCACTCGTAGACGTCCACGCTCAGGTCGTGCGCCCCCTGGCCGCCGGTGGCCCGGCCGGCGAGCCGCGCCGAGACCTTCGCGAGGGACGTCCCGCACCAGCAGCACGCCCAGCCCGAGTACTGGGCGCGCGTCAGGGAGGTAGCGGACGGCGGCTCCGGTCTCCACGTCATGACCGGTCGGCGAGCGGGACCAGGCCGTGGGTCGTGCGGCAGTCCTCGCACGCCAGGCGGTGACCGCCCGACCCGGAGCCCTGCTCCTCGATGCTGATGAGGCGCACACCCCAGGAGTGGGCCTGATGCCAGGCGCACCAGCCGTAACCGCTCGGGCGGGGGGTGTCCGCCGTGCCGCTGTCCTGCGTAGGCTTCGCCATGTCGATGCTCCCTCGAAGCGTCGGCCATGCCCCCGGGTCGTTCGCGCGGCCGCGGGGGTCTTCCACGTCCGACGCTACGCCCACTTGTCAGGTGTTGTCAGGTGACGTCACCCGACGGGAAGCATCGTCGTATGCCTCCTACGGTCGTTATATGACCCTGGACCTCGACGGGCCCGAGCCTCTGTACGAGCAGATCGCGCAGATCCTCGCGGCCCGGATCGCCGACGGCACCTACCCGCCGCGGCGCCGCATCCCGAGCGAGGCCGGGATCGTCGAGGAGTTCGGCGTCTCCCGGCCCACCGCGCGGGCGGCCGTGCAGCTGCTCGCCGAGCGCGGCCTGGTCCAGACGGTCCGCGGCAAGGGCACCTTCGTAGCCGACGCGCCACCCCAGACATGACGAAGCGGCCCCGCGCTCCTCGAGGGAGCGCGGGGCCGCGGTCACGTGCCGATGTCATGGAGGTACGGGCGGACCTCCTCCGGGATGGGCTGCGGGGGCGGAGGCGGCTCGAGGCGCTGGTCCCGCATGTAGGCGACCAGCGAGCGGGCCCAGCTGGCGATGTACCGCAGGGCGAAGTCCTGGGCGGTGAGCCGGACCCGGTCGGCCTCGGCCTGCTGCCTGTCGTGTTCGGCCTCCCGCTCCAGGCGCTCGATGTGCGAGCTGAGCCGGTCTGTGACGGCGGTGAAGTCGTCGCGCCTCTCCGCGCCACGCGGCCGCCGCGGCTGGCGCCGGCCGACGATGGCGGTCAGGATGCCACCCGCGGCCGTGACCAGAGCCACGGCCAGGGCGCTAAGCGCGGTCAGCATCTCAGGTCTCACTCGGCGGCTCCGATCGTGCGCGCGGCGACGGCTCCTGCCAGCCGATGGCCACCAGATTCACCCCGCCCCACGCCCCGAAGATCGTGGCGATGACCCACCCCTGGGGCGACTGGTGGAGCGGCCACCAGGACAGCAGGTACGCCATCGCCCACGGGGTGGAGATGAGCCACACGGCGAGGAAGCCGGGCCAGTCCCGGCGAGGTGGCAGCCAGGCACAGACGAGGGCGAGCACGCCCGCGGCAACCCAGGCCCACCCCCAGAAATCCAGCGGCCGCAACTTCAGCAGCAGCGCCAGGCCCGCGGGGTCGCCGGTCGGCTGGAACACCTGGCCTGTCCCGTAGCCGATGGCCATGAGTCCCTTGAGAGTGAGGAGCGCGCCACGGCGGCCCAGCTGCTGCCGGAGCCGCCGGGCCGCCGCGCGCATCACACGCCCTTGACCAGAGACGCGCTGTTCTTCGAGCCGAACGCTCTGGCCGCCATGCCCTTCAGCAGGGTGCCGGCCGCGGCGATTCCGGCCGCGGCCATGGTCTCCCAGAAGCTGGCGTGGAACATGTCGGCCGGGCCGGCCGCGATGGCGACACCGCCCGCGGCGACGACCGCCGTGGCCAGGGTGCGCTCGGCCAGGTCGCGGGCGTAGGTCTCCGCGGTCTTCACGACGGTGTCGACGTCGCCGGGCAGATTGATCTCGGACATGGGTTCCTCGTTTCAGACGGGCTGCGCGAGGGAGCGGCAGCCGATGACGGTTCCGGAGGCGTTGCGGACCTCGCGGTAGGGGACGAGCAGGTCGGAGCGCCGGTCGGCGAGCGCCAGGGCGACTACGAGGGAGACGATGTACTGCACGCCGTCCCGCTTGGGCGGCAGGTTCTGCGCGTGCCCGTACTCGACCAGCACGGGCCACATGCCGCTGCTGACTTCGATCGTGGCCAGTCGCGCGGGCGTTCCCTCGGGCGGGAAGACGGTGCGCAGGTGCGGGTCGAAGTCGTCGCTACCGTCCTCGCGTTCGGCGGCGTACAGGCGGATCGGGTGCGGGGTCAGGTTGAGGATCACGTCGCCGCCTTAGACGTTGGGCACGTGGAGCGTGGCCCACGACGTCGGCCCGGGCGGCCACTTCGCGTCCGCACCGCTGTAGCCGAGGGACCGCTGGTACGCCTCGTAGGCGCGCACGTCGGCCTCGCCGAGCTTCGGGCCCGGGCCGACCTTGTAGTACCGACCGAAGCCGCGGGCGATGAGCCGCCGACCCATCGCCGTGAAGATCTTCGAGGAGCGGCCGACGGCGGGCTTGCTCCCGGCCATGAACAGCTGCGCCCCCGGGAACGGCTCGTACTTCGGCACGGCGGGGCCGCCGCCGGTGCCGGCCGGACGGGGCGCGCCCTTCTGCACCCACGCGTACAGCGGGCCGCCCGGGCACGCGGTGGCGTAGCCGTCCCGGTGGCCCTTGATCTCGCTCTCCGCGCCGTGAGCGCGCAGCAGCTCGATGCCGTCGCGGATCGCGCCGAGCATCTCGTCGGTGGGCTCGGTCAGGCCCTCGCTGCCGACCAGGCCGACGATGGCGTAGTGCGCGATGTTCAGCGGCTGGTTGCCGTTGGCGCCGGTCCGTCGGCCGATGCCGCGGCCCTCGAGGAGGTAGCCGTGCGGGCAGGCGCCGTAGTTGTAGGCGATGTCGGAGTAGTTCTCCTTGGTGTTCGCCAGGTGGGAGCGGCGGATCGCCTTCCACTCCGCGATGCACGCGGCGTGATCGGTCAGCAGGGACCGGCTGACCGGCGTGCCTTCGTAGTGGACCTTCACCCCGCGGGTGGACGCCTGGAGTGGCGCGGCCGACACCGGCCAGCCCAGCTCCGTCCGAGTGACGAGCTTCATCGGGTGCCCTCCTGCTCCGCGTCGCCGACGGCCTGGTCGCCGGTGACGTGGTCGGCGACGGCCGCGGCCGCGGCGATCCAGGCGCCCTGAACGGTGTCGCCGAGGTCGTCCCACGCGGGCATCGGCCGGCCGTCGTGGGTGAGGCCGCTAGTGGCCTCGCTGTAGGCGAGGTACGCGAGGCGCCCGAGGTCGCTCGGGGAGTGCTGTTCCATGGGTGCTCCAGACGTGACGAACGCCCCGGCCGACGGCGCGGGGCGTGGAGGGTGGGGAAGTACGGGGCAGGTCAGGAGACCTCGGGCTGCGGGTCCAGCAGCGTGCCGGACACGATGGTCATGTTGTGGCGGCACAGGCCGCACTGGATGACGACCCGGCCGCCGTTCGAGTAGCAGGGGTTGACCTCGAACGTCTGGCCGAAGTTGACGCAGGCCTCGTTGTCGTCCCGGGCGCTCACGTCGTAGTACAGGCCGGGATCGAAGCTCACAGGAGGAGTGCTCATATGCCGAATACCACCCAGTTCACAGAGGTCGTTGTCGTGTTGGTACGGGTCAGCCAGATGGTCAGCCCACCGGAGGTCACGTTGTTGATGCCGACACCGGTGACCTGCGTGCCGGGCAGAGAGGTTGCGGGCGTGGCGACGGCGTAGAAGGTGTTGCCCTTCAGCCCGAGCCCGGTCACAGCCATCGAGGTGGGAGTGTTCGCGGCTGACGGGGTGATGGACACCGAGCCGTAGGCGATGTTGGAGGCGGTCATCACCCCGAGGACGTCGAGGTTGCACTGGTTGCTGTTCTCGCCCTGGATGTACACGTAGGGGTTGCCGCCCTCGAACGTGGACTCCAGGGTGAGGATGGCCCGGTGCGCGGTGGGTGCCACGTTCCCGCTGGTCAGGATCAGGTCGGTGTACTGGTAGGCGTCGGAGTCGTAGGTGATCCCGGCGGGCACGGCGACCAGGCCGTCCTCCACCGGCCGGAACCGCAGCTCCCCGCTGCGCAGGTAGGCGCTGATGTTGTTCGGCGTCTGCAGGCCACGGGTCCACAGGCCTCCGCCGCCGGCGTCGTCGGGCCCCAGCTCGGCCAGTACCGTCTCGCCGTCCTGGGCGTACAGGCGGAGCGACGTGGTCTTCTGACTGATCTCGACCCGCCGCCCGGTCTTCGCGGTGCGCACGGTGCCGATGGTCGCCGACGTCAGCCGGCGGGCCGCCCGCAGCTCCTTCACCTCCCGTTCCAGGGCGGCCAATTTGCGGGCGATCGTGGTGGGGTCGGGCGGCAGCTGGTCGAGCTGTCGGACGGCACTCATCGGCTCACTCCTGTACGAGGATCGGGCGGACGCGGTCGGCTGCGGGCTCGAGCTCCCAGGACCAGCAGCGGGCGACGACGTCCGCGCCGTTCGGGTGCCGGCGCGACTGCTCGACGGCGAGATGGACGGTGTCGCCCAGTCCCCAGTCGACGCCGACGCGCGGCGACTGGGAGGCGACGGCCTGCATGGTCCACACCTGGGCGCCTTGGCACATCACGGCGAGAGACGAGGTGGCGTGGGCGACCAGCTGGTTGGGGTCGGTGATGCCGCTTGCCGGTGTGTAGCGGTACTCCCAGACGGGCCAGCCTGCGGCGAGGAGGGCGGTGGCGGTCTGCGGGGTCGACGTCAGGCGGGAGTCGCCCTCGCCCTCGCCGCGGGCCAGGACGCGGGTGGCGCCCTTGCCCTGTTCGTAGGACTCGCTGAAGTTGTAGTCCGAGACGCAGCCGGGGAAGTCGAATACGGTCTCAGGGGATGCGGCCTGAGTGCCGATCTGTTGGCGGACCCGCAGCGGGAACTGGAAGCCGGTGTGCCCCGCGTTCCAGGCCGCGTCGATCGTCCACTCGGGGCCGCCGTCCAGGCCCATGATCTCGTTGAGGCAGGACAGGATCGACCGGTCGTCCCCGTCGTTGCTGAAGTAGTCCATGGTGGTGCCGGTGGCGACGGCGTCGATGACGAGCGGCGGCCCGCTGGTGAGGGCCGGGGTGACCAGGGAGCTGATGACGGACGCCTGGTCTACGCCGAGCAGGGTCTGGGTGCCCGGGTAGCGGGCGTCCAGGTAGGCCTCCAAGGTGACCGCGCCGAGCTGCACCGTGGCAGCGCTGCCCCCGTCGCGCGGCAAGACAGCGCCGGCCCAGATCGGAGTATCTGTCGCCGTGTCGACGGCGACGAGCAGGGACCGCCCCGGCGCGACCGCCGCTTCCCACTCCGCCGGCGCCCCGTCCAGGGCGAGATCCAGCTGCAGGGTGGTGTACGCGCCGAGCTTCCTGGACAGGGCACCGGTCGGCTTGAGGGAGGGCAGGTCCTCCACGATGCCGCCGGTGAGCATGTCGCAGCCGTACCAGGCCAGTTGGTAGGGGCCGGTTGTCACGTGGTCGCCTCGTACTGACCGATGATCACCAGCTTGTTGCCAGACACCCATGTCCACGGCGAGATGCTGTCGGCCACGCCGGAGGACACGGCCCCGCCGCCTGGCGACCCGGAGTCCATGTAGACCAGGACGGTGAGGCCGTCGGTGCTGGTCTGCGCAATGCCGGATACGCCCTTGCTGGTGCCCGGCTCCATGCTGGCCTTGCCGATGGGGAAGCTGGTGACCGCGGCCGGGAAGGGGAGGGAGAAGGTCCAGTTGTCGCCCGCCGTGGCCCCCGACCCGAAGTTCGTGCCAGCCCCGAAAATAATGTTCATGGTGAAAATGACGGTTCTGCCCATCTTGGTGTAGCGGCAGTTGACCGTCGCGTCACCGAAGGCGGGCAGGTGAGCACCGGTGGTCGTCGACCAGGTCGGCGTCCAGGAAGTCCACGCACCCTGTTGCTTCTGGTACGTGTCCCAGCTGCTGCCGTTCCAGATCAGCAGGTTGCCGCCCGTGTAGTACGCCTGCCCGGCATACGGGCTGGACGGCGCCGTGGACGACGGCAGGATGCCGCCCGGCGCCACGGTGTTGGGTCGGATGGTCTGGCTGACCGAGGGCGAGCCGCCGCCGGACGCCGGCACGCTGATCGTGGCTAGCTCCACTCCCGTCTGCCCCACCGGAATGGTCGGCGCGACCGGGGTGGAGGCCGCCGTGCCAGCGAGGTAGACGGGCTCGGCCTTGCGCAGTCCCGTGCCGTCCAGGTCGGTGTCCCACACCCGCAGGTAGACCAGGTCGATACGGGCGAGCGTGGCATGCGCCGCGGTCAGCGTCAGGGTGAAAGCGCTGTCGAGAGGGCAGACGTACACACCCTCACCGGCCGGGCCGGCCACGGCCATCACACCGGTGGAGACGGTGATCGTGGTACCGGACACGGAGACGTCGTATCCGCCGGTGCCGGGCCGGATGCCGCTCCGGCCGCCGCGCGCGGTCCCGTTGCTCATGAACTGCATCGCGGTCGCCCGCCGCAGCTCCTGCGCGTCGTAGGTGGTCGTGTTCATCCACAGGGCGTCAGGCATGGGGGTCCTCTCTCACATCCATGCGGGTCGCCACTGCGCGGTGAGCGTGGCAGACGGGTCGTAGGCGGCGGCGCGGAAGTCGACCCGCGTGCTGCCGCCGGCGGGGATCTCCGGCCAGGTGGTGACCGTGAGGTAGCGGCGCCGGCTGGCGGTGCCGTTGAGGGTGACGGTCCGGGCGCCGCAGTCGATGACGAGGGACTCGCCGGCCGCCAGGGTCTGGCTGTAGGCCAGGGTGATCGGATCTCCGGACCCGGAACTGGCACTCACGATGACCTTCGGACTCTGGACCGGACCGGTGACCGTGAACACGGGGCGGGTGGAGAACGTGCCCGGGTTGGTCGCGGTGACCGCTCCCGCGGTGACCGTGGCCGCCACCGTCAGGGGCGTGGTGGCGGGGAGGGTCAGACCGCCGCTGCTGGAGGGCAGGACGGTCGTTGCCGACTGCAGGGTGGTGGCGTACCGGCGCGGATCGGCCGCCGTCACCATCACGCTGTACGAGCCCACCGTGTCGGTGACGTACTGGATCAGCGGCTTACCGCTGCGCCGGACGGTCACCTGCTTCGGCGTGGTCTCCTGCACGATCAGCAGCGTGTCTGTGAGGGCCGCCGCCACGCGCAGCTGGTCCATGGCCTGCTCGAGCTGGATACGCGAGGGGGCCACGATGGTGCCGCCCAGGGTGATCGGGCGGGATCCCAGGTACACGGGGGACGCCCAGGCGCCGTGATCCCCTTCCCGCTCGGTGAACTCCGACCTGACATCGGGCGAGTCCCAGCCGTCCAGCGTCTGGAGGTACCAGGCGACTCCTGCGGAGTCGACGACCCCCAGGCTCACGCTGCCCAGCGCGGCCTGGAGGCCGGCCAGGGTGGCACCTGGCGTATTCGACACCCCTCCCCCTTTCAGCCCACGAAACCGATGACGCGGGCAATGTCGTGTGCCTGCTCGGCGGCGGTCTGCTTGGCGCCGTAGAGGTTGACGGTGATCTGCCGGGTCACCTCGCGTGCGACGGCGGAGGCCGAGACCGGGCCTCCGCCGTACCGGCCGGCGGGCACCAGCTGGTAGCCCATCGCCGCGGCGGACCGGGCCAGGAGACCGCGAGAGCGCGCGCTGTTGTTCCACGGAATCCACGCCTCAACATCCCCGGCCTCGCCGCCCAGGACCATCGTCGGGCGGGTGAGGATGCCGCCGAGCGCCATCGCTTTCCCGCCCTGCTGCGTCCACTCCTTGACGAACTCGTCCCGGTTCGCGGGCGGTAGAGCCTTGATCTGGCCACTCATCTTCGGGACCAGGGCGCGGATGGTGGCCACGTCCAGGCCAGCCGAGATGAGGTCCGAGAAACCGCGGCCGGGACCGCCGCGCAGCGTGGACAGCAGCACCAGGGAGTTCGCGAGGTCCTCGCCGCTCAGGGTGCCTTCGGCGTTCTTCACGCTGTCATTGGCCTTCTTGGCGGCCTTGCTGTCGCCGGCGGCCTGGTGGGCAAGCTCCATCGCGGAGGCGTCGCCCTGGGCGGCCAGGGCCTGAGCGAGATCCCCGAACCCGGCCGCCGCCAACTTCTGCAGGTCGGCGGCGAACTGCTGGGACTCCTTGGTGGAGCTGTTGAGCTGCTTCGAGAAGTCGCTGAGGGTGGCCTTGGCCATGTCGCCGGTCTTCTTCAGCTTCTCCGTGATCCGCTTGAACTCGGCGTCGCTCGCTCCGGCGAGGGCGTTGACGAGGTCCTGCCCTTCCGCGCCCATTCCCTCAAGCATTTTCTGCAGCTCGGTCCCGCCTCGGGCACCGACCTTGTTGAGGTTCTTCCGCCACCTCTCGGTCGCGGCCACGCTTTCGTTCAGCTGGGTCTCGTAGGCCTTGAGGTTGAACTTCGCCGGCGCCTTGCTGCCGTGCTTCAGGCCCAGCTCCTCGTCGGCCTCGTTGACGGCTCGTCGGTCCTTCCGGACCGTGGCGTCCGTCTTCTTCTTCGCCGACCGCGCCTTATCGACGCGCTCCTCCGCGGCCCGGAGCTGGGCCCGGGTGTGGTGGTGCTTACGGACGTCGGACAGATGCCTCTCAGCAGCCTTCAGGTCGTCGGCCGCCTTCTTCTGCGCCTTCAGCGCGGCCGTGAGGTCGTTCCACGCCTTCTTGAGGTCGGCCACCTCCTGGTCGTAGCGCTGCTTGGCGTCCGTCGTGCCGCCCAGCACCGGCGCCCCGGTCGGGGTGTAGGTGAAGCCAGCCAGGCCGCCCGAGGCGAAGCGCATGGCGTTGAGCCGGTCGAACATGTGCAGGCCGTACTTCCGGACGGCCGCCGCCTTGATGACGTACTCGCCGTTCGAGATCAGCGCCGGAATGCTGTCCGAGGTGCCCGTTCCGGGCCCGCGTACCGCTCCGCCGAAAGGCACCGCCTGGACATCGCCGCCGGTCGCGTAACGGCGCACCAGGCCGCCGCCAGCCTTGTGCGGTCCCTGGCTGTAGTACTGCGACGGGTCGACGCCGGTCTTCACCCCGTTGATCCGCACCGTCACGGTCGTGCCGTGCAAACCGTTGACGTAGCCCTGGATCGCACCGATCGCACCGAGCGGGCCGCCGGTCGGGATGGTGACCGAGACCCTCCCGCCCTTCATGTGGGTGACCTTGAAGCCGAGCCCCTTCAGGGCCGACTCGGCCTCCGAGGTCAGGGCAGACATGGTGAACGACTTGCCCTTGGTGTTCGCGATCTTGTTCTGGACCGCCTGGAGGTCCGTCATGGCGCTGCTCGTCTTGGCGTCCACCGTCGTAGCCACCGAGGCCGGCAACTTGAGGTAGGCCTTCGTCAGGCTGGCGATAGCGTCCTTCGAGAAGCCAGCCGCCTCCATCTGCTTCTTCAGCAGGCCGATGTCCTGCTGAAGGACCGCCTGCCCCGCCTGCTGGGAGTCCTTCTGCTTTGCGACGGCCTCGGCGTGCTGCATGGCGGCGTCGGCCGCGTCGAGGAACGCGCCCTTCACCTTGCGGCCCTTCTCCGAGGTGACGTCCAGGGAACGGCCGTTCTCGCGCACCGTGTCCGTCAGGTTCTTCAGCGACTCCCGGAAGCTGATCTCTTGCTGGGCGGCCGAGATGGACGCGCCGTTCAGCTCGCTCAGCTTGTCCGACAGCTTCTCCGCCTCGGAGCGCTGGTCCTTCAGCTCATCGGCGGTCAGCCCGGCTTGCTGGCCCAACTGGGACTGTGCGTCAGCGGACAGCTTCGTCTGGGTGTCGGCAGAGACCAGCGCGTCCGCGTAGCCGGGCAGCAGCGTGCGGACCTTCTCCGTGCTGGTGCCCTGGGCCTCCGCGGCCGCGGCCATCTTGTTGAACGCCGTCTCCGCCGTGTCGGCGGCGCCGCCCTCGACCAACTGCTTCAGAGCCTCGTCGACCGCGGCGACTTGCTTGCGCGCCTCGTCCAAGTTGCGATCGTCGGAGCCCAGGTGGGTGATCTTGTAAAGGGAGTCGCCCACACGGTCCAGCACGCCCGGGTGGGCGATGCGCGCAACCGCGTCCCCGAAACCGTCCAGGTCCTCACCGAAGGTTTTCGTCAGCTCACCGGCTGCCTTGCCCCGCTTGCCCAGGTCGTACAGGGCGTTACCCATTCGCGTGATGTTGGGCGGGGCCTGCTCGAACATCGAGCTGAGCGCCTCGGTCCCCTTGCTCATCGCCTCCAACGTGAGCAGCACGACGCCGAGCCGGCCGAGCCCCATCATCATCGTGCGCGTCCTGGCCGCGGTCACGCCGAGCTGTGTGAGGGCGGTACGGGTCGCCGCGATCCGCGGCAGCAGCAGGATCATGCCGGAGGCGGCGAGGGTGACCGCGCCACCGACGCCGGTGAACAGGGTGACGGCCCGCTGCAGTTCGGGCGGCAGGCCGTTGTAGGCGTCGACCAGCCGAGTCACCCACTGGACCATGCCCCTGAGGGCTCCGTTGGCCGAGCTGCCGCCCTCGATCAGGGCGGTCTCGATGGCGCCGCGCAGCCGCTCCATGTCGCCGGACAGGTTGTCGGTCTGGATGGCGGCGACGCGGGCCGCGGCACCCGAGTCGTTGACCTCCTTGGTGTACCTCTGCACCCCGTTGGCGCCCAGCTCGTACAGGATCGTCGCCGACCGGACCGCGTCCGAGCCGAAGATGGTCACGAACGCCGAGTTCCGCGCCTCGGGGGTGAGGCCGCTGAACGACTTCTGCAGGCGGCCGGCCATCTCGGAGAGGCCGACGAACTTGCCGGACGAGTCGTAGGCGCTGAAGCCGACCTTCGCCATGGTGGCGGCTGCCTCGTCGGACTGCGGGGTGAGGCGCTGCAACATGGTCTTGAGGCTGGTGCCGGCGTCGCTGCCGATGAGGGCGTGGTCAGCGAAGGCTGCCAACGCGCCCACCGTGTCCTCGAGGGACAGGCCGGTCTGGTGGGCGAGGAGGCCACCCTGGCGGAGCGCCATCGACAGGCCGTGGATGTCGGCCGCGCTCTTGTTGGCGCCCGCGCTGAGGACGTCGGCGATGTGCCCAACGTCCTTGCCGCTCAGCTTGAACGTGTTCATCGCCTGGGCGCTGACGGTGGCCGCGTCGGCGAGGTCCATCTGGCCTGCGGCCGCGAGGGCGAGCGCCCCCTTCAGCGCTCCGCCGGTGATGTCCGCGACCGAGACGCCGGCGCGGGCCAGCTCGGCCTCGGCGTCGGCGGCCTGCGTCGCGCTGTACTGCGTCGTCTTGCCCGCCTCCATGGCGGCCGCGCGCAACTTGGCCATGTCCTTGGCGTTGGCGTTTGTCACGGCACGCACGGCCGACATGGATTTGTCGAACTTTGCCGCGCTGGCGGCGGCGATGGCGAACCCGGCCAGCATCGCTGTGCCCACCGCGGCCCCGGCACCGGCGAGCTTGCTGGTCCGGTTGGAGGCGTCGGTGAGGCTGCGGGTGTACTGGTTGACGTCCGCGCGGAGCCGGACGGTCACGGTGCGAGTGGCCACGGGTCACCTCCCGGTGGGGCGCTCGATCTGGACGTGCATGCCGTGCGAGGACCCGTTGCGGTCCTGATAGGCCTGGACGGCCTGGGCAGAGGCCGTGCACGCGTGGCAGCGGATCAGGTGGGCCTGGAACTCGAACTCGTTGGCCTTGTCGGTGGCGAGGTCCCAGGGCTGCCCGCAGTCCGGGCAGGCGTTGGCCTCCACTTCCAGCAGGGCGAGCGCCCAGGCTCGGTCCTCGTCGAGCCACAGCGGCTCGCCCTGCTCCATCACCCGGCCGAGGAAGACGGACCGGGGCACGCCCCAGGCGCGGGCCGCTTCTACTTCTCGCCGCCAAGGGCCGCCAGGAGTGCGGAGGCGGCCAGCGAGAAAGGGACGAGGTCCGCAGAGGTATGCACATCCCAGGCCGCATCGGCCAGCTTCTGGATCTCTCCCTCGTTGATGACCTCGAACAGCTCGGCGGCCTCGTCCTCGGTCATCACCGGGTCGACGCAGGCCGCGACGATCAGCGCTCGCGGGAACGTGGCGGGGTCGAACAGTTGCCCCTCGTCCGTGCTCGGGTGCGCGGCAAGCAGGTCCGAGTAGGCCTTGTCGCCGATGTACCGCAGGGTGAAAGGCACCTCGGCGGCGCGGGCCTGGTCGCGGACCTCCTTGAGCCTGGCGGACAGCGCCCGGGCCGGGTGCTCCTCGCTGAGGTCGGCCGGCTCCCAGTCCTCCGAGACTCTGCTGATCTCCTCGCTGAGGCGTTCCGCCTCCCCGGCCAGGTCGCCCCGGATGCACACCATGACCGTGCGCTCTCGGGGCTTGGCCCGCGCCAGGACGTCCTTGATGCTGGTGCCCATCAGGCCACCGTCGCGGCGGTCGCCGGCGCGTCCGTCACCTTCATCGGGGACACGAACTTCATCACTTCGTTCGCGGCGGGGCTGGAGTTCTGCGGCTCGCCGCAGGTGATCGGGTAGACCTCCACCTTCTGGCCCGTGGCCCAGGCGGTGGCGTAGGCGACGCCGCGGCGGATGACCAGGAAGCCGGACACGCCGTACTTCAGGGTCGTGAACGGGGCGTCGTCCCCGACGGTGTCACCGCGCTTGAAGGTGAGTTCGACGTCCACGCCGATCCTGCCGACGGTCTTCGTGTCGAAGGTGGACGCGAGCGAGGACGTGTCGACGTCCGCCGTGGACGGGTCGGTTTTCAGGCCGTCCGGCGTGATCCGCTTGGTGTAGTCCGCGCCAGCGGTCAGCTCGGCCACGGTCGGCGCGTTGATGTTCGCGACGGTCGACAGCCACGCCACGCGGGTCTTGCCATCGCTGATCAGGTCAGCCATTTCGCCCTCCCTGGGCATCAGAAAAGCCCTGGCCAGCGAGGCTCAGGGCTTGCGGGTGGTGGGTGAGAGGTGAGGTCAGATCCTCAGCGAGGCGACCGTCACGGAGGTGGCGGAGCTGTAGCCGATGGCGCACAGACCGTCGGAGGCGTTCTGTAGCAGGTCCGAGCTGAGCGGGCCGATCATCCGCTCACCGGCCGCGGGGACCGCGACGGTGACGTTGGAGACGACCTGCCCGCGCACGGCCGCGGTGGCGGTGAGCGTCACCGTCACCGGCGAGCCGGCGCCGTTCTTCACGTGCAGGAAGTTCCGGTCTCCCACCTCGCACTTGTCGCCGCCGCCGGTGGCCGGGGCGTAGGTCGGGGCGAGGCCGGTCAGGGCGATGACCTGGGTACTGAGCGTTGCCATGGGGTGCCCTCCATCAGGCAGGTGTCGAACAGATCCGGTACTGGACCGGGACGAAGTACAGCGGCGGGGTGACGTCGTCGTCCCGCTGGACCGGCGGCCCGCCGAGGTCCTCGGCCGGCCAGCACTGGCGGCCCTCGACGGCGAGCGGGGCCGCCAGCGCGCGGCGGACGCGGCCGGCGACCCACAGGGCCCGCTCAACGTCGCCGCCCACGCACGTGATCTGCATGGTGGTGTCGAAGTCCGAGCGCTCGTCCGCGAGGGACTCCCGCACAGCGGTCCCCGGATCGGGGTACAGGACGAGGAACTTGTCCGGCGGCGTCCAGGTGCTCTCCGCTGGCGCGCCGCCCACGTAGACCGTGAGTCCGGCGGCCGTCAGCGCGGCCTGCACGGCGTCCATGTGCGGCAGGACGTCCGGCGCGGCCTCGGGGGTCGGCATCCGGTCACACTCCCCAGGACAGGCCGCGCTCGGCGACCAGCTGCAGCTGGGCCTCGAACCGGGGCAGCTCCGCGGCCAGGGCCCGCCCGCCATCGTTGTGCGGCGGGTTCTTCACCGAGCCGTACTCCAACAAGTTGCCCAGCGCGCCCTGGGGGCCGCCCTTGTCCGGGCCGATGATGGCCATGGTGATGTCGGGGCCGTAGGACGCCAGGTCGAAGCTCACGCTGGACGGGTACGCCGGCGCGTGTCGACCCGAGGACGCCCGGGCGTTGGCTCTCCAATCCCTCTTGATGTTCAGGGCGCCGCGCATGGTGACCTGCCGGGCTTCCCGTCGCAGCCGCGGGACCGCGCGGGCCAGGTGCCGCTCCAGGCGCCGGACGTCGCTCATGTCGAAGGTGTCCATCAGGATCGGTCCTCCGTGCTGATCCGCCAGGCCGTGGCCTGGTCGCCGTACTGGGCGCCCGTCACCCACAGGACCAGGCCGACCATGCGGGCGTCCCGGGAGCCGGTGACCTCGATGCGCATGCCGGGCAGCACCCGGGCCCCGTCCGGCAGCGGCGTGTCCCATGGCAGGGACACCTCGTACTCCAGCAGGCGCACCTCGCGCTCCCCGGCCTGAGCGTCCTCCCCGGTGGCCTGGGCGACCGATCCCACGCGGGCCGGGCCCTCGTACAGGGTTGTCTGGGCGCCCGGCACCGTCTGCCCGCTGGCCCGGTCGAAGACGTCCGGGGCCTGCCCGTACAGGCGGACGGTGTCCCGCATCCGGGCCCGGGCGGCCGCGCGGCCGGCGGCGAGGACGGCGTCGAGGTTCACGACGACACCCCCCAGGTGGCCACTCCGAACGCCTGCCGGATGGTGTCCTGCTCGCCCTGGAGGAGCGAGGCGCGGGCGTCGGCGAGGGTCTCGGAGAAGTCGTCGATGGACCGCTGCTTGGTCATCAACGGGTTGAGAAGCACCCGTTTCACGGCGTCGCAGGCGACGGACATGGCGACCTGGTAGGCGACGTCGTCCTCGTCGAGTCCGTGGGAGTAGGTCACCGTCACCGGGCCGTCCCACACACCACCGTCGAGACGGACCAGGCGCTCGCCGCCGTCCCACTTCCAGGCGGTGGGGGCCAGGCCCGCGACGGCGGTGACGTCGCGGACGGGCCGCTGCGGCAGCGTCAGCACGTGTCTGTATGAGCCGCGCAGGGTGACGGTGTCATTGTCGACACGGCTGATCTGCTGGTAGTCGGCCGTCATCCGGATGAGGTTGGAGGCGTCGGCCAGGAGCCGGGCCGCCTGGGACTGCTCGACGGTGTCCAGGTCGCGGCCCATGCGGGCGGCGAGGTCCTCGGCGGTGGCGAACGGTCCCAGCGGCATGTCAGCCTCCGTACTTCTTGATCAGCTCGGCCTTGGTCAGCTTCTCGACCTGGGCGGCCTCGTCGCTGTCCTTGGCCACGCTGGCGGCGTACTCCCGCCAGACGGCCACCGGCTCGGACTGCGGCGGGCGGCCCGGGCTGCTCTGGCTGTCCGCCGGCTCCTGGGCCGGGGCGGCGGGGGCGGTCGGCTGGAGGCCGCCTCCGGGCAGGCCGGGGGCGTACACCTCGGGCCCGTGCGGGTTGGCCTCGCCGGCGTTCACCGGCGGCCGGAAGTCGCCCGGCTTGGGGTCGACGGCGGCGTCCCGAGCGGGCGAGCCGACCACCACGGTGGTCACCTCCCGCGGGTCGGGCACCTCGGGCTTCTCCGGCTCGGGCGGGTCGGCGTCGATGCCGTACCCGGCGCCGCGGCAGTACGCGATGATCGCCTCGTCGTCGGTCTCGGCGACCCCGTTGGAGAAGTGCAGGTTTCCGGGCCCCTGGCCGCTGTAGCCGGGGACCGGTGTGGTGATGCGTGCCATGGTGTGCCTCCGGTCAGCGGACGAGGATGTTGCGGAAGACGGCGGCGGCCTTGGTCGCCTTCAGGACGACGGCGGCCGGGCCGAGTTCTACTTCACCGGTCTTGACGGCGCCGGCGGTGGTGAAGTCCGGCAGCCACGTCTGCACCAGCGGAGCGCCCGCCATGGACACGCCGTGGAAGCCGTCCAGCCCGAAGCGGAGGGCGTAGATGTCGGTGTAGTTGCCGGTGACGGTCGCCACGGTCTTGTTGGTGGTGGGGATGACCGGGTTGTTGCTGCCCGCCTTGGCGCCGAGGTCCACCAGGGCGATGCCCCGGTAGGTCTCCACCCTGGAGCCGAAGTCGGCAGAAGTGGACCGGTCGAAGTAACCGGCGCGGCGGGCCAGCGACCGGATGCGGGCGATGGAGTCGATGTTGCCGAGGATGGCATCCGGCTGGCCGTCCAGCAGGGCCAGCCAGGCGTCCAGGGCGTCCAGGGCGTCGTTGGCCTTGCCCAGGTCGGCGCCGATGGTCGCACCGCGCCAGTCGGTGGACAGGGCCGCCCCGTACTCGGTGCTGGACGCGGTCAGGCTCTTGGAGAGGCCGTCGAATCCGTTGGCGTCCACTGCGGTGTCGCCGTTGATCACGGCGTCGTTGAACTTGGCGTTCGTGGCCTTGATCTTCTGCTGCATCTGCAGCGTCGTCTCGGCCGCGGCGGCCACGCGGTTCAGGACGCGGTCGATCTGGAAGCTGCCGCCCAGCGGCTTCAGGTCGACGGTGTACCGCTGCTTGGTGACCTCGGCCGGCGTGTACTCGCTGTTGATCGCGCGGAACGCGGCGTCGGCCTGGGTGATCAGGCGGGTGTAGCCGTAGGTCATCGTGGCCCCGGCCCCGGCCTGGTTGACGACGTCATCGAACGTCAGGGTCTGGAGGAGGAAGTTGTTCTTGGCGAACTCGTCGATGACCTGCGTATCGATGTCGTCGGTCGCGTTGAGCTTCGCCTGAGCGAGCGTCACGGGCATGTCTGGCTCCTAGGGGTCAGCCGCCGGTCTTCCCGGCGAGGCGCGCGGCGACGGCCTCACCGAGGCTGGCCGCGGACTTCTTCGTCTTCTTGCGGGCGCCGCTGTCGGCGTCGCCCTGGAACCGCCGGCGGTCGCCCGTCGCGGGCGCGGCCAGGTAGGGGTCGGACTCCAGCAGGTCATCGATCAGTTCGCTGATCGCCTCCCTGTCGGGGCGGCCCTTGTCGTCCTTGGGGACGTCGGCGAGGTCGTCGCGGAGCAGCTGCGCGACGCGGGTCGGGTTGGCCAGACGGCCCGCGGCGGCGGCGATGGCCGCAGCCTCGACCCGCTCGGTCCACACCTCGGCGCGGGCCTCCTCGCGAGCGCGCTCGCGGATGGCCTCCGCGCCGTCGGCGCCGTCGTCTCCGGCCTTGCCGTCCTTCGCGGACGGCTTGCGGCCCCCATCTCCCTGGCTGCGGAGCTGGGCCTTGAGCTGACGGTTCTCCCGGCGCAGCTCCCGCAGGGCCTTCTTGCCCTTGTCGCCGAGCGCGTCGTCGTCGGCGCCGTCGCGGTCACCGTCGTCGCTGCCGTCTCCATCGTCGTCGCCCTGGTCGTCGGCGTCGTCCCCTCCGTCGTCGCCGTCCTGACCGTCACCGTCACCGTCACCGTTCCCGGTCCCGTCGCCGCCGTCGGCGTAGAGGACGAACGGGCTGGCGTAGGGGTGCGCCCAGCCGGGGACGCCCGCGGCAGCGGCCAGCGTGCGGGTACGGGTGTGAGTGAGCATCGCGCTCTCCAGGGGTCGGTGGGCGGCGTCGCGCCGCCCGTATCCGGTCAGGTCAGGTAGCCGAAGCGGCGCAACATGGCCACCGCCTCGTCCCGGCTCTCGGCGAGCCGGTAGATCTCCTCCGGCATCAGCCGGGGCGTGCGCAGCTCGAAGCGGGGCAGGCCCTGCCGCGCCTCGATGCGGTCCCGGGCGAACCGGGTCCCGGTCCGGGCCTCCGTGCGGGACCGCTCCAGGCGGTAGAAGGCGCCGCGGCGGGTCGCGCCCTCGGTGGTCGCCTGCACGCTGCGGCCGTAGGCGGTCATCGTCGTCATACCGCGTCGTGCGTTGACGACGGCCGCCATGTCCGCGCCCTCGCGGATCGCGCGGGCGCCGGCCTCGCCGAAGACCCGGGACTGCTCGGCCGCCGACAGGCTGTTGAAGTAGTCGCGCGGGTCGGCCCACCCGCGGTGCTGGTTCCTGGCGATCAGCGTCGTCGGCAGGTGGACGCAGTCGCAGCGCGGGTGCCGTTGGAACCCCTTGTTCCAGCCGTATTCGCGCCCGGCCAAGATCACGCACCGGGCACAGGCGGGCGGCTGGACCACCCGCACGTAGCCCTGGATCGTCCGACGGCCCGCCATCGCCGCCCCGGTGGCGCCCCGGCCCGCATCCGCGACCTGAGTGGCCGTGATCCGCAGTGCGCTTGCCAGCGATCCCCGGAACGCGTCGTCCATGCTCTGTCCGGCCAGCATCCGCACTTTCCAGTCGATGACTGGCTGGTACAGCAGGGACAGCAGCGGCCGCCCGTCCGAAGCGATCCCGGCGAACGCGCCCGGGTTGATGCGGCCGGCCGCCGTCGGGTCGGCGTCCTGAGCCTCCACGGCCGCCGCCACGTAGGGGTCGGCCAGCGCCGCGGCCTCGCGCTGCGCCTCGGTGACGGCCGCCACCAGCAGCGGCGCGAGCTGCTGCCACGAGCCGGAGATCCGCCGGTGGTCGATACGCCACCACAGGTCCCGGACCCGGGCCGCGGCGCGCACCGCAGCGGCCTGCTGCTGCGCGTAGTGGGCCAGCGCGAGCGCCCGGACCTCGCCGGTCACCATCGGACGCCCCTCACGCCCCGGCCCCCGCGGGCTCCAGCTCCCCGTCCAGCGCGCCACCGACGCCGTCCAGACCTGCCCCCGCGTCATCCTCCGGCGCCTTGAAGGCGAGCGCACGGGCGGCCCGCTCGGCGTCCTGCTCCAGCATCCGCTCCATGCGGTCGATCTGCGTGGGCGTGTAGCCGGCATCCTCCATCAGCTGCCGCCACGGCACCCCGAGCGCCTTCTTCTTCAGCACCGCGTCGATGTGCTGAGCCTCCGTGCGGTACTCCACGTCCCGCCAGATCGTCTCCGCCAGCGGGTTGGTACCGCGCTTCTCATCGCCCTTGACCAGGAAGGCGAGGCGCATCGCCTCCTCCCAGTCCTCGCCGAAGAACATGGTCTTGTCGCGGCACTTGCTCGCCAGGCCCGCCTCGGCCGCCGTGAGCGCGTCCGCTGAGACGTTCTGCACCTTGCCCATGAAGTACGTGGGCGGGGTGCGGGACAGGGCACTGATGTGCTCGGTCAGCAGGCTGATCCCGGCGACGAAGTTGGACAGGTCGGCCGCCGCGAAGTTCCCGAACTTCGCTGATGGGTTGGACGCACGCAGCATCTTGTTGACCGCCAGGCGCCACAGCTCCGGGTCATCGATCTCCTGGCCCGTGAGCGGGTCCTTCGGCAGGTCGATGCCGGTACCCCAGCGGGCCGGGAACGCACCCGCCTCGCTCGCGGTGAGCATGTCGGCGATCAGCTTGTTCAGAGCGCCCTGAATCGGGATGACCTGCCGGTGCTCGGGCGTCGGATCGTCCGTCAGTCGGGGGCGGTTGCGCAGCTCCACCAGCGGCACCCGGCCCAGCGGATTGTCGATGCGCTGCTCCTCGGGGGCGTCCCCGCGCGGCAGCCACCGCACCAGGCCGAACGAGGACGGCAGAACGAGGCCCGATCGGGACACCGGACGCCGCCACTTCCACAACTCGTCCGGCAGGTAGAGGGTCGCGTACTCGAAGCCGTCCTCTCCGTCGAACCGCTTCAGCGCCGCCTTTCGCCGACGCCGCGAGCCTGGCTCGTAGGCCACGATGCACTGGGTCGCGTCCTCAACCGTGATCTCCGGCTCGACCTCGTCGGCGGCCGGGTCGGCCGCCCACACCAGTACGAACGCGCGCGCCTTCACCGAGGCTTCGGTGTGTGCCACCCGCGACCAGGCGTCCATGTTCGAGGACTGCCAGATGCGCTGAGCGTCCTTGTCGGCAGCCGGCGGGTTGGCTTCGTCACCGGTACCGAAGCGGAAACCAACCGGCGTGAGGCGCTCGGATGGGGCGTCGCACACCACCTCGCACCAGTTGTCCGCGAACCTCTCGAAGAGGCCGCCGAAGGCCTGCCGGAACCGGTCGCTGGCGAAGCCGAGGTTGTGGTCGCCCTTGTAGTAGTTGTTCCACAGGTTGATGGTCGTCTGCCGGCGGTCCAGCTCCTGCTCCAGCATGGCGGTGATCCGGAGAGCCTCCTGCGCGGACACAGGCACGGGGTACCTCCGATCAGTAGGCAGAGAAGGAGTTGCTGGTCGCGGTGGCGGCGAGCTTCAGCACGTCCGCGCGGGCCTCGTAGGCGAGTGCGGCGGTCACCGCGCTGTCGATCTTTCGGTCCTGGCTCGGCTTCGTGATGGCGATGCCTGAAGGCCTGCGTTCAGGCTTGGCGTTGCCGACGTGCTCGGCCATCGTCGCGTTGCCGTCGTTGGTCAGTTCGCCGGACAGCGTGGCCGTCTTCAGCCGGTCCAGGGCCGGACACATGCGGGTGGCGATCCGGGTCTCGAAGATCAGGAACGTCTCCTCCCCGAACTCCTCGGCCCAGGCGTCGCACTCGTCGCGCCAGTCCGGCGGGTCGCCGTAGGCCCGCTCGACCTTGTACGTGGCGAAGACGTGACTCATGCCAGCGCGAACCTCGGCGCGCGGCACCCGCCAGTTGTCCGGGTCGCCGTCGTCCCACTTCGTCCAGATCATCGGCCGGCCGTCCGGGAACGTCGGCGTGAACACGTACCCGTCGCTGAGTCGGCAGCAGGTGATCGCCGTGCAGTCGTCGTGGTCCGAGCCGTCGAAACCGACCGTCACCCGCTCCCCGGGCGCCACCGCTTGCGGCAGCGCGCACCGCTCCCACAGGTGCCGGGACAGCCACGTCTCGCTCAGGCTGACCGGCAGGTTCAGGAAGTACCTGCGGAACTTCGCCCGGTCCTGGGTCGGCTTGTGCGCCAACGTCACCATGCGGTCCAGGTCCATGTGTGCCGCGAACGGCCCGTAGGCCTGCATCAGGCCGCGCTTCAGCTCCGCCGGGTCCTCGTAGGCCTCGTCCTCCAGCAGCCGCGCCGGCGCCTGGACGTGGTCGAAATACAGCCGCGGGGCCTTCTTGGCCTTGAAGTTGCGGTGCGTGCGCTCGGCGATGGAGTCCTCGCCGATCGCGTACATGGTCGACGTCTGCAGGAACCACGGCTCGGCGCCCTTCCGCTTCATCGTGTTCCGTTCGACCGTCTCGTACATGTCCCGCAGCTCGGGTAGCACGTACAGGTGGGTCTCGTCCGCGACCGAGAACGACTCCTTGCCGCCGTCCTTCGACGCGCTGGACGCGGTAGAGGGCCGGATCTCGCCGCCGTCCGGCAGGAACACCCGGGTCGAGGACTGCCAGTCGTTGCCGATGTCCACGCCCGGGTAGTCCTCGGCCAGGCGCTCGCTGTGGCTGATCATGTAGGTGACGTTGGCGTAGGTGTTCCCGGCCTGCGTCTCCTCGGTGGCCAGGCATCGGATGAACGGGTACGTCACCGGTGCACCGACGGGCTCGCCGAGTTCGTACTCGTACCCCCAGTCCGAGACCTCCCCCGGCTCCGCCCAGTGGTCGAACCGCACTGGCGCAAGAGCCTCGGCGACCACCAGGCACCCGGCGATTTCGCTCTTGGCCCGGCCCTTCGCCCGGGACAGCAGCACCTCGTCGAAGCGCCGCCGGCCCTGCCCGTCGATCGCGTAGCAGCAGACGATGAACCGCAGGATCTCGGCATCCAGCTCGATCGCCTGGCCCTGTACGTCGCCCGGGCCGTGCGGCAGGTACCACTCGATCCAGTCGGCCAGGGCGTACCCGAGCGACCGACGGACGCCCGGGGTGCGCACTACTCCTCACCGACCGCCCGGAGCCGGCGCCGCGGGTCGTCGCCGCGGCGCGCTGCCGCCCGCTCGGCGGCCCGGGCCGCGCCCTTGCCGACTTCCGCCTGCCCGAGTGACCAGCGCAGCCGCAGGCGGTCCGCCGCCGTGCCGCCGATCGAGGCCTCATTCAGCCGGATCTCGCTGAGCAGCTCCTTCTTCGGCTCCTGCCAGTACAGCTCGACCAGCTGCGCGAGCATGTGCAGCCGCTGCCAGTCCGTGGCCAGGAACGTGGCGGCCTGCGGGGACGTCCTCCAGGTCTCGTACCAGCCCAGAGTGCGGGTGTCGTAGTCGTGGCCGCCCGGCAGGTCCGGGGACGGCCCGGTGAAGCCGTCCGCCGGCAGCACCGTGCCTGCCACGGGGTCCGCGTTGCGGCGCCGGCGCTCGCCGCTCGGCACCGGTCCTACACCAGCCATGGGGTACCTCCCGGTCGCGCCGTCGCGGCGCCTCAGGCCCGGCCGTCGCGGCATCGGGCACGGTTACAAGCGGTGACCGCCGGGCGCCCGGCGGGGCCTCCCAGACCCGTACACACAGCGAGCCACCTCCCCGGCGGTCCGGCAGATGATCATGGAGGGGGGCTCCCCCCGGGGGTCTGGTCACTCTTGGTCATTGGGCTGGCGTGGTCGAGGTCCGGCAGCGGAACCCGCAGGCGGGTAGCCCGTCGTACTGCCAGCGCCTGGGTGTAGTCGCCTGGCGCGCGCAGGATCTGGCCGTCGGCTCCGCGCTGGTACTGCCGGTACACGATCATGGTGCGGCGGCCGATCTGCTCCACGGTCAGGCCCGGCTCGGCGGCCACGTCGTGCGGCTCGATGCCGTTGGCCCTTGCCCAGTCGCACAGAGCATCGCGGTGCCGTGCCATGTCCGCTGCGCTGATCGTTGCCAGTACGCGGCTGCTCACTGGTTCCATCCTCCTGGCTGGTGGCGTGCGGTCTCGCTGGAGTGGCACGGTCCGCACAGGCCGCGTCCGTTGGCTGGGTCGTCAGGGTCCAGGCCCCGGTCGACCAGCTCGCGTCTGCTCAGTGGCCAGTGGTCGGCGTGCACGCTGGCTCTGACGCAGCGGCCATGGCCTGCACGCGCGCAGCTCGTACACCCGTGGCAGGTGCAGGTGGGATCACGGGTGAGGACGCCGGGCCGGAACCGCTGCTCGTGCTGCTGTCCGTAGCCGCGCTGCCGTGCGCTGCCGCGCTGCTGCTCGGCCTGCTGACGGTGCTGGGGGCAGCGGCCGGCGGGGGTGAGGCGGGGGCAGTCGGGGACGGAGCAGACGGTGAGGGCTCGGCGTCTGGCCACGGTCACCTCCTGATCGGTAGCGTGCGCGGCTTGGGGGTGGTGGGCATGCAGGCGAGCGGAGCGCTCGGTGTGTTCGTGGTGGGCCTGGCCGTGTTCATGGTCGGGGTGGCCCGGGAGTTCGCGGTGGTCTGGCTGGTGGTCGGTGGCCTGCTGATGCTGGGCGCTGTGGCGGCGACCGCCGGGCGCCGGCGGACTGGTCCGGACCCGGAGGTGACGGTGCGTCCGGGTGGTGACGGCCGACCGTGGCGGCGCCGACGGTAGCTACTCGGACGGAGCCGGAGGCAGCACGGGCAGCAGGTTGCACGTGCCCTTGAGGCAGGCGCCCTGGCTCTCGCTGACGATGTGGACGTGCTTGCCCTGCTGGGCGAGCTGATGGGCCGCCTCGACTGCGGTGCGGGGCGCCTCGGTCGTGGCGGGCATGGCGGCCTCCGGGTACGACAAAGGCCCCGCTGGTGGGCGGGGCCTCGGGTGTCTGTGGTGCTGTCTGTGGGCACAGCTGTACGCGGAGATCGTGACAGGTCGCTGACCTGCGGTCAAGCAGCGTTGCGGGTGGCGCGCTTGGCGGCGAGGGCGGCGACGGCGGCGGCGGGGTACCAGGGCTGTCGGGGGGTGCCGCCGGAGCGGTGCAGCTGGCCGCGGCGGACGAGCTGGCGGACGGCGTCCAGGCCGATGCCGAGGGCGTGGGCGGTCTGGTGGGCGGTGAGGTGGCCGGGCCGGATGATCTGCGACTCCATGGCTCCATGATGCCGCCTGAACGGGGTCTGTGCGGCTCTCTCTTGCTCCCCTCTACGGCCACTACTTCGCAGGTCAGCGGCCTCTACACCCCCCTATACGCGGATAGCGGCCCCCCTCTAGATCCACCGGAGTGGATAGAGGGGGGCCGCGGGGTGTTCCGGGCGCCGGTTGTAGAGGGGGCGGGGTCTACCGGGCGTTGAGCAGCTCGGGCGGTACGGCCGCTTCGAGGTCTTCGCGGCGGTAGCCGGCGAGGTTCTTTCCGCCGATGTTGACCTGCTTCGTGGTCCGCTTCACCCCGGCCGCCTCGAGTTCGCGGGCGAGGCGTTCGGCGTCCCAGTCGCCGTAGTCCTCGTCGAGGTTCTCCAGCCGCTGCAGCAGGTCGACGGTGTGCATGCGGGCTGCGTGCCGCATCACGGTGAGGCAGTCGGACAGGACGGGGGCGATGGTGATGCCGGTCTGGTCGGCGGCCGCGGTGACGTCCTGGGCGGCGTCCCCGGTGAGCTGGTCGTGCTTCTGCCGCAGGGCGCGGCCGCGCTGGCACAGCTCGGCGAACGCGGGGCCGTCGAGGAAGTCGGCTCGCACGGTGACGAAGGAGGCGGGGCCGGTCACCAGCACGCCGGTACCGCGGTGGTCCTCGGAGAGGACGGAGGCGTCGGCTCCCTGAGCGGCCTTGCCCTTGCCCAGCACCATGTCCGAGGACGTCTGGTCGACGACCTGTGTGCAGTACCGCAGGGTGATGATCTCCCGCAGCTTCGTCGGCACGCTGTCGGCGTCGGGCCGCTGGGAGGCGAAGTTGCTGATGAACCCAGCGGCCGGCCCGCGGCGGGCGATGCGGCACAGGTCGTTGATGACCTGCTCCCGGTCGTCGCGCTCCATCGCGGTGAAGTACTCCTGGAGTTCGTCGATGGTGACGAAGATGACCGGCAGGTTGTACTTCTCGACGATGCCCGGGGTCAGCTTGCCCTCGGGGCAGACGGAGACGGGCAGGCCGCGCAGCAGCACGAACCGGCGCTCCATCTCCGCGAGCAGTTCCTTCAGCATCGCCTTCAGGGCTTCCACGGCGTCATCCTCGGCGCCCATCACCAGCCGGTGGGCGACCGCCTTCATCGGCATCCAGTCGGCGCCGCCCTTGCCATCGGCGACGTAGTGCCTGACGAAAGGGTCCAGCAGCCCGGCCGCGGTCATCAGCCGCTGCGTGAACGTCTTCCCGCGGCGGGGCAGGCCGCCGAAGAACAGCGACTGCCACATGACGGGCACGGTGATCCGGGTACCGCGGGCGTCCTGCCCGAACGGGATCGGGTCCCACACGGAGAACGTCTCCGCCTTGACCAGCGGCGACGGGTTCGGCAAACCGAGGTAGGGGTCATCGTCGGCCACCCACATGCTGACGCGGCCCGCGTTGCCGCCGGCCGCCGCACGGACCCGGGAGGCGATGACCTGGATCTCGTCCACGCCCAGCTCGGCGGCGATGGCCGTCCGCTTCGCCAGCACGTCGGCCGCGGTCTTCCCGCCACCCTTGGGGAGGTCGAAGATGACGGCCCAGCCGCGCCCGTCACGGACCGGGCCCATGACACAGGTGACCCGGGGTCCTTCGTCGTCGCCGCGCCCGGGCTTGAGCAGGCCTGCGGCCCGCAACGCGTCGTTGAGCTGCTGCGCTGACATGTCGACCCGCAGCGGCGGGGTGGGGTTGTCGAGCAGCTGCACATCCTCGCCGCGTCCGAGGTAGGCCAGCGGCAGCGCGGCGGCCGCGACCATCCCGGCCTGCAGCAGCGGGGGCGCCAGGTACCAGCCAGCCGCCGCGGCGGCGACGGCGACGCCTGCCGCGCTCCAGCGCCAGCGGCGGGCCACCGTCCGCTCTCGGTGCGCCAGGACGAACTGAGCGGCGACCACCACGTCGTCGGGCTTCACTTTCACCTGCGCGCGAAGCGCCTTCACCCCGGCACTGTGCTCCGAGGCGGCCAGCGTGGGCCACAGACCCCGCGCGCCCCGCCACGCGCCCTTGAGGGCCAGCCACGCCATACGGAACGCGTACTTCGGCGTGCGCAGCAGGTGGTACCGGGAGTGCCACAGGCACAGCCTGCCCACAGCCGCGGCGTTCGCCTTCAGCGCGGCCGCGGAGCGCGCCCATACGGGCAGGACCGGCATGTCGGGCACGGTGAGCCAGTCGGCGAGCGGGTTCTCCGGGCGGTCGACAGCCTCGACCACCGGCGCGTCATCCTCGACGACGGCCGGCGGTTCGGGGGCGAACTTGAGCAAGGACACGTTCGGTTCGGCGTGCCCGTTGATTACGGGCCGCGGCAGGGTGTCCGTCATGCTGGTGCCTCCGGATTTCGTTACGCATTGCGTTTCGGGATCGGGCCCGGGGCGGCCGGCTGTCCTTGGCCGGGTGACGGCCGCCCCGGGGTGGAGCTACTTGCGGGCGGCGCGGGCGGCGGCCTCGCGCTTCTCGGCCTTCTCGCGGATGCGGTCGGCCTGCCGCTCGAGGGCCGCTACCGACTTGCCCTTGCCCTGCTTGCGGGCGACGCGGATGCCGAGGGCGATGACCTGGAGGGTCTCGCGCAGGTTGTAGGGGTCGTCGCTGGTCAGCGCCATGTCAGCCCCTCGCCTTCAGGTACTCGTCGCGGACGGCGCGTCGGGCCTCGCGGGCCGTCTCGCGGGCGGCGGCGACCTTGCGGGCGGACGCCGCCAGCTCCGGCGCGGACCGCGCGGCGCGGTACTGCTGCTCGGCGTTGTGCAGGGCGGTCTCCGCGGTCTGGCTGGCGGTGATGGCGGCCTCACGGGCCGGGTCCGGGGTGAACCTCATGTCGGTCCTCTCAGGGGTGGTCGGTGGTCAGCGGCGGCCGAGCGCCCAGGAGATGAGGCCGCTGACCTGGTCGGTGACGTCGGTGACGCGGCCGGCCTCCAGGTCGTCGGCCCGGTCCTCCAGGCGCTGGGCGGCGGCGTCCTTGCCGCGGGCGCGGAGGGTGCGGGCGGCCTCGCGGTTGTCGGCGGCCTGCTTCTTCATGCGGGACATGGGGTTCCTCTCTGTTACGGGCGAGCCGGGCTGTCCGGCCCTACCGCACCCCTGCGGACGAGCCGCAGAGGACGGAAGGGCAGGTCAGCGGCCCTTCTGGAAGTCGCGCCACATGGCGCGCAGGACCAGGGCGAGGATCGCCACGGACACCGCGCCGATCGCGATGGCCACTGCGAACAGGGAGGCCACCAGACCGCCGGCGATCCCGAGGCCGCCGATGGTCAACCACTTCCTGGCGTCGAACTCCTGCCGGGCCGGGGCGGCCGGGGCCGGCGTCTGCTGCTGCAGCTGCTGGGCGGCGAGGAGCGCGGCGACGATCCGGGTGACGTCCGTGTTGGCGGCGGCCTCCTGGGCGGCGGCCTCTGCCTTCTCCAGGGCGTCGCTCATCGCGCCCACCTCCGCAGCTGGGGCAGGTGCGGGCGGACGATGGCGCCCAGGACGAATGCGACGAGCACGGGCTTGCCGAGGAGCCAGGCGGCCACCGTGCCGACGAGGAGCAGGACGGACGGGATGAGGAGGAGGACGCCGAGGAGGGCGCCGAGGAGGAGCCAGCGCATCACGCGTACCCGCCTTCCATCGGCTCGGCCGGGGCCTGCTGCTCGGTCTTCTTGGCGGACCGGGACAGGGCGGTGCGGACGTAGGGCTCGGTAACGATCAGGCGCCGGTGACGCTCGACGTGCTCCACGATGTCCTTGGCCTTGGCGTCCGGGCCGAGGGTGGATGCGGCCTCGACGACGGCGCCCTCCATCGTGACCGGGTCCAGGGCCCTGACCTGCTGATGCGCGAGCGCATCAGGTCGATGCACCTCGTACTGCGGGGGCTGCTGGCCGAGCACCAGGGCGACGGCGACGGCGTCCACGTGCACCCCGTAGGTGGCCAGCACGGTGGCGAGTTCGGCCGGGGGCGCATCCGGGCGCGCATCCGCTGCGAGCCGGATCGCATCCGCCGGGTGCATCTCCGCGAACCGTTGGCGCAGCGCCTCGGTCGCGGTGGCGAGCCGGGGCCGCGCGGTCGGCGGTTCGACGGCGGCCGGGGCGCCGTACATGGCGCCCAGGGCGGCGTCGGCTCCGCCTGTGATGCGACCGCGCTGCACGTCGACCAGGGCGGCGCCCAGGACCTGGTCGCCGACACCGACCCGCTTGGCCAGCTTCCAGGACTTCCGCAGCGCCTCGGCGCGGGTGTCCTCGTCGGGGTGCCGTTCGGCGGCGGCCTGGTGGTAGGCCAGCTGCTGCACGGCGTGGGCGTTGCGGCGCTGCGCTTCGGCGTCCACGCCGGTGCTGTAGATGACGATGCGGCGGGCGATGAGGCCGAGACCTTCGGCGGCGCCGGACATGCCGAGCGGCATGACGCCGTAGACGACGGCCTCGGTGGGGGCATCGGCGAGGGACAGGCCAGTGCCGCAGGCGGCGAGCGGGGCCAGCCACAGGCCGGCACGGACCCAGGCAGGGGCGGACTGACCGAGCAGGGTCAGGCCAACCATGGTCAGCGCGAGGATGAGGGTGAGGCCCTCGCCCGCGGCGACGACGCCGGCGGCGGTGGCCTGGCGGCCGACCTCGGCGAGCGCGTTGCTGTAGGTACCGACGGCGCCGGTCACGCCAACGGCGACCATCACGCCGGCCGCCGTGCCGAGGACAATCCGCTGCCCGCGGGTAAGGGTCCGGGCGTTCACTGGTCCTCCCCGGTGGAGAGGGTGACGGCCTCGGACCAGGGCTTGCCCGCGTCGAGGGCGGCGTGCGCCTGGGTGGCGGTGACGTACCCGGCGACGGGGTGCTCGGCGAGCCGCTTCCGCAGGTACTGGGCGTTCCAGGACGGGCCGAGGTCGGGCCCGTCGTCGAGGACGTTACGCAGGGCGATGCGGGCGTGGAGGGCGCGGGTGGCGAGCAGCCGGTCGTGGACCTCGCTGCCGCCGAAGGTGGCGGGGGCGGGCAGGTCGAGCGCTTCGAGGACGGCCGCGAGCAGGTCGCGGACAGGCTGGGGCAGGTTGGTGCTGCTCATCGGCGGCCACCGCTTTCGGCGGCGTGCGCGCGGGCCAAGGCGAGCTGGTCGCGGGCGGCGCCGGCGGCGGCCGAGCGGGTGCCGGCGGCGCTGGCGTAGTCGGCGCGGCACTGCTGGTGCAGCTCGGCTACGCGGTCGGGGGCGCCCTGAGCGGGGGCGCTAGAGTTCCGCTGGGTCATGACGAGGTCCGATCTCGTTGTGATCAAGTGCCGACGCGTTGCTGCGCGTCGGTGCGTAGAGGGTCGGGCGGCGCGCGCGCCTCCAGGTGTTCCAGCACCCGGAGAGCTGCTGTCCGGCCCTCGTCCTATTCGGTTGTGTACTTCTTGATCGCGTGAGCGATAGCCGTCCAGCTCATGCCTAGATCCTTCGCCAGCGCGTAGACGCTGCCGAGTTCACCGGCGCCTTCCTTCAGGGCTGTCGCTCGTCGTCTGCGGGCGGTCTCTACCTGGGCTTCGAGCTGTTCCAGCAGCTCGTCCTCCACGCGAAGACGCTCCCGCCAAGGGGGTGTTTCCACCTCTGCGAGACTATCACTAACCCCCCTTTGCGCAAGGGGCATAGCGATAGTCATGCCGGTTCCGTCGGCTGATAGTGCTGCAACAGCAGGAGATCCGTCTCCGTTCGGTACTCCGTTCCGCACCAGCTGCACCGCACCAGCTCACCCGGGAGTCGGGTAAGGACCGCCCCGCACACCGTCCCCTGGTCATCTGTCACGGCCACGCAGAGCCCGAGTCGTTGCGGTCGGGGCCTCGGGTCACCGACAACAGAGCGCGCCTGCGTCTCCAGCGCCCACACCTCGCGCGCCAGATCGCCGGCCGCCGGGTAGGCCGTCGCTATCCAGTCCAGCTGGTGGACCAGCCATCCGCAGTCGGCGGCCAGGTCGCCAGCAGGCGGCGCGCCTCGGTGCGGCCAGCGGACGCGGCGGACGTCCAGTCGCCAGGAACGCAGAACCTCGGCCGCGCGACCCCAGTTCACGGTGTCGATGACGTCCTCGTTGACCGGGGACTGGGGGCCGGCTGCGCTCTTGGTGGCGATGATCTCGCCCCAGCTGGCGCGGCGCGGCACAAGGCATTCACCGACCTCGGCGTACAGGTCGGGCAGTTCTCGCAGCCCCCCAGCCAGCTGCTCCCTGTGCCGGGTGCACAGGTAGCCGCTGGCCGAGTTGCCGCACAGTTCACAGGTCACGGGGTGGTGCTCTCCTCGGGCTGCTCGGTGCTGTCCAGGGCGGCGCGCAGCTCGGTGGCCGCGCTGCCGTAGGCGCGGAGGACGACCCACCGGGAGGCCAGGGCGCGCACCCGTTCGATCACGGCCTCGGCCTGCTCGGCGCGCTCCCTGCTCTCCCGAGCACCGCGGTTGACCATGCGGTTGGTGCGCTTCATCCGCTCGATGGTGGCGCGCGCGATGTCGGCCTCACGGATCTCGGCCTCCACCTGCTGGCGCAGCAGGGCGTCCTCGTCGGGGGTGAGGCCGGCGGCGGCCCGGACAAGCAGGATGCGGACGCTGCCGCGGCGGGTGGCGCGGCGGGCGTCCTCGTTGAGCGGCGGGAACGGCTGGTCCGGGTAGCCGCCGGTGGGGTGCGTCATCGGTGGGTGTCCTTCCGGGTGCAGGTAGTCGGGTCGTGGTCGGCGCCGCGCGACTCCCAGCCGGTGAGGCAGCACGCCTCGGCCAGGCGCTGCCAGCCGTCGGCGATCTCCTCGGCGACCTCGGCCGCGCTCGGCTGGCGAGGCCGGGCAGCGCGCTCCGCCTGCGCGCTGGCGGCGCGCTGGCTGGCGATGGCCCAGCGGACGAGGGCGAGGGCGGCGAGGACGTACAGGGCGGCGATGAACTGGGCGAGCCTCACCGGTTCCTCCAGGGTGGGTAGAGCCAGTGCGCGCAGAGCACACCTGAGGTGGTGACGACGAGGAGCACGAAGGCGATGACGGCGGTCACAGGTAATCCCCGGTGACGTGGACGGTGCGGAGGCGGGCTCCCGGGCGGAGGCCTTGGCCCCACAGGTCGGCGTCCCAGCGGACGATGAGGCGCTGGCACAAACAGCTGCCGGCGGCGGGCAGGAAGGGCCTCGGGGGCAGCGCGGGCGGGCGGTGCGGATCTTCACTGGTCCCTCCGTGGTGTGATGGGCGGAAGGCCGCCCCTGATTGGTGCAGGGGCGGCCGTTACGTGTGGTCATCCGGCCTGCGGTCGCGCGGCGCGCCAGGCGTCCAGGACGCGCTTCGGGATCTGGCCGACGCGCGGGCAGTACACGCTGTTGGCGGCGGCCCAGGCGCGGACCTCGCGGGTGTCGTAGTCCCGGACCGCAGCGGCGCGCTTCTTCTTCGGCTTCGCAGGCGCCAGCTCCTGCTCGCGGGCACGGAGTTCGGCCAGGCGCTTCTCCAGCTGCTCGGCCTCGGTGGTGATGGCGGTCAGCTCCTGGTCGGCGGCGTGCCGACGGCGGAGGCCGGTAAGGGCGACGCGGGCGCGGGCGGCCTGGTCCTGAACCTCGGGGTCCGGGTGGTCGTCGCCCCACTTGAGGAGCTGGCCGACGGGTACCGGTGGCGGGTCGGCGGGCGGCAGTTTGAGGGCGGGCAGTCCCGGAATGGGCTGGCTCATCTGGGGCTCCTTCGGGCCGGTGAGCTGGAGGCGGTTCTGGCGTGCGGCTTCCGGGCCGCCCTGCTGGTCGATCTCGTCCAGCAGGGCGCGGAGGGCAGCGACGGTCATCGGCTCTCGGGATCAGTGGCAGATGGGGCAGATGTGGAAGGGGTCCGTCGACTCGTGGCAGTGGTCGACGCACCTGCGACAGCGGCCCGACGCCGGTCGATGGCCTCGATCCAGGCCACGGCCACGGCCGCGACCTGCACCAGCTCGGCGCGCAGCTCGGCCGGGTCAGCCTCGGCGAGTGCCTCGTAGACCTCCTCCAGCAAGATCAGGTCCCAGCCGGTCGCGCTCTCGTGCGCGGCCAGCTGGCAGTTGCGCCGGGCGGCGGTCGCGTGTCGGGCGTACCAGCTGCTGCCGGTGCCGTCGGGGTGGTTCTGCTCGCCCCAGCGCTGGTCCTGGCGGGCCCGCTCGTAGGCCACCTCGGCAAGGACCATGGCGCTCGGCGGGGTCCGGTGCTCAGGGCAGTAGTCGCCGGTCGCGTCGCACTGCCATCCCTCGGCGCGGAGGTGACGGCGGGCCACCTCCAGGCGTTCCGTGCTCGTCTGCTCGGTGGACACCATGTAGTCGCGCGCGATCTCGGTCCCGCACTCGTCACAGAAGACGCCAATCTTCGAGGGGTACAGCGGGCTGTCCGGGTCCCGCAGGATCGCCGAGACGAGAGCCGGCGGGAGCGGGGCGGGCGGGGAGTCGGGGGCGTAAGTGGCCGCTGTCTGCTCGGCAGACGCGTGGCCGAGCTGCTCGGCGGCCTGCTGGTGGTCGTTCATGGGTTCCTCCGTGATGTGATGGGTGGAGGTCCGGGCCTGATAGCGACAGGCCCGGACCGCTACGCGGCGGGAAGGATGAGTTGGCCCAGGACGCGGCCGACGCGGTCCTGGTCGATGAGGTCGGCCACGTCGCCGGCGGTGCTGCCGGGCGGCACCCGGATGCCCAGACGGCGAGCCAGCCCGCATTGCTTGTCCGTGGGCCTGCCCTGACGCCACCGGGCCTGGCGGTCGACGAATGCGCCGGGCGCCAGCACCTTGGCCTGCTGCTCCAGCCACGCCAGGGCCTCGGGCAGCGGCCGCGCAACGTCGTCCCTGGGCGGGTGCGCACCGTCCGCCTGTGTCCACCGGCGCATCCGGTACAGACGGGTGCCGGGGTCGCGGACGAGAAACAGGAACATGGCGGACGTGAGCCTGATGAACCAGGTGCCGTTCTCCGTGCGCAGCCACCGGATCGACGAAGCGCCGAACAGGTTGATCTCCTCGGCCGTCACCTGCGCAGCGAGCGGGCGGCGCTTCTCGGTGGCCGCGTGCTCCTCGGCGATCTGCCGCAGGCTCTTGCCGCTCTCGGGCTGGCCGATCTCGCGCTCGGTCAGGTCGACCATGCTGGCCAGCTTGTGGCGGGACGCCGCGCCCATCACGTCGAGCAGCAGCGCGTCTCCCTTTCCAGGCGCCGGACGCAGGCCGCGGCCGACCATCTGCACGTACAGGCCGGGCGACTTGGTCGGGCGGGCGACCACGATGCAGCTGGTGTGCGGGGCGTCGAATCCCTCCGTCAAGACCATGCAGTTGGTGAGCACCTGGACGTCGCCGGCCTCGTACTGGGCGAGGGTCGCGCGCCGCGCGTCGCGGCCCATGTCGCCCCACACCGGGGCCGCCGTGATGCCGACGGCGCGCAGTGAGGCGGCGGCGGCCTGGGCGGTCGCCACGGTCGGCGTGAAGACGACGCCCGGCCGGTCGGCGGCGTGCTCGACATACGCCTTGGCGATGGCGTCCAGCGCGCCGGAGTCCTCGAGCGCCTTGCCGAGCTGCCCGTCGACCAGGTCGCCGCCGCGGGTGCGCACCTTGTTGAGGTCCAGGGTGTCGACGGTGATGGCCTTGCCGCGTACGTCGCAGAGGTAGCCGTCGCTGATCATGTCGAGGATGTCGAGGCGGAACACCACGTCTTCCCAGACCTCGGCCAGGCCACCGTCCTCACGCGTCATCGTCGCGGTGAAGCCAGCCACGGGCACGCCGTCCCAGGCGCCGAAGTGCCGAAGCACCTCCATGTAGGTGGGGGCGGCGGCGTGGTGGCACTCGTCCACGATGACCAGGCCGACATCCCTGATGGCCTCGCGTCGGCGGGGCACGGCCAGGGTCTGGACGCTGGCCACGATCACGTCGGCGTCTGCGTGGTCGTCCCGTGCGGCCTTGACGATGCCGACCCGCAGCATCGGGTCGACCGCCAGCAGCTTGGACGCGGCCTGCGAGATCAGCTCCTCGCGGTGGGCGATGACGAGCACCCGGCGGCCGCCGAGGTTGTCGAGCATCTGGTGGGCCAGGTGGCTGAAGACGACGGTCTTCCCTGCGCCGGTCGGCAGGACGACGGCCAGGCGGTTCTGGCCGGCGGCCCAGCCCTTGCGGAGCGCCTCGATGGCGTCGAGCTGGTAGGGGCGGGGAGTGAAGGCGGGGGCTTCTGTGGTGATGGACATGGTCACCTCGGATCGGTGGGAGATGGGGGAGCGGTACGCACTGCGTACCGGCTGCGTACCGGCTGCGTACCGGGCTGAAATAGCCTCTGACCTGCTCTTATGTCTCTCTCTACGGAGGGTGGTACGTAGGTACGCAGAAACAGACAGGTGTCGATGTGCGCGCACTCGCGCACAGGCGCGCACGCACGCACACGCCTGAGGGGTGTCTTTTCCGGGCGAGTGCGTACCGCCCCCCGATTGAGGGTCGGGATGCGTCTGACCTGCGCAGACTGGTGGCCCCAGGTGGTACGCACCTCGTGCGTACCACCGTGCTCACGGCTCTCATGACGCCTCGTCCTGGTCGCCGAAGGGCATGCCCTCCGGGGTGAAGGCGAGGCATTTCGCTCGGGCTCCGCCGAAGCGGCGGGGCACCAGGTGCGCGGGCCGCTGGCTCTTGAGGGTCTTCAGGTACTCGGCGTCGACCCAGCTGCCGACCACGGCGTCGAGGGAGTAGCCGGCCTCCGCGAGGATCTTGCGGACGCGCTCAGGCAGCAGGGCCACTTCCGCGACACCCGCCTTGTCGGTCGACAGGACACCCAGCCACCCGGAGTACGGCGGCTTCTCGTTCATCGCCGCACGGGTAGCGGTGAACAGCTCGTGAGCGTGGCCCGCCACGTACTCCCGCAGGACGTCCAGTGCCATGTCGGGGCGGTTGTCGGTGGGGTTGTGGGCGGTGAACAGGCCGCGCCACGTGTCGTGGGGGAGGGGCTCATACGGGAGCAGGCCGCGCTTGCAGGCGAGCGTCTCGGCGAGCACCAGGGCGGCGACCATCGGCGCGCGCCGGTTGGTCATGTCGCCGCCGCCACGGAACTCGTTCACCAGCGCACGGTGCTTCTCCCTCAGCACCTCTCGGCCGTTCGGATGGGCGAGGCCGCTGAGGACGTACTGGATGAACTCGGGCCCGGCGTGGCCGTGGTTGGCGAGCACGCCGTCCCGTGCCGCCGCAGCCGCCGCGCCCCCGCCGTCGCCGAAGGGGGCGATCGTCGTCCCCAAGATGCGGGCAGCGGCGCCCTGGCTGGTCGTAAAGGACAGCGCCGGCCGCTCGCCCGAGGACAGCAGGATGGTCTCCCAGGGCAGCATGTTGCCGAACGCCCCACCCGACCGGGCTTTCCCGTGATTCATCGGGAGCTGGTAGAGCACCTCGTCGATCAGGGTGTCGTCCGTGACGGCCATCGTCTCGTCGAACACCGTGACGATCCCGCGCACCAGGTTCAGCCGCTTCTCGATCGCGTACAGCGTGGTGCGCCAGTTGGACATGGCGGAGGCGTGCTCGGACGGGTCCGCCCACACGCTGAGCGCTACCTGAAGCGCCGTCGTCTTGCCCTTGGTGGACCGGCTGGAGATGTCCAGCGTGAAGCTGTTCAACGCGAGGGGCTTGAGCAGCGGCGCAGCGAGCGCGGCCGCGATGGCGACGCGCGGCACAGGGAAGCCGGCCAGCTGCGCAACGGTCTCCTGCCAGCCCTCGAGCGTCCCTTTCCTGGCATGTGCGCGGGCCGGGCCTCGCTGCTCCTCGAACGGCACATCGACCTTGATGCCGTCCTCGGGTGAGGAGACGAACGTGCCGTCGTCCTGCCAGCCCAGCCAGCGGGCCAGCTGCTCGCTGGGGATGCGGCCGAAGTTGCGCGACTCGAACTCGGCCAGCCACTTTTCGACGGCCCGGGCATCGCCCTCGACGGCGGGCAGCCCGGCGCTGCCGAGCGTCTCGATCAATTTTCGCCCGCGCTTCGCTGTCTCGCGGCTGACGATGCGGGAGATGCGGCGGGGTCGGCCGAGGCTACGGTCGATCCAGGACAGCTCGACGTACTGGTCGCCTTCGGGGTCCTCGAACGTCGCGGTCACCACCAGGGGGGCGAACGTGACGCGCTGCCAGTTCTCGCCGCTGGTGCTGAGGACCTCGACGCCGCGGCCGGTGAGCCGGTAGTCGTAGGGCGTACGCACGGAGGACGGCAGGCCGAAGGTGCCGGCGTAGTCGAAGCCTTCCGGGTCGTCCGACACGCCATCCGGCGCCGGCTGCTCGTCCTGCTCCTGCTCGTCCTCGGCAACGGCTTCGTCCGGAGCAGGCGCCGCGGGTGCCGGGATGGACGGGCGGCTGCCAACGGACGCGAGGTGGCGGCTGCCGTAGCCGAGGCGCGCCAGTTCCCGGGCGGCTGCCTTGTGGTCGCCGCCGTGATTCAGTAGCGCGTAGGCACCGAACTTCGAGTAGGGCACCTCGCTCTCGAACTCGCTGCCGGTGGCGAAGACGAACAGGCGGTCGTGCTCGTCGCGGCCGGTGGTCGCCTTCACCCCGCCGACGCCGTCCGCCCACCCCCAGAACGTCTCGCTCCCGCGGGTGTTCAACGGGCGGAAGGTTCCTCGAAGGATGTCCTCCCAGGAGGCGCGCGCCTCGAAGTCGTCGCCAGGCCGCAGAGTGCCGTCCGGTCGTGGCGGGGACGGGCGCGGGGCCGTCCTCACCGGTTCGGGCTTGGGCATCTGGTCGAACAGGTGACAGACCGCCCGGATCGCGTCCATGGTTTCCCCGTCGATCACGGGGATGTTGGCGGGTGACCCTGCGATGCGGGTGTACGGGCGACCCGAAGCGTGCACGGTGCCGCTGGACGGTTCGACTAGGCCATACCCGCCTTCGCCGCGAGTCTCGATCAGAGGACGCACGATCTTCGTGCCCGGCTTCTCGGCGACTCGCTGCCGCTCAGAGGCGTCCCACTCATCCTCGCGCGCCAGCCGCTGCGCCAATTTGCGGTTCGGCGGGACGGCGGCGCCGTCGAGGCGGGCGCGGTAGTGGATGCCGCCGCTGGGCGACTGAGTGACCCAGCCGCTCTGAATGGCGGCCCACACTTCGCCGAGCCCGTGATCGGCCATGGACGCGGTGACCTGCTCAAGCAGACCCTCGCGGATGGCGAGGCCCTCGAACTCGACCAGCTCCACGGCACCGGAGACGGCACCGTAGACCACAGCGATGCCACGCGGTCGGTCGCCGTCGAACCAGTCGTCGTGCTGCTCAGGTGTGGTCCGGGTGATCTTGTACTCAAGCCAGGGGACCACTGGCTTCTTCGTCCCGTCGGCCTTGATGGGCAGGACGCACAGGCCAGCGTCGTGCAGCTCGCGGGCTGCTGCCCGGAGGTCGGTGGTCTGCGAGTCGGTCAACGGTTCTCTCCGTGGTACTGGCTGAGGTGCCGGGCCTTGATCCCGCTGATGAACGGACCGATGGCGCTGGGCCGGATCGGCACTTCGCGGGGCTTCGGGCACCCCGGGCGGTAGCACTCGTAGCGAGCACGGACGTTCTCGGCGTCGATGACCAGCAGGCCGTCGACTCGTTGGGAGGTGGCCGTGCGGCCCGGGGTGTCCCGGGCGCGCACGGCAGCTGCAGTCACGGGGTCGCCCGGGAGGTACGGGCGTGCCAGGCGTCGATGTCCTCCACGTGGCCGGCCGCGACGGTCTCCTGGAAGTCGGCGGCGCGGTGGTCGTCTTCCTGGCGCTGCGCGACCTCATGGCGCAGATGGAGGAGGGTGCGGGCCGGATGCTGTCCGGCCGGGGCGACGGCCATACCGCCGCCGTCGGCGGTCCAGATGACGGCCGTCCGGAACGACTCCACCTCATCGGCACGCGACACGTGCACCGTGATGCGGTGCTGCGCGGCGTAGGCGCGCAGCTGCTCGCGGGCGAGGGCGTCGGAGGCCCAGGCGATGCTGGAGCTGGGGGCTCCGTTGATCCGGATGAGATCGCCGAGGGCGTCCAGGCACTGGGCCAGGTCGTCGCCGACGACTAGTTTCGCGGCCTCGATCTGGACCAGGACGCGGGCGAGGTCGGGCGTGGTGGTCGGCTGGGCGGACGTGGGAAGCTCATGCACGAGCGGACCCCGATCTACTTGCTGGCGTGAGTGGGTGCGGGCTGCTTGGACGGCGCTTCCGGCTGGACCCCGGGGGCGCCGTCGTCGTGGCTGGCTGCTGTCGGCTGGACCCCGACGGCAGGGAGTGGGGAGAGGCCGAGGAATCTGAGGAGGTCGACCTTTCGCACGCGCTTAGCTCGGCCGAACTCGATCACCTCGATGGGGAACTCGCCCCCTCGAATGAGGGCGTAGCCCGTGCCCTCGGACACGTTCATCGCGGCGAACGCCTGCTTCACAGCGGGCATGGCGGGCAGGGCGAGGACCTGTTCGGGCGTCAGCGCCTGAGCCGGGGAGGTCATATGGCCTCCCTGTCGGACTGGGCCGGGACGAAGGCACGGCCGGCGCGCTCCATCGGAATCCACAGGACGAGCAGACGGACGCCGAGGGCGGCCGATATCGCCTTGGCCTTGTCCTCGGGGACCAGGCGCTGCCTGCCGGACATGAGGGCGCCGATGGTCCCGTGGGCCACGCCAGCGGTGGCAGCCAGTTCGCGGCTGGTGATTGCCTCACCGGTGCCGGTGCGCTCCATGAGCGTCTTGAGTCGGTCGCTGCTGGCGACTGCGTACATCTGGGGTGGGTCTTCGCTCACGTTCACCTCGCTGGACAACTTGTCCCACTGGTGGGACAGCGGTGAACGGAGCATCACACACGCTGAACGGTTTGTCCAGCGAGTGTGACAGGTAATGAGAGCGCACGTAATCGGTCAATGACTCAGTGCGACCTGGCGCGATCGTCCAACGTGCTGAACAATCCGTTCAGCAAGTGAGATGAACGCCCCAACTGACCTGCCCGTACGTCTCAATGAACGGTGCAGACCCTGAACGGACGTACGGAACCTCTGACCAAGGAATGGCAGGATGCTTGACATGGCTCCGAACGAATCGCAGCCGCGCGAATCCCGGCGCAGGCCTGAACAACGCACCCAGTTCGCCGACCTGATCCGCAAGCGTCGTGCCGAACTCAATGTGGGCTTGAAAGCGTTCGCCGACAAAGCTGTGGACCCGAGGTCGGGGACCAGCGTCACGCGCGGGTGGGTGTACCGGCTGGAGCAGGGTGAGCCCGTCACGCCGCCGGTCTATGAGGAGCTGGTGGCCCTCGCGGCGGCCTGTGAGCTACCGGTGGAGGTGCTCCAGGATGCGGCCGGCTCCCAGTTCCACGGTGTGGACCCGCTCACCAGTGGCTCATCCGAGGCGAAGGCGTACGTCCACAAGCTGGACCAGCTGCCAGCCGATCAGCGGGACCGACTCCTTCGCCTCATCGACACGCTGGTGCCGCCAGACGAGACCCCGGGAAGCACCCCCTCCCCTTAGCGTTACCCAGCGTCACGGGTCTATGCGGACTGTAGAAAGTTGAGGTCCGTGGTGCGATCATGTCCCAACGCCTTTAGGGGAAAGGTGCTGGTCCACCGTGAATTTCGAACGTGTGAGCGGCAGATCGGGGAGGGATGCATGGCGTCACCGCACGAACCGCGAGTACCGCGAGTCTGGTACTTCTTCAGTGACGACCTGGCCGACGGCGAGCTGATCATGCCGATCAGAACCAAGTACGGCTTGGCGTTCGCAATACGCCCGAACGCTGGGATGGAACAGGAGATGCTCGACCAGCTCAACAAGACGGCAGAATTTGTGCTGGGCGTGGGGCTTGCGCACCTGGACGGTTGGGACGACGTCGAGCCCCCTGAACGAGAGGAGTAGACCCCATGCCGTCAGCACGCCGGGCAGGCAGCATCTACCGACGCTGCGAATGCCGCGGTGCCGACGGCAAACTGCTGGGCAACGCCTGCCCGCAGCTGAAGAAGAAGGCCCACGGATCTGTCGGTCTCCGCCAGGAGCTGCCGCCGGACGCCGATGGGAAGCGCCGGATTTTCCGGCGTACCGGGTACAAGTCAGTCGCGGACGCCCAGGGCGACCTCTCCCGCCTTCAGGGCATCCTCGACCTTCCCGGTGACGATCCGGCTGAGCAGCAGCGCGTGGGGGATCTACTCGCCGACATCTCCCGGCGACGCGCCGACATCCCCCAGGCTGACGAGGTCAAGCGACGCCTCGGCGTAGGTGTGCCGCTCGACGGCATGATGACTGTAGCCGAGTGGCTCGACCGCTGGATGGCCGGCAAGAAGACGCGGACGACAACGAACGCGGGGTACCGCTCGCACATCAAGATTCACCTGAAGCCCCACATCGGGCACTACCGCCTCGACCGGCTGAACGTCGGCCACGTCCAGTCCATGTTCGAGGCCATCGCTGACCAGGCCGACGTCATCCGCGCGGAGAACGAGGCCCGCCAGGAGCAGGAGCAGCGAGCGAGGTGGCACCGCCCGGGGCGGCCGCCGGCGAAGGAGCGCGAGCGCCTGGCCGCCGAGCGCGAGCGCCTGGCCGCGATGAAGCCGTACCGGAAGCTGGCGGGTCCGGCGACGCGGCAGGCTATCCGCCGCACCCTGCGCACTGCGCTGAACGCGGCCATCGGCCAGCAGCTCATCACCTTCAATGCGGCGAAGCACGTCGAGCTGGGCAGCAGCTCGCGGCCTAAAGGTCTGCTGTGGACGACCGAGCGCGTCACTCGCTGGCGCGAGACGGGTGCAGTGCCCAGCCCGGTCATGGTCTGGACGCCCGAGCAGCTGGGCGCCTTCTTGGACGCGGCCGAGGATCATCGGCTGTACGCCTTCTACCACCTGGTCGCCCACCACGGCCTGCGCCGCGGTGAAGGCGTAGGCGCGGACTGGGCGCACGTCCACCTGGATGCCAGCCCGCCCCACATCGACGTCCTGACGGAGATTGTGGTGGACGGCTGGACACCGATCGAGACGGCGCCGAAGACCGACAGCAGCATGGCAGCCGTGACGCTCGACCGGGAGACGGTGACCGTGCTGCGGGAGCACCGCGCCCGCCAGGACGCCGAGCGCGCTGAGCGCCTGGCCGCGGGGAAGGCCTGGACGGACACCGGCAAGGTGTTCACGGCGGAGGACGGCAGCTGGCTGCACCCCGACGTCGTCAGCCGCGAGTTCAAACGGATCGTGGAGGCGGCCGGCCTGCCCCCGATCAACTTGCGCGACCTCCGGCACGGCGCGGCCGCGCTGGTGAAAGCGGGCGGTGGAGACATCGACGACGCCAGCAAGAAGCTCAGGCACAGCACGATCGTGCTGACCGCTGACACCTACATGAGCCTGTTCCAGGAGTACGAGCAAGACCTGACGGAGCGCGCGGCGGCCGCGGTGCCGCGCGCGCGGCGCGGGCGTGGAGCGACCCCTGCTCCGGGCGCTGTACCGAGGCAGGGGTCGGGCTCAGCGACGCAGCCAGCAGACGCTGATGTGGATACCTCGACGGTACGGGCCAGCGCTGACAACGGGTAGTCCCCGGCGTAGAATCGAAGGACAGACAAAGGGCCTCCGACCTGCGGGTTGGGGGCCCTTCGTGCTGGCCCCGTGCTGGCCCGAACGCCGCCTAACAGCGTGATACACGGTGGGGTGAGACGGGGTGAAGGGTGCGCCACGCGCGGACACCGAGTTCCACTGGCCTGCGCTTCTTGGGGCGCAGTAGGGTGGCATGAACGCGCCGGGGTGAGGCGGGTTGGCCAGTCAGCAGACTTTTAATCCATTGGTTGTGGGTTCGAGTCCCACAGGGCCTACCGCATCGCCCCCAGCTCAGAGCTACTTGGAGCTGGGGGCGCGTCCATTCGGGCCCCAACTCCACGAGAGCGCGACCGTGTCCCAGCCGTCCCAGCCGTCCCCGCCGACGCACCCCCTGCCGTACGTCCTGCTGTCCGCCGCCGTCTCCCTCGACGGCTACCTGGACGACACCGGCCCGGAGCGCCTGCTCCTGTCCGGCCCCGCCGACTTCGACCGGGTCGACGAGGTACGGGCCTCGGTCGACGCCATCCTGATCGGCGCCGGCACCATCCGCGCCGACAACCCCAGGCTGCTGGTCAACTCGCCCGCCCGACGCGCCGCCCGCCGCGCCGAGGGCCGGCCGGAGTACCCCCTCAAGGTCACCGTCACGGCCTCCGGCGACCTGGACCCGGACGCCCATTTCTGGCACACCGGCGGCGACAAGCTGATCTGCACCACCGACCGGGGCGCCCGGCGGGCCGCCGCCCTCGGCCTGGCCGCCGACGTGGTCGCGCTCGGCCCGAGCCTGGACTGGCGCGCCCTGCTCCACCACCTGGCCACGGCACGCGGGGTGCGGCGGCTGATGGTCGAGGGCGGCGGCACCGTCCATACCCAGCTGCTCCAGCAGGGCCTCGCCGACGAACTCCAGCTCGTGCTCGCCCCGCTGTTCGTCGGCGACCCGGCCGCGCCCCGGCTGTTCGGCCCGGGGGCGTACCAGGGCGGCCGGCTGCGGCTGCTGGAGAGCCGCCGGATCGAGGACGTCGTCCTCATGCGCTACGAACCCACCGCACCCGGGGCCGGTGACCTGGCGGCCGCGGCCGACCGCCACTGGCTGGGCACCGCCTGCGACCTGGCCGCCCTCTGCCCGCCCTCGGACACCGCGTTCAGCGTCGGGGCCGTGGTGGTCGCCGCCGACGGCACCGAGCTGGCCCGCGGCCACTCCCGGGAGGGCGGCGACCCGGTCGTGCACGCGGAGGAGGCGGCGCTGGCCAAGATCGCGCCCGGTGATCCGCGGCTGGCCGCCGCCACCGTCTACAGCAGCCTCGAACCCTGCGCCCGCCGCGCCTCCCGCCCCGCCCCCTGTGCCGACCTCATCCTGCGGGCCGGCGTCCGCCGGGTGGTGACGGCCTGGCGCGAGCCCGGCACGTTCGTGGCGGAGGCCGACGGCACGGGGGTGCTGGCGCGGGCGGGCGCCCGGGTGCTGGTGCTGCCCGGGTTCGAGGACCGGGCGAAGGCCCCGAACGCCCACCTGCCGGGCTGACCGGCGACCCGCCGGCCACCTCCGCGGGCGCCCCGCGGACCGGCCCTGATCAAACCGGTGTGCTCGTGGCCCTGAACATGGCGTACAGTGGAGTCATCGCCGCGGGGTGGAGCAGCTCGGTAGCTCGCTGGGCTCATAACCCAGAGGTCGCAGGTTCAAATCCTGTCCCCGCTACTGATACTCAGGGCCGGAATCCAGTACATGGATTCCGGCCCTGAGTCTTTCCCGCCCCGGCCGCCTCCCGGCCCGCCGCGGGGAGCGTGGTGCGTGTCACACCCGAACGTGGTCATCCGGTCGGCCCACAGCGCTCGCCGCCCCTCGCCGCGCCCACAAACCTGGACGTACGTCGGACACGTGGGAGATCAGCGGTGCGCCCTGGTGAGGTGGAGCAGTACGACCCGTACGCCAGGGCCGGTGACCGGTGCCCCGCAGCCGTCGTTCCCGGCCCCGACCCGGGCCCCGCATCCGTACCGGCGGTCCCGGGGCGCCGCTCGCCGGTCCGGAGGCTGCTGCGGGTCCTGCCCGCCCTGCTGATCGCCGCCGGGGTCCTCTACGACCTGCGGACACCGCAGGGCTTCACCGCCGTCCCCTTCTTCACGGCCGCGCCGCTGGCCGCGGCGCCCCTGTTCTCGCCGCGCCGCACCCTCCTCACCGGGCTCGCCGCGCTCGCCGCCTCCTGCGCGGTGCACGCCGGCCACCGCGCCGGCCCGGACGTCACCACCGTCACCGACGCCGTCACGGTGGCCACGGTCGCCGTCCTGGCCGCCGTCATCAACCGGGTGGTGCGCCGGGGCGACCGGCGGCTGGCGTCCGCCCGCGAGATCGCCGAGGCCGCCCAGCGGGCCGTCCTGCCCGAGCCGGCCGTCCGGATCGGCGGTTTCGACATCGCCGCCTGCTACGAGGCGGCCCAGGCGGACGCGTTCATCGGCGGCGACCTGTACGCGGTGCAGGACACCCCGCACGGCGTCCGGCTGGTGGTGGGGGACGTGCGCGGCAAGGGGATGGGCGCGGTCGCGGCCGTGGCCGTGCTCATCGGGGCGTTCCGGGAGGCCGCCGAGCAGGAGGCCGGCCTGGAGGCGGTGGCGCGGCGGCTGGACCGGGCGCTGGCCCGCGAGGGCGCCCGGCGGGAGGGCGTCGACGCCTTCGAGGGGTTCACCACGGCCGTCCTCGCCGAACTCCCGCACGACGACGCGGTGGTCCGGATCGTCAACCGCGGCCATCCTCCGCCGCTCCTGCTGCACGCCGACGGCCGGCTGCACACCCTGCTCGCCCGTGAACCGGCGCTGCCGCTGGGCCTGGGCGACCTGGGCGCGCCGCCCGACCATGCGACGGAGGCCGCCTTCCCCGCCGGCGCCACGCTGCTGCTCTACACCGACGGCCTGTCCGAGGCCCGCGACGCCCACGGCCGGTTCTACGATCCCGAGCGGCGGCTCGCCGGGCGCACCTTCTCCGGCCCGGCCGCGCTGCTGCACCGCCTCGCGGCGGAGGTCCGGCGGCACTCCGGGGGCGGAACGGCGGACGACATGGCCCTGCTGGCCGTACGGCGGCCGTGACACCCGCGCGGGAACCCGATATCACGTTCGGTGATCCGGTGAGCGCCCTGCGCATCACATCTGAGTCACCATCAACCGGCCTGTGAAACATGAACATCGGGCAACTCGCCCGGTTTTCACCGTTCATGACGGGTAAGTCCGGCCCGGAGAAGCGTAATGATCAAGTCGAACGGCTTGGAATCTGACGGGTGGGTCTATTAACGTTCGATAACGCAGCGCGGTCGTCCCAGCCGTCACAGAAGGCGGCTCCGTGCGCACGCGCCGAATCCCGCAAGGGAACCGGGGAACCACCATTTGGGGTGAATCACGCGGAAGCCGCCGTCGGCCGGTGAGGAGAACTCACCGGGTGGGGGCCGGTATACGCGCGTAGGAGACCTTCCTGCTCCGAACCCGTCAGCTAACCCGGTAGGCGACGGAAGGAAAGGAGCACGCCCGAGTGGCGTCCAACCGGCCTGCCCCGGCAGACCCGTTCGTGCCGAGCCGGCACGACAGCGAGACCTTCGGTTACGGCACCTACCGCACCGACGAGGGCCCGTGGGAGGAGTGGAACCCCACCGAGGAATCCCTCCGCCCGGTGCGCGGCCGGCACCGCGTCGGCAAGCAGCGCGGCGGCGGACTCGCCCGCAGCTCCACGGTCCTGGGCGTCGGTGTCATCGCCGCCGTCGGCGCGGGCGGCATGGCCAGCGCCAACACCGGCAAGCCGCCGGTCTCCATCTCCCTGCCCGACCTGCCCTCCTCCGTCGACTCCCTGCTCGGCGAGGGCCACGGCACCGCCGAGGCCACCACCGCCACGCTCAGCACCGTGGGCACGGCCTCCGCCGACACCGACCCGGGCACCGCGGACGCCGGTGAGGCGCTGCGCAACCGCATCATGGCCCAGGCCGAGCAGCAGCAGGTCCAGGTCGACACCAAGGCCACCGCGGCCGCCGTCGCCGCCGCCGGGAAGCAGGCCGCCACCGCCGCAGCCAAGGCCGAGAAGGAGGCCGCAGCCGCGGCCGCCGACGCCAAGGCCGAGGCGGAGGCCGCCGCCAAGAAGAAGGCCGAGGCCGAGCGCCTGGCGAAGCTGGCCAAGCAGTACACGCTGCCGACGTCGTCGTACACGATCACGTCGACCTTCGGCGAGGCCGGCTCCATGTGGTCCTCCGGCTACCACACCGGCCTGGACTTCGCCGCGCCCACCGGCACCCTCATCAAGGCCATCCACAGCGGCACGGTCACCGAGGCGGGCTGGGCCGGCGCCTACGGCTACCGCACCATCCTCACCCTGGACGACGGCACCGAGCTGTGGTTCTGCCACCAGTCCTCGATCAACGTCAGCGCCGGGCAGAAGGTCGCCACCGGCGAGGTCATCGGCCGGGTCGGCGCCACCGGCAACGTCACCGGCCCGCACCTGCACCTGGAGGTCCACCCCGGCGGCGCCGCCACCGGCATCGACCCGATGGCCTGGCTGCACGGCAAGGGCCTCACCCCCTGAGCCTCCCCCGCCCGGCCTCCGGCCCGACGCTTCCCCGAAGCTCCGGCGGTCCTGACGACAACCCCCCGACGTCAGGGCTGCCGGCCGGCCGCCGGAATGCGACCACCCGCTCCGGGCGTTGACATAAGGCATGACTTCTCTGCGCAAGCTCGGCACGTCCGACCTCGAGGTTTTCCCGCTCGCGCTCGGCGGCAACGTCTTCGGCTGGACCGCCGACGAGACGGCCTCCTTCGCCGTCCTGGACGCCTACACGGCCGCCGGCGGCAACTTCGTCGACACCGCCGACTCCTACTCGGCCTGGGCCGAGGGCAACCGGGGCGGCGAGTCCGAGACCATCATCGGCAAGTGGGTCAAGGCCCGCGGCAACCGCTCCGACGTCGTCATCGCCACCAAGGTCAGCCAGCACCCCGACTTCCAGGGCCTGTCCGCGGCCACCATCAAGGCCGCCGCCGACGCCTCCCTGCGCCGCCTGGACACCGACTACATCGACCTCTACTACACGCACTTCGACAAGCCCGAGGTCCCGGTCGAGGAGATCATCGGCGCGCTGGACGAGCTGGTGAAGGCGGGCAAGGTGCGGCACATCGCCGCCTCCAACATCAGCCCCGAGCGCCTCACCGAGTCCCTGGAGTTCTCCGACCGCGAGGGCCTGGCCCGCTACGTCGCCCTCCAGCCCCACTACAACCTGGTCTCCCGCGACACCTACGAGGGCGCCCTGCGGGACCTGGCCGCCCGCACCGGCCTCGCCGCCGTCCCGTACTTCTCCCTGGCCTCGGGCTTCCTCACCGGCAAGTACCGCCCCGGCACCACCGTCGACAGCGCCCGGGCGGAGGGGGCCGCCAAGCACCTCGGCACCGAGCGCGGGCAGCGGGTCCTCGCCGCCCTGGACGAGATCGCAGCCGCCCGTGACACCGAGGTCGCGACGGTCGCCCTGGCCTGGCTCGCCGCCCAGCCCACGGTGGCGGCGCCGATCGCCTCGGCCCGGACGACCGGCCAGCTCCCGGCGCTGCTCGCGGTGGCGGAGCTGAACCTGACGGACGACGAGATCGGCCGCCTCACCGAGGCATCGGCCTAGGCGAAGCCCGGCCCCGGCCCGGTCACGGGCGGTACGGCTGATACGCCGGGTACGGCTGGTACGCGGGGTACGGCACCGGCAGCGCCGGGCTGCCGTACCCGCCGCGGTACCCGGGGGAGCCGTACCCGTAGCCATGGCCGTACTCGGGGAACCCGTATCCGGGCACCGGGGGACGGGCGGTGAGACCGGCCGCGTACTCCAGGGCGGGCCGCGCGGTCTGCCGGCGCTTCCACAGCTCGGCCAGCAGCTCCCGCTCCCGTACGGCGAAGTGGGACCCGGCCCGCCCCCGCCGTCCCCGGTGCCGCAGGAACGCCAGCGAGGTCGCGTACGCCTCGTACTCCGCCACCGCCCGCCCGGCCGGCCGGCCGCCGTGGTGCCTGGCGTAGTCCCGGGCCAGCCGCCGGGCCTCCATCGACGCCAGCACGAACGGCTCGGCCGGCCGCAGCCAGCCGGCCAGGACGTAGACCGGCAGCTCGGTGCGCACGGTGCGCAGCTCGCGCTGCCGGGTCCCTATGGCGAGCCAGGCCAGCAGGCCGAAAGCGGGCATCATGAAGGCCCCGTAGACGGCGAAGAAGCCGTACTCGCCGAAGGTCGAGGAGCTGTTCCAGAAGGCGTGCAGGCTCACCGCGAGCAGCAGTCCGCCGAGCGGCGGCAGCACGCGCCGGGCGGTGCCGCTCTCCGGGGCGCAGGCCGCGGCGGCGCCGAAGCCGATGCCGGTCAGGACGGTGAACAGCGGGTGCGCGAAGGGGGACATGACGACGCGCACGAAGAAGGTGGCGGCGGTGACGGAGGCGATGCCGTGGCCGCCGGTGAGCTGGTCGGTGCCGAAGGCCGTGCCCAGGTAGAGGATGTTCTCGGTGAACGCGAAGCCGGTCGCGGTGACCCCGGCCACCACGACGCCGTCGACGAGGCCCGTGAAGTCGCGGCGGCGGAAGAGGTAGACCAGCAGGACGGCGGAGGCCTTGGCCGACTCCTCGACGACCGGCGCTATGACGGTCGCGCCGAGGGTGTCGGCGCCGATGGGGTCGGCGGTCGCGCCCGCTATCCACCGGGTCGCGAAGCTGTTGGCGACGATGGCGATCAGCGCCGCCGCGCAGGCGCCCCAGGCGAAGGCGAACAGCATGTTCCGCCAGGGGCCGGGCTCGACCCGGTCCAGCCAGCGGAAGGCGGCGAGGAGCAGCGGCACGGGCAGCACGGCCAGCCCCAGCCCGACCAGGAACCCCTCGGTGCCGGTCTGCCGGCGCACCAGGCCGAGGATGACGAGCCCGCAGAGGGCGAGCAGGGCGGTCAGCGCCCCGTGACGGACTCCCGCGCGCTGCCACCAGTGCGGGCGCGCCGGACGGGTCGGGTACGGGGAACAGACGGCCACGGCATCGGCTCCAGCGAGGAGAGTCCGGTCACTGCTGTCCGCGTGTCAGCCCTGCCGCGTCGGGTGCGGCAGGCGGCGGAAGAGCAGGTCGTTCACCACATGTCCCTTGTCCAGTCCCTGACCCTCGAAACGGGTCAGCGGCCGGTAGTCCGGACGCGGCGCGAAACCGCCGTCCGGCCGGGTGTTGTCGAAGTCCGGGTGCGCGCTCAGCACCTCGAGCATCTGCTCGGCGTACGGCTCCCAGTCCGTCGCGCAGTGCAGGGTGGCGCCCGGCCGCAGCCGGGCGGCGGCCAGCGTGAGGAACTCGGGCTGGATCAGCCGCCGCTTGTGGTGCCGCTTCTTCGGCCAGGGGTCGGGGAAGTACACGCGCAGCCCGGCCAGCGAGTCGGGCGCGAGCATCTCCCGCAGCAGGATGATCGCGTCGCCGTTGCCGACCCGTACGTTGGTCAGTCCGGCGCGCTCGGCGAGGTTCAGCAGGTTGCCCTGGCCGGGGGTGTGCACGTCGACGGCGAGGATGTTGGTGCCGGGGTCCCCGGCCGCCATCCGCGCGGTGGCCTCGCCCATGCCGAAGCCGATCTCCAGCACGACGGGCGCGTCGTTGCCGAACAGCTCGGTGAGGTCGATGACCCGCCGGCCGTCGATGTCCAGCCCCCACTGGGGCCACAGCCGCTGGAGCGCGTCCGCCTGGCCGGCCGTGACCCGGCTGCGCCGGGGCTGGAAGCTGCGGATGCGCCGTTCGAAGTGCGACCCGGCGGGGTCGGCCTTCGGCCCGTCCGGGAACCGCGGCTCGCCCTTGGCCCGGCCGTGCCGGAGGGACGTCCCGGGGTCGGCGGACACCCCGCGCTCGTGCGTCCGCCGCGGCCCGCCGCGGGCGGACTGGACGGAACCGGGGATCTCGGGGGTGTTCGGCGCATCAGACACAGTAGGACGATTTTACGGTGCCCGCCCGGCCTGCCCGCCAGCCTTGCTTGCCCGGTCTGCCTGCCCGCCCGGTCTGCCCGCCCGGCCCTGTCACGGCGAGCCCAGCACGGCCAGTGCCCGGCGTCCCACCTCCCTGCCGATCGGCAGCGCGGCGGTGGCCGCGGGGGAGGGCGCGTTCAGCACGTGCACCGCCCGCGGGCCCTCCCGGATCAGGAAGTCGTCGACCAGCGTCCCGTCCCGCAGCACCGCCTGCGCCCGCACTCCCGCGGGCGCCCGCACCAGGTCCTGCTCCCGCACCGCGGGCAGCAGTCTGCGCACCGCCTCGAGGAAGGCACCCTTCGACACGGATCTGCGCAGCTCACCGGCCCCGTACCGCCAGTGCCGCCGGGCCAGCACCCAGGAGCCCGGCCAGGCCGCCGTCCCGGCCGCCTCCCGGGGCCGTACGACGCCCCAGCCGTATCCCTCGCGGGCCAGCGCCGGCACCGCGTTGGGCCCGATGTGCACGCCTCCGTCGATCCCGCGCGTGAGGTGCACCCCGAGGAACGGGAACGCCGGGTCCGGCACCGGATAGACCAGCCCCCGCACCAGCTCGGGCCGCGCCAGCTCGTAGTACTCGCCCCGGAACGGCACGATCCGCATCCCGGGCTCGTCCCCGGTCAGCCGGGCCACCTCGTCGCAGTACAGCCCGGCGCAGTTCACCAGCACCCGGCCCCGCACGACGTCGCCGCCCGCCGTCAGCACGGCCACGCCACGCTCCGGGCGCCGGTCCACGCGCACGACGCGCGCACCGTAGCGGATGTCCGCACCGGAGGCCGCCGCGAGCTGCCGGGCCACGCCCACGTAGTCGCACACCCCGGTCGTGCCGACGTGTATCGCGGCCAGTCCGCGCACCTCCGGTTCGTACTCGGCGATCTGCGCGGCGCCCAGCTCGCGCACCGGGATGCCGTTCTCCCGGCCGCGCTGCACCAGGGCGTGCAACCGGGGCAGCTCGGGGCGCTCGGTGGCGACGATCAGCTTGCCGGTGACGGCGTGGGCGATGCCGTACTCGGCGCAGAACTTGACCATCTCGGCCGCGCCCCGCACCGCGTACCGCGCCTTGAGCGAGCCGGGGCGGTAGTAGACGCCGCTGTGGATGACCCCGCTGTTGCGGCCGGTCTGGTGCCGGGCCGGTCCGGCCTCCTTCTCCAGCACGGTCACCCGGGTGCCCGGCGCGGCCCGCGTGATCGCGTACGCCGCCGACAGGCCGACGATCCCGCCGCCGATCACCAGCACATCGCAGTCGTACGCACCCTCGCGCACCCGCACCACCTCCCACTCCCGATAGTGCACTGCGCCACTGACAGCGCCTTCAAACACGGGCGGGGCGCGGGCCGGGCCGCGCGCGGGGGCCGGGCGGGGGTCAGGCGGGGGTCATGAGGAGCGGCCGGGCCCGCTCCCGCAGCTCCACCACCCGCGGCTCGTCGCCGTACGGCTCCAGCCGGTGCAGCAGGTCCTTCACGTACTCGGTGGTCCGCGCCGACGAGATGCGCCCGGCCACCTCCACCGCCCGCACCCCCTGCTCGCAGGCCGCGTCCAGGTTGCCCGACTCCAGCTCGGCGACCGCCGAGACCACCAGCCGCAGCCCGTGCGAGCGCACGAACTCCTCCGTCGGCTTCGACAGCGCCTGCTCGGTGAACCGGCGGACCTGGCGCGGTGCCTTCAGGTCGCGGTAGCACTCGGCGGCGTCGGCGGCGAACCGGTCGTAGCCGTAGAAGCCGAGCCAGGTGGGGTCGCTGTCGCCGTCCCGGGACCGCTCCAGCCAGCCCTCCGCCGCCTTCAGCGCGGTGCCGGCCGCCGGCGCGTCCCCCGCGCGCGCGTGCGCCCGTGCCTCGACCAGCCGGAAGAAGCTCATCGTGCGGGCCGTGGCCAGTCCCCGGTTGCGCTCCAGGGCGGCCTGCGCGAGGTCCACGCCCTCGTCGCCGAAGCCCCGGTACGTCGCCTGCAACGACATGGAGGCCAGCACGTAACCCCCGAGGGGGACGTCGGCGGCCGCGCGCGCGAGCCGCAGCGCCTGGATGTAGTACCGCTGGGCGGCCTCCTGCTGGCCGGTGTCGAACGCCATCCAGCCCGCGAGGCGGGTGAGTTCGGCGGTGGCGCCGAACAGGGCGCGGCCCACGTCGTCCGCGTACGAGCCGAGCAGCAACGGCGCCGCCTCCACCCGTAAGCACTCGGGGACCATCGAAGAACGCCAGTCGCCGCCTCCGTACTTGGAGTCCCAGCGCCTGGCGTCCTCGGCGGCCTCCCGCAGTTTCTGCACATCACTGTGGCCGACTTTGATCGGTGCGGCGGACGTCTCCGAAGGGTTCACGTCCCGCGCGACCGAGCTGTCGGCGGGGGTTATCAGCCATCGCGAGGCGGGCGTTGCGTATGCGCTCACTGCGAAGGAGCCGGCCAGTGACTGCCAGATGCCTCCGGCGCCGGCCCGGCGCCCGGCGAGGTCGAGCCGGTACAGCTCGGTCGCCGACCTGACCGCCTGCCCCACGTCCCGGGGGAAGGCGAGGCCGACCTCGGGGGCGGGGTCGGCGTCGGCCAGGCCGATCTCGTGGAGCGGCACCGGGCGGCCGAGCTTCTGGCCGATGGCGGCCGCGATGAGGTGCGGCGCCGCGCCCTGCGGCACCATCCCCTTCGACACCCAGCGCGCCACCGAGGTCTTGTCGTACCGAAGCGTCAACCCGCGCTGGGCGCCGAGGTCGTTGACGCGTCGCGCGAGTCCTGCGTTGCTGATTCCCGCGAGGGCGAGAACGGCGCCGAGTTTTTCGTTCGGCCCGCGTTGCTCCCTGGACATGCGCCACCCCTCGACACAGACGGCTGCCACGCCTGGCATAACCACGCGGCATTCGTAAACCCAGCGTAGTTCGCCGCATCCCAAGCGTTAAGGGGCATTGTTCCGGATGGCGGGATTGTGGTCCGTACGGCAGTGCGGTCCGGCACGCACCGTGCACGGGCCGGCCCGACGTGCCCCCGCCGTGTCGGTGTGCGCCCGTGCGTGCGCTCTACTCCGGCCATCCGGGGAGCGGTTCCATGGCTGTGCGTGGGTCGGCCCGCTGTACTGGATCCAGTGGGCTGGGGGACACCGCCGCCTACATCCCCGCGGGTGGCGGACCGGTCCGGGAGGCGATGCCCGCCTCCCGGACTGTGCGCGTCGCGGCGCGCCGGACCGGCCGCGCGGAATCAGCACGGAGCGTGCTCACCTCCGGCGCGTCGCCGCCGAATTGGCCGAAAATCGACGCACCCTCGTGTGGGTGAACAGCTCTCTCACCACGGGAGTTGAGGGCGCGAACGGCGTTTTCGGGGAGCGTAGCGGGGGCGCATTCGTATCGCACCCCCCTTGTCCCGCACGCGGGTTCGCCTTTTCATGGGCACACGCGCACAGGCGCACGACCTCCATCGAACGCGGCGCCGCCGCATCTCGGGGGCGCGTTCTTCATGGCAGCATGGTGAACCGTTCGTGCGGTGCACTGGTTGTCCACAGCCTGTGGAGGCGTCGATGCGGTGGTTGGTCGGATGGAGCAGCGCCGCCACCGGCGCGGCCGCGATCGGCTCCGCCGGCGCCACCGGGTACGACGGCGAGACGGTCCAGCCCATCGGCTCCCAGCTTCTGTGGGGCGACCCCGATCCGCTGTGGGCCGTCGGCGACTGGCGCCCGGACGAGGTGCGCGTCGTCCGGGCCGACGCCCAGACCCGCATCGCCGTGCTCGGCACCTGCGGCGCCTCCGACGAGGAACTGCGGACCGGCCTGTTCACCGCGCGCGGGGGCGCGCTGCGGCATCTGACGACCTGGTCCGGCAGCTACACGGCCGTCGTCCAAGCGGGCCGCCGCATCACCGTCTGCGGCGACCTCGCGGGCGCCCGGCCGGTGTTCCACACCCCGTGGGCCGGCGGCACGGCCTACGCCACCGCCGCGCTGCCGCTGGCCGACCTCATCGAGGCCAACCTCGACTTCGGCCACCTGGCGGCCCTGCTGGCCGCCCCGGACGTACCGGCCGCGCTGCACGACTCCACCCCGTACGACGGCGTACGGCGCGTGCCGCCCGGGCACGCGCTGATCCTGCGCGCCGGGTCCCGGGAGATCGCCGGGTACGACCCGGTCACCTCCCTGGCGGTGGCGGCGCCCTCGGCGGACCCCGGCAGGGCGGTGGACGCCGTCCGCGACGCCCTCGTGGAGGCCGTGCGCGCCCGCCTGTCCGCGCCCCGGCACGTCCCCGACATCGACCCCGGCCCGGTGCCCGGCATGGGCCCGGCCGAGCGGCGGGCGGCCCGCGGGATGCCCATGCCCGGCATCGGCGCCGACCTCTCCGGCGGCCCGGCCTCCGGCACGCTGGCGCTGCTGGCCGCCGGGCTGCCCGGCATGCCCGGCACGCTCCTCGGCCACGGCACCGGCGCCGGTGAGCGCCTGCTCGCCGTCACCTTCAACGACCTGGCCGTCGGCGGCCGCGAGGCCGAGCTGGAGCGCGCCGGGACGCTCGCCGCCAACCCGCGCCTGCACCACGTGGTGGTCACCGGCGGCGAGGAGACCCTGCCCTACGCCGACCTGGACGGCCCCCTGACGGACGAGCCGGGCCCCTCGCTGATCTGGGCCGCCCGCCACCGCGCGCGGCTCGCGGCCGGCAGCGCCGACCACTTCACCGGCTACGGCGCGCGCGAGGTGCTGGACGCCCACCCCGCCCGGCTGGCGGACCTCCTGATGGACCGCAAGCGCCGCCACCTGGTCCGGCCGGTCGCCGCCCTCGCCAAGGCCGACGGTTCGGTGATGGTCCCCGCGCGCGTGTACAGCGCGGCCCGGCGGCTGGCCCGCACGCCGTACCGCACGGGGGTGGAGGCACTCGCCGAACGGCTGCTGCGGCGCCGCTTCGACGAACCCGGGGGCGCGGTCGGCGCGTCCCTCGCCGCGCTCACCTGGGCCAGACCCGGACCGGCCGCGCGCTGGCTGACGGGGGAGGCACTGGCCGAAGTATCGGTTCTGCTGCAACGGGCGGCGAACCGCTCCGGAGTGGGCCCCGGCCAGCTCCCCGGCGACTACCGCGCGCGTGCCGCACTGGCCCGCCACGCGGCCGACCTGCGCGTGCTGGAGCAGGCCGCCGAGATCCGCTCCCAGCGCCTGCACGCCCCCTTCCTGGACAACCAGGTCGTCCGCGCCTGCCGCGCCCTCCCGGAGGCCCTGCGCGTCCAGCCCGGCGCCCGCGCGGCCATCCTGCGTACGGTCCTGGAGGGCGCCGGCGTCACCGACCTGCCGCCCGGCTGGGGCGCCCCCTCGCAGGCCTCCTCCTCCGCCGCGGTCCGCACCGGCCTGCGGGTGGCCGCCGACGCGGTCGTCGACCTCTTCGCCACCCCGCTGCTGGCGGAGGCGGGCCTGGTGGAGGCCCGCGTGGTCCGCAAGGCCGTCCGCGCCGCCGCGGAGGGCGACCCGCTGCCCCTGGACGGCCTCGCCGACCTCGTCTCCCTCGAACTCTGGCTGCGCCGCCTCCTCTCCCGCCGGGGCACCTGCTGGACCGGAACCCCGGCACGCGCGCGTGCGGTCCCGGCCGGCATCCAGCCGCGGCGCGGAGCACTGGCGCCGGGCGGCTGAGGGGCGGGGGCGGGCACGGGCGCGGGTGCGTGGACCCGGGCGCGGGTGAGTGGGCCCGGGAGGCGGGCGGCAAACCCGTCGCCCCACCGCGGGACCCCGGCGACAATGAGCCGGTGCAGTACAACATCCTGGGCGTGACCCACGTCACCGACGAGCGGGGCGCCCCCGTCGCCGTGGGCGGCCCGCGCCTGCGCGCCCTGCTGACCGCCCTCGCCCTCCGCCCGGGCCGCACCGCCACCGCCGACACCCTCGTCGACGAGGTCTGGGCCGGCGACCCGCCCTTGGACGCCACCGCCGCCCTCCAGGCCCTGGTCGGCCGCCTGCGCCGCGCCCTCGGCCGGTCCGCGATTCGCTCCGTCCCCGGCGGCTACCGCCTGGAGGCGACCGAGGACCAGGTGGACCTGCACGTCTTCACCCGGCTCGTGCGCACCGGCACCGCCGCCCTGCGGCAGTCCGACCCCGCCACCGCGGCCGGCGCCCTCACCGACGCCCTCGCCCTCTGGCACGGCCCCGCCCTGGCCGACCTGCCCGACCGCACGGCGGCCGCCCGACCGCAGGCGCTGCGCCTGGAGGCCCTGCGCACCCGCGCCGAAGCGTTTCTGCGGCTGGGCCGCGCCCAGGACGTCGTACCGGAGCTGACCGAGCTGACCGCGGCCCATCCCTACGACGAGCCCCTGCACGCCCTGCTCGTCCGCGCCCTGCGCGACACCGGCCGCACCGCCGACGCCCTCGCCGCGTACGAGAGCGCCCGCCGCACCCTCGCCGACGGCCTGGGCACCGACCCCGGCCCCGCACTGCGCGCCCTGCACGCGGACCTGCTCGCAGGCAGCCCACCGCGGACCACGGCGACGACAGCGACCACGGCGACCACGGCGCCCGAACCGACGGCACCCGCTTCCCCGGCCCCCGCGGCTCCCCCGCGGGTGGCGGCGGACGATCCGCCGTCCACGCTCGCCCGGCCGCCGCGCCGCACCGGCAACCTGCGGCCCCGTCTGACGTCCTTCGTCGGCCGGGAACCCGAGATCGAGGCCGTCCGTGCGGAACTGCGCCGGGCCCGCCTGGTCACCCTCACCGGACCGGGCGGCTCGGGGAAGACCCGCCTGGCCGAGGAGGCCGCCGCCGGGCTGCCGCACGCGTGGCTCGTCGAGCTGGCCCCGCTCGACCGGCCCGAGGCGGTGCCCGGCGCGGTGGTCAGCGCGCTCGGACTGCGCGAGACCGTGCTGCTGGGCAACGACCTGGCGAGCCCGCGGGCCGACCCGGTGACCGCGCTGATCGAGTACTGCGCCCCGCGCGAGCGGCTGCTGATCCTGGACAACTGCGAACACGTCATCGGCGCGGCCGCCGACCTCGCCGAGACACTCCTCACCCACTGCCCCGGCCTCACGGTCCTCGCCACCAGCCGGGAACCCCTGGGCGTGCCCGGTGAGTCGGTCCGCCCGGTCGAACCCCTCGTCCCGGAGCAGGCGCTCCGGCTGTTCGGCGAACGCGCGGCGGCCGCCCGCCCGGACGCCGCCGCCGTACTGGACGGCGACCCCGGGGCCGTGGCGGAGATCTGCCGCCGCCTGGACGGACTGCCGCTGGCCATCGAGCTGGCCGCGGCGCGGCTGCGGCTGCTGACGCCCCGGCAGATCGCCGACCGCCTCGACGACCGCTTCCGCCTCCTCACCTCCGGCAGCCGCACGGTCCTGCCCCGCCAGCAGACCCTGCGGGCCGTCGTCGACTGGTCCTGGGACCTGCTCGACGAGCGGGAGCGGACCCTGCTGCGCGAGGTGTCGGTGTTCGCCGGCGGCTGGGACCTCGCGGCGGCGGAGGCCGTGTGCACCGGCCCGGTGGCGGACCTGATCGGCGCGCTCGTCGACAAGTCCCTCGTCGTCGCGGCCCCGGCGGCCCCGGCCGGCCCGGACGACCCCGGCGGCATGCGCTACCGGATGCTGGAGACCATCCACGAGTACGCCGCCGAGCGCGCGGCCGAGGTTTCCGAGTCGCGGGCGGCGGCCGAGCGGCGCCACCGCGCGTGGGTGCGGGCGCTGGCCGAGGAGGCCGAGCCCCGGCTGCGCTCCGGGGCCCAGCTGCCCTGGATCTCCCGCCTGGAGAGGGAACTCGACAACGTCCGGGCCGCCCTCGACCGCGCGGTCCGCGACGGCGACGAGGCCGGGGCGGGCGCGATCGTGCTCGCCATGGGCTGGTTCTGGTGGTTGCGCAACTACCGCCAGGAGGCGCTGGACTGGGCCTGGCTGGTGCTCCGCCTGGGCACCGCCCTGGACGCCCTCCCGGCGGACGCGCCCGCCGGTGCCCTGCCCCGGCTCGTCGAGAGCGCCGACCCGGTGGGCGCCCTCCTCGGCGCCCCCGACGCGGGCGCCGGGCATCCGCTGCACCCCCTGCGCATGGACCTGCGGATGCTGCGCCTGTTCCTGATGTCGGGGGCCAGCTCCCCGCAGCCGGCCCAGGCGGAGTGGGCGCCGGACTACCTCGCGCGCATGCGGGCCGCCTACGAGGGCGGCGGACCGCGGGCCGCCCGGATGCCGGGCATCGTCTGGCCGCTGGCCGCCTACCACCTGGGCACCCGGGTCGACCTGCGGCCCGTGATGGACGCGACGGTGGCCAACTGCCGGGAGTACGGCGACGACTGGGCGGTCGGTGTCAGCCTGATGTTCCGCACCCACATGGTCGTCGACTCGCCCGGCAACCTCAGCGGCGTGGACGACGACCTCGCCGAGCTGCGGGAGCTGTGCCGCCGCGTGGGGGACCGCTGGACGCGGGCGCAGGTGTGCAGCGCGGCCGGTGAGGCGGCCATGGCACGCGGGCGCTTCGACGAGGCGCGCGGCGAGTACGAGGAGGCGCTGCGGCTCGCCTACGAGGTGGGCGCGTACGCCGAGGCGCCGTTCCTCATGGCGCGGCTCGCCGAGATCGCCTACCGCCGCGGTGAGCGCTCGCCCGCCCTGGCCGCCCTGGACGAGGCGAGCACCGCGGCCGACCGGTACGGGGTGACGGAGTCCGAGGCCTTCGTACGGCTGCTGCGGGCGCACATCGCCCATGACGACGGGGACATCGCCGTCGCCCGCGAACTGGTCGAGGAGGTCCGCGTGGAGATGCTCAGGGGCACCCCGCCGCCGCAGTTCACGGCGGCGCTGCACGGGATCGACGCGCTCGTCACGGCCGCCGAGTCGGGCCCGGGGCAGGGGCTGCCGATCGTGGCGGACGCGCTGCGCGAGGCCGTGGAGCTGCGGTGCGCCGAGACGGTCACCGGGGCGCTCGTGGACGTCGCGGCCCAGCTGCTGGCCCGGCGCGGCGAACCGGCGGCCGCGGTGCGGCTGCTGGCCGCGGCGGACCGGTGGCGGGACGGCCACCCGCGCCCCGAGCCCGAGCACACCCGGTGCGCCGAGGTCGCCGCCGCCGCCCGCGCCGCCCTGTCCCCCGGCCGCTACGCCGCCGAGCGCGCCCGTGGAGCGTCCCTGTCCGTGGACGGCGTACTGCGGGAGCTGGCGCGGGCCGGTGACCCGGCCCGGACGCCTACGCGCAGCTGAACCGTGACCCCGCCCAGTCCGCGAGCGCCGCGGCGCCGAACGGGTCCTGGTACGGCCGGACCACCAGCCGTACCGTCCTGCGCCCGGTGAGGTCCACATGGACGGGTACGGCGGCGTCCCCTCCCCCTACCGTCCCGGACCGCCACAGCCGGACCCCGTCGGCGTAGACCTCGAAGCGGACCGCGCCGAGGCCGAGGGTCAGGTCGTCGACGCCGGCCAGCGCGTCGTAGGCGGTGCACCGGCGGTTGAGGTCCACGGTGACGGAGGAGTCGCCGTGGACGCTCACCCCGTCCGGGTAGCGCGTGCCGCCGGCGGACAGGCCCTGGCGCTGCCACACCCAGCTGCTCCCGGCGAGCCGCATCTCGGGCCCGGTGCCGTCACCGGTGACGTCGTAGCGCAGCTCGCTCCACCGGTAGACGACCGGGGCGGGCGGGGGAGCGGGCGCCGGGGGCGTGGGCGTGGGCGTGGGCGTGGGCGTGGGCGTGGCGGGTGGCGGAGTCGGCGTGGGGCTGGGGGTGGGGGTGGGCGTCGGCCGGGGTGTGGGCACCGGTTCCGGGGCCGGGGCCGGTGCGGCGCCCGGCGGGGCGGTGGGCGTGGGCGGCCGCGTCGGTGCCGGGGAGTCGGCCGGCCGCCCGGCGGGCGCGGGCACGGCGGCCACCGGTACCGGGGCGTGCCCGGCCGGCGGGACGGGAGCCGGCGACCGCGGCTGCACCGCGGGCGGTGACGGCGCCGGCCCGGCCTCCTCCCTGGCCGGCCGGCTGTCGTTCATCAGGGCGAGCGCCACCGCGGCGGCGGCCACCGCGACCACCCCGGCCGCGACACCGGCCTTCACCGGCGCCCCCAGCCCCTCCGAGGCCGCCGCACCGCCGACCGCGCCGCCGGACGAGCCGCCGGCCGCGGCCGCGGCGCCCGCGCCCGCTGAGGCACCCCCGGCGACGATCCCGAGCGCCTTGGCGTACCCGGCGGCCCCGAACCAGCCGACGACCGCGACCGGCACGACCGCCGGGATGCCGCCCGCGACCTCCTCGATCTGCGCGGCCGCCAGCCGGCACCGGGCGCACTCCGCCAGGTGTTTGCGCAGCCCGCGTTCGGCGCGGACGCGCAGTTTGCGGCGGGCGTAGGTGCCGAGCTGGTCGGCGTAGCGGGCGCACTCCTCGTCGCCGGCCAGGGCGTCGCTGACGTGGGCCTGGAGGTAGGCCTGGCGCAGGCCCTCACGGGCGCGGCTGGCGAGCACCCGGGTGCCGTTGGCGTCCAGCCCGAACAGCACCGCCACCTCGCTCGGCGACTCGTCCTCCACCTCGGTGTGCCACAGCACCGCCTGCCAGCGCTCCGGCAGCGAGCGGAAGGCGCGCATCGCCATCGACTGCTCGGCCTCGTGCAGCGCGCGCACCTCGGCGCCCATCTCGAGGGTGCCGTCGCGGGGCACCTCCGAGGCGCGGGCGGCCTGCGCGGCGAACACCGCGAAGTCGTCGACGAGTTGCTCGCGCCGGGCCGACTTCGTCCAGTGCGCGGCGACCCGGCGCACGGAGGTGAGCAGATAGGCGCGTACGGCGTGTTCGGGCCCCGAGCCGCCGCGCACCGCCTGGAGCATGCGAGCGAACACCTCGGCGGTCAGGTCGTCCGCCGTGTGGCCGTCCCGGCAGCAGGTGCGGGCGTAGCGGCGCACCGCGTCCGCGTGCCGGCGGTACAGCTCCGCGTAGGCGGAGTCGTCCCCGGCGCGCATCCGTTCGATCAGCGCGCCGTCGGCCGACGGGGTCGCCCGGGGCGTCGGCAGCACGCTGCCCCCGCGCTGGGCGGGCACTCCGCCCTCGGCCGGTCCGGCGGACGCGGGCACCCGGGCCCGGCTCGCCTGGCCCGGCACCTGGGGCGGGTCCGGCGGCTGGGGCGGGACCGGCCCGGCCGCCGTGTCGCCGTCACCGCGTGACTCGTCCCACCCGTCAACGCCCATCGCGGAAAGCCCCCGACGCCAGCCCAGCCCGACCCGACCCCATCACCGCGTCAGCGTGCCACACGGGCCGCCGTCCGGGGCCCGGAGCCGGCGCACTCCACTCGTCCGAGCGCACTTCCCGCCGCCCGGCACTGCCCTCACCCGGACGGGGACGACGCCCCGGCCCGCGACGGACCACCCGCGGGACCCGCCGGGCCCGCCGCGCACACGGCGCGGCAGGCAGGGCAGGCACGGCAGGGCAGCGGCTCCGAGCCACCGGCACGGGCGGCGCCGGGGCGTGTCACCGTCACGCCGGCCGGGAGCGCAGGCCCTCCAGGAGGATGTCCAGCAACCGCGACGACGCCGCCGCCTGCTGCGCCGCGTCCGGCAGCGAGGGCGCCGCCGTGGCGATCACCAGCAGCACGTCGGCGACCGACACGTCCGTCCGCAGCTCGCCCGCCTCCCGGGCCCGCTCCACCAGCCGGCCGACCACGTCGAGCAGCGCCGCCGCCCCCGCGTCGTCGGCGACCGCGTCCGCTTCCCGCGTCACCAGGCGCAGTTCACCACCGCCCGGCTGCGACCGCTGCTGCGGCACCCTGGCCGGCTCACCGCCGCCCTCGTCCTCGTCGGCGACCCCGACCCGCAGCACCTGCGGCGGCAGCAGGCGTCCCGCGCCCGACGCCACCGACGTGCGCAGGAAGCGCGACAGCGCCGACCACGGCTCGTCCTCCTGGCCGAGCGCCGCCCGTGCCTGGTCGGTCAGCCGGGAGGTCTCCTCCTCGGCTATCCGCCGGACCAGGACGTCCTTGCTCGGAAAGCGCCGGTACACCGTGCCGACGCCGACCCGCGCCCGCCGCGCCACGTCCTCCATCGGCGCGCCGTAGCCCAGCTCGCCGAAGACCTCGCGCGCCGCACGCAGCACATGCTCGAGATTGCGCTGTGCGTCCACCCGCAGCGGTGTCGTACGCGGCCCGTCACCGCGTCCGTTGCCCACCGCCGCGCTCACGACGCCGCCACCGGGTGCGATGGCGGACGCCGACGACCAATGCGTGTCCTGAATGTGCATGAGTGTTTCCCCCGGTTAATGACGTCTCCCCCCGGAGACTCTCCCCGCCACTGATTCCGGAGTGCGCGGAACGGGTTCGGTCCTGACCGGGACCGCCCGTCGCGGACCCGTTCGACCACATCCCCTACACCCCGTCGACACACGAACATAGTTGAGAGGGGGTCAATTCAGAAGGGGCAGGTTCCGCACGGAGCGCCCCTCGATCGGAGTACGAGGCGGGTACGTCCCGGTTCCGCACCCCCACGACCGCCCGCCCGCACCCGCTGACCTGCCCCTTCTCCGTCGGATCCGGCACCGCGGGCGGCCTCGCGCACACCTGGACGCCAGTCACACAAATTGTCGGGGCTGTGGACAAACAACGGAGTCGGGTGCGTCATGGGACGGTGAAGGAACGTGCGCGCATTCTCGTTGTCGGCGGCGGCTACGTCGGGATGTACACGGCCCTGCGGCTGCAACGGAATCTGAGACAGGAGCTGAGGCGCGGGACGGCCGAGGTCACGGTCGTCGCTCCCGACCCCTACATGACCTATCAGCCGTTCCTCCCCGAGGCGGCCGCCGGCTCCATCTCCCCACGTCACGTCGTCGTCCCGCTGCGCCGCGTGCTGCACCGCTGCCACGTCGTCGTCGGCGAGGTGACGGCCGTCGACCACGCGCGGCGCACCGCCACCTTCTCCACGCTCGCCACCGAGGCGGGCGGCCCCGCCGAACAGCTGGCCTACGACGAACTCGTCCTCGCCCCCGGCTCGGTCTCCCGCACCCTGCCCGTCCCCGGCCTCGCCGAGTACGGCATCGGCTTCAAGACGGTCGAGGAGGCCATCGGACTGCGCAACCACGTCATCGAGCAGATGGACATCGCCTCCTCCACCCGCGACCCCGCCGTCCGCGACGCCGCCCTGACGTTCGTCTTCGTCGGCGGCGGCTACGCCGGGGTCGAGGCGCTCGGCGAACTCGAGGACATGGCCCGCTACGCCGCCCGCTACTACCACAACATCCGTCCCGCGGACCTGAAGTGGATCCTCGTGGAGGCCTCCGACCGCATCCTGCCCGAGGTCGGCGCGGAGCTGGGCCGCTACACCGTCACCGAGCTGCGCCGCCGCAACGTCCAGGTGCTGCTGAACACCCGCCTGGAGTCCTGCGCCGACCGCGTCGCCGTGCTCAGTGACGGCCAGCGCTTCCCCACCCGCACGCTCGTGTGGACCGCCGGCGTCAGACCCCACCCGCTGCTCGCCGCCACCGGCCTGCCGCTCACCGGACGCGGCCGCCTCAAATGCACCGCCCAGCTGAGCGTCGACGGCGTCGACCACGCGTGGGCCGCGGGCGACGCCGCCGCCGTTCCCGACGTCACCGCCGAGCGGCCCGGCACCGAGACCGCCCCCAACGCCCAGCACGCGGTCCGCCAGGCCAAGGTCCTCGGTGACAACGTCGTCCACGCCCTGCGCGGCGAGCCCCTGGAGACGTACGCGCACGCGTACGCCGGTTCCGTCGCCTCCCTCGGACTGCACAAGGGCGTCGCCCAGGTCTACGGGCGCAAGCTGAAGGGCTACCCTGCCTGGTTCATGCACCGCGTCTACCACCTCAGCAGGGTGCCCACCTTCAACCGCAAGGCCCGCGTGCTCGCCGAATGGACCCTCGCCGGACTCTTCAAGCGGGAGATCGTCTCCCTCGGCTCACTCGAGCACCCCAGGGCGGAATTCGAACTCGCGGCCGGTGGGCGACCTCCGCACAACCCCTCGGACAACCCGAACGGGTCGTCCTGAGGGGAGGCGGGAACTCGGCGCACCGCCCCGGCGTCCGACAGATGTCGCCACGGCCCGCCACCCTGCCAGACTGCCCCACGACCCCGGACGGGCACCCGCCCGCCCGCCGGCCCCACGACGCTCCTTCCCGAGCACCGCACCACCCGGGGCACGACCCCGGACCCCGGCCGGTTCCGGAGCCGGCCGGCGACGACGACACGAGGCAAGGATCCGTGAACTTTACGCGCTGGAGCGCCCGGCTCCCCGGAACGCAGCGCCGCGCCACAGCGCGGACCGAGCACGCGGTCCCCGCGGACCGGCGGGGGGACGGCTCCGTACCCGCGGCCCGCGCCGAGCAGCGCACCGACGGCGCCGCGCCCGTGCCCGCCGTCGACGAACTCCCCGCGCGCGGCGTCCTCGACCGCGTCCCGGCCCTCGTCGCCCTCCTGCACGGCCCCGACCACCGCCTCACCTACGTCAACGACGCCTACACCGCCGCCTTCGGCGCCCGCTCCCCTGGCGCGCCCGCCCGCGAGGCCCTGCCCGAACTCGCCGAACTGGGCCTGCTCCCGCTCCTGGACCAGGTGCTGCGCAGCGGCAGGTCCCGCACCCTCAAGTCCCGCAAGGCCCTCGACGGCCGCTCCTACACCTTCACCTGCACCCCGGTCGCCGGCAACGGCACGGGCGCCGACGGCACCGGCGGCGCCGGCGGCGCCGTCCTGGTGTTCGCCACCGACGTCACCGACCACGCCGAGGCCGCCGAGCGGCTGCGCGCCAGCGAGCGCCGCCAGCGCGAGACCGCCGTCACCCTCCAGCGCTCCCTGCTCCCCCAGGAGCTGGAGGAACCCGACGACCTGCGCATCGCCGCCACCTACCAGCCCGGCGGCACCGAGGCGGCCGTCGGCGGCGACTGGTACGACGTCATCACCCTCGGCGGCGGCCGCACCGCCCTGGTCATCGGCGACGTCATGGGCCGGGGCGTGCGGGCCGCGGCCGTCATGGGCCAGCTGCGCACCGCCGTCCGCGCGTACGCCCGCCTCGACCTGCCCCCGCACGAGGTGCTCCAGCTCCTCGACGGCCTCGCCACCGAGATCGACGCCAACCAGATCGCCACCTGCGCGTACGCCGTCCACGACCCCAACGAGGGCCGCCTGGTGTACGCCTCGGCGGGCCACCTGCCCATCCTGGTCCGCGACGAGAGCGGCGCGGTCCTGCGCGCCGACGAACCCACCGGCCCCCCGCTCGGCACCGGCGGCTGGATCCACTCCTCCGGCTCCGTCCCGCTCGGCCCCGGCTCCACCGCCGTGCTCTACACCGACGGTCTGGTCGAGCGGCGCGACGAGGACCTCGACGAGGGCATCGCCGCCCTGGAACGCGCCCTGGCCGGCGCCACCGGCACCCCCCAGGTCGTCTGCGACCGCCTGGTCCGCTCCGCCGGCGTCACCGCCGACCACGACGACGACGTCGCCGTCCTCGTCCTCCAGCACCCCTCCCGCACAGGACCCGACGGCGACCTCTTCCGCAACGCCGCCCTCGAACTCCTCGGCGGCGTCGAAGCGGCCCCCCGCGCGCGTGCCTTCGCCTCCGGCGTCCTCACCAGCTGGCGTTTCCCCACCGACCTGCACGACCTCGGCGTCCTCGCCACCAGCGAGCTGGTCGCCAACTCCCTCCAGCACGGCACCCCGCCCATGCGCCTGCGGCTGCGCCGCACCGACCGCCGCCTCATCGTCGAGGTCACCGACGGCGACGACCACCTGCCCCGGCGCCGCCGCGCCGAGCCGGGCGACGAGTCCGGCCGGGGCATCGCCATCGTCGCCACGATCGCCTCCAACTGGGGATCCCGCAGAACCCCGGGCGGCGGCAAAGCGGTGTGGTGCGAGTTCGTCCTGCCCCGCGCCAGACCCTGACCGCACCCGCCCGGAACACGACGAAGCGGCCGCCACCCGAAGGTGACGGCCGCCCCGGACCCCGGCTCACGCCTGCGCGGCCACCTGCTCCGCGGCCGCCCCGCCCCGCGTGACCACCCGGCTGCGCCCCAGCGACGGCTGGTCCTGGACGGCGGTCAGGTGCCGCCCCAGCCGCAGCGCCAGGCCGCTGATCCCCAGCGAGAACAGCAGGAACGTCACGACGTACGGCCCGGGCAGCGAGGCGCCCAGCGGCCCGCCCACCGCCGGCCCGACGGCCAGCGCCAACTGTTTGACCAGCGCGAACGCTGAGTTGTACTGCCCGGCCATGCCCTCCGGCGCCAGATCGGCGACCAGCGGTGCCAGCGTCGGCGACAGCATCGCCTCACCCAGCCCGAACAGCGCGTACGTCGACACGAACGCGGCCGTCGCCATCTCCCGGCTGCCGTGGCCCAGCCCGGCGTACCCCGCCACCACCCAGGACACGGCCCAGATCAGCCCGACCGCGGCGATCACCCGGGAGCGCCGGCGCCGCTCGACGAACTTCAGCACGGCGAACTGCGCCACCACGATCATCAGCGTGTTCGCGGCCAGCGCGGTACCGAGCGCCGAGGTGGAGATCCCCGCCGCCTCGACGCCGTACGCGCTCAGACCCGACTCGAACTGCCCGTAGCAGGCGAAGAACAGCACGAAGCCCAGCACGCACAGCTGCACCATCGCCCGATTCGACAGCAGCCGCCGCCAGCTGCCCCGGCCCGTGCCGGCCGGCGCCTCCTCGATGCGCGGCGAGTGCGGCATCCGCACCGTCGACATCAGCACGACCAGCAGCAGGAACATCGCCGCCTCGATCGCGAACAGCAGCGTGAAGGAGGAGACCCGGGTGACGTCGACCAGATGACCGCCGATGAGCCCGCCGGCCCCGAGACCGAGGTTCTGCAGGAAGAACTGCGTCGCGAACGCCCGCGACCGCGTCTCCGCCGACGAGCAGTCCACGATCATCGTCGCCAGCGCCGGCTGCATCACGGCCTGCCCGGCCCCCAGCGCCGCCGCCGACGCCAGGACGGCGGCCGCGCCCCCCGCGAGTCCCAGGCTCAGCGCCCCCAGCGCGGCCAGGACCAGGGCGGCGAGCAGCACCGGCAGCGGGCCGCGGCGCACGATCGCCCGGCCGGCGAACGGCAGCACGATCAGCGCGGCCACCGCGAAGACGGCGAGGACCGTCCCCGCCGTCATGGCTCCCAGACCCCGCACCTGCGCCACGTAGACGTACAGGTAGGGGACCGTGAAGCCGAGCCCGAACGCGCTGAGTGCGTTGCCCACGTGGATCCGGCGCATCGCTGCGCCCATCGCCCTGGTCACGTTCACCTCTTCCACTAGTTAGTTCTGAACACTTCGAACCTAAACTTCGAAGCTAAAGAGTACACATAGAAGGACTTCAACGCCAAGCGGCCCCGTGCGATACTGGCGTCCATGGGCGACACCCCGGTCGGCACCGGCAGCGGCAGCGAGCCGACACTCGAAGAGCAGATCGCCGCCTACCAGCGCGAGTTCCAGGACCTCGACCCCCAGGTCGAGAAGATCGTCTCGGCGCTCTCCCGCCTGAACCGCCGGATGAACGTCGCCTACGGCCGCCAGACCGCTGCCCTCGGCATCAGCAGCGCGGACTGGGAGGTCCTCAAGGCCCTCGTCCTCTCCGGCGCCCCCTACCGGATGGGCCCCGGCGAACTCGCCAAGCGCCTCGGCCTCACGCCGGCCGCGATGACCCACCGGATCGACCGCATGGTCACCGAAGGGCTGGTCACCCGGGAGCGCGACGAGTCCAACCGCGTCCGGGTGATCGTGGAGCTGACCTCCGAGGGCCGCGAGAAGTGGCTGGAGGCGATGCGCCTGGCCACCGTCTTCGAGGACGACCTCCTCCAGGACCTCACCCAGGACGAGCGCAGCGCCCTCGGCGAGGTGCTGACCAGACTGCTGCGCCGGGTGGAGCACGCCCAGCCGGACGCGGGCGGCCGGCTCTCCGACCTGGACTGACGTGCGCCATCAAAGATCTTGACAGGGGGTGGTTGACACGCCCTGTCCCGATCCGTAGAGTTCTTCGGGTTGCCGCGGGGCCGTAACGGTTCTGCGACAGCACCTCGGCCGCACGAGCGGCACCAAACCACCAGCATGATCCCCTTCGCAGGGTTCTATTTCGGCGCGCCCGAATGGAATTCGAATGGGCGACCGGCGGCCCGATTGGGAATCGCCGGACGGATCGGCTAAGGTTTGAGACGTCGGAACGGCCCAACGGCCGGGAAGACAAAGCCCGCTGACTGGGAGTCAGGCCCGAAAGGATCTGATAGAGTCGGAACCGCCGGAAAGGGAAACGCGAGAGCGGAAACCTGGAAAGCGCCGAGGAAATCGGGTCGAGAAAAGATCTGATAGAGTCGGAAACGCA